>NZ_JBHWKR010000002.1:0-414902 GCF_042730855.1 Kribbella sp. NPDC059898
TGGCGGAGGGTGGTGCCGGGCGGGGCCGGGGTGAAGAGATCACGTTCGACGAGGAGCGGGACGACCTGACGGGCGAAGCGCTCGAAGTCGACCGACGTGTCGGCGTACATGATCGTGAAGCCGTCGGCGGTGCCGGCGCGCCACCACGATTCCAGGTCGTCGGCGATCTGCTCGGCCGTGCCGATCACGAGGCGGTGGCCGCTGCCGGGTGCGAAACGGGCGAGTTCCCGCGCGGACAGCGGGCGCTCGGCGAGCAGCGCCCGGGTGCTGACCTGGAAGCCGACCGAACCGGCCTCGGCCACCGGGACGTCCGGGAGGTCGTCGAACCGGATCGGCTCGTCGAGGTCTCGCTCGGGTAGGCCCAGGCTGGTGAGAACGCCGCGCGCCAGGTTGTCCATCGGCAGCGTGCCGTACAACTCGTCGGCCCGTCGGCGCGCGTCGTCCTCGGTCTCGCCGACGAGAACGATGACGCCGAGCGACACCTTCACGTCGTCCTGCCCACGCCCGGCGGCGACGGCGCGGCCAAGGATCTCGTCCCGGAAGTCGACGGCCTTGGCTTGCGTCTGCGCGACCGTGAAGATGACGTCGGCCAGTTCCGCGCCGAGTTTCAGGCCGCCCTCGGAGCCGCCGGCCTGCACGACCACGGGATGGTCGCCGGGCACCGGTAGCGGTCCGGCGACCGAGAAGAACTCACCGTGGTGGTCGGCCGGATGGATCCGCGCGGGATCGGCGTACCGGCCGGTCTGCTTGTCGGCGATGATCGCGCCACGCTCCCAGCTGTCCCACAACCGGCGTACGACGGTCAGGAACTCGTACGCCCGCCGGTACCGGGTCTCCTTGGCCATCGGCTCGGTCAACCCGAAGTTCGCCGCCGCGGCCGGGGCGTAGGTGGTGACGAGGTTGACCGCGGCGCGGCCCTTGGTGACGATGTCCAGCGCCTGGAAGCGACGCGCCAGATTGTATGGCGAGTTGTAGCTGGTCGAACTGGTGATCAGTACGCCGACGCGTTCGGTCACCGCCGCCAGGTGTCCGAGCAGGATCAGCGGATCGATGCCGGTGCCTGGGTTGGTACCGACCTCCGGGCCGAGCGCCGGCGCGTCGCCGAGGAAGATCGCGTCGAGGCCGGTCTCGTCGGCGAGCTGTGCGAGTCCGCGGAAGTAGTCGACGTCGAGGTACGCGCGAGGGTCCGCGTCCGGCAGCCGCCAGGCGCTCCGGAAGTGTCCCGGGGTCATGAGTGAGGCGATCAGGTGGAAGGTCATCGCGCTTGCTCCCAGCCGAGCAGGCCGGCGACTTCCGTTGCTGCCTGCAACAATCGGAGGTGCTCGTCCACCGGCGGTACGCCGGGCACGAAGCTCACCAGCAGATCGGTCACGTGTTCGAGGGCCGGGTCGGCGGCGAGTGATTCGGCGATTCCCTCCGCGGGTCCGAGCAGCGCGTTGTCCCGTTCGAGGAACTCCTCGACCGTCAGCTCGGGCAGGCTCCGGCGCGACGCGATCCAGGATTGCCACCGGCTCGCTCCTGGTGCCACCGCGGCGACCGCCGCGGCACGATCCGGGTGCGGATAGATCGCCCGCGAGACCTGCACCCGTGGCGTGACCTCCGGATAGGCCGCCTGGTGCGCGCCCCGGAACGCGGCGACGATCTCCGCTTGGCGCCCGGGTGTCTGCTGCCGGTTGAACGACGTCGCACGCGAGAGCTGCAGACCGTCACCCGCGCGTCCGGCGGCTTGGGCGGAGGCGATCGCGACCGCTGGGTCGGAGGACGTCGCCTGCCACAACCGCCGCCGCAGACCGCGAGCCGGTGGATGGAGTACTTCGCCGAGGCTGTTCACCGGATGACCGGAAAGCAAGCGGTGCAGGCTCGTCACGCGCTCGTCGTACAGCGTGTGGCGATCCGCGAGGTCCTTGCCGAAGGCGTCCCAGGCACCGGGGAACGGGCCGGAGCCGACACCGAGCTGCAGCCTGCCGCCGCTGAGTTCGTCGAGGGTGGCGGCCGCCTCCGCGACGACGAGCGGGTCCTCCAGCGGCAGCACGTACACGCCGGTGCCGAGGTGGATCCGGGTGGTGTGCTCGGCGATCGCGGCCAGCAGTACCAGCGGCGCCGAGACGTGCTCGTTGCCCTGCCGGAAGTGCCGGTGGATCACCCAGCCGGAGTCGTACCCGAGCTCCTCGGCAGCCTTGAACAACTCGATCGCCTGCCGGTACGCATCCGCCGGCGCACTGTCATTGTCCAGATGCAGCAGAAACCCAAGCCGGAACGGCCGCCCGTCCCCCACCCCGGCCCCGATCCGGCTGGCGGCCACCGCCTCGTTCATAGCTTCAGCCCGGTGCCGTGGATACCGTGCTCGTCCACGATGGCCAGCTCTTCGTCGGTCAGCGCCGGGAAGCTCAAAGCCTGCAGGTTGTGGTCCAGCTGCGCGGTCGAACTGGCCCCGATCAGCGCGGACGTGACCTCGTCCCGGCGCAGGACCCACTGCAACGCGAGCTGCGCGAGGGACTGCCCGCGGGACTCGGCCAGCTTGTTGAGTTCCGTCGTACGACGCCTGTAGGTCTCGTCGATCACGTCTGGCGAGAGGAACGTGCTGTTCTGCGCACGTGCACCGTCGGGAATGCTGTCGAGGTACTTATCGGTCAACAGACCCTGAGCGAGCGGGCTGTAGACGATGACACCGAACCCGTCCCGGTCCGCGGTCTCCAGCAGACCGTTCTGCTCCGGACGGCGGTCGTAGATCGAGTACCGGGTCTGGTGGATCAGCAGCGGTACGCCGGCCTCCCGCAGCAGCTCGGCCGCGGCATGGGCGCGGTCCGGCAGATAGTTGCTGATGCCGACGTACAGTGCCTTGCCCTGCTGTACGGCGCTGACCAATGCCCCGACGCTCTCCTCCAGCGGCGTCTCCAGATCCGGGCTGTGGTGGTAGAAGATGTCCACGTAGTCGGTGCCGAGGTCGCGCAGACTGTGTTCGAGCGACGTCAGGATCGACTTCCGCGAACCGCCTTTCAGATAAGGGCTCGGGCCGATCGGGTTGCCGGCCTTCGTCGACAGGATCAGCTCGTCACGGTACGACGCCAGATCCGACGCGAGCAGCCGCCCGAAGGTCGCCTGCGCGGCGCGGTGCGGCGGGCCGTAGCGGTCCGCGTTGTCGAAGTGGCTGATGCCCAGATCGAACGCGTGCAGGATGATCTCGCGCTGCGTCTCGTACGCGTAGTCGGTGCCGAATTTCTGCCACAGCCCGAAGGACACGGCTGGGAGGACAAGTCCGGAGGAACCGGTCCGGCGGTAGGGCAGGGTTTCGTATCTGGCCGGGTCGGCGCTGTAGGTCATCTCATACCTCTCGGTGGCGGAGGGCGGCTGGTTGCAGGGATGGGGTGTCGCGACCGGTGTCGCGTTCCAGGAACTGGGTGCCCGGATCGACGATCTCGTCGATGCGGTCGAGGAGCTCGTCGTTGAGCTGTACGTCGACCGCCCGCAGGTAGGCATCGAGGTGCTCCCGCGTCCGTGGTCCGATGATCACGCTGCTGACGGCCGGGTGATTCAAGGCGAACGCGATCGCCAGCTCGACCAGCGTGAGGTCATTGCTCTCAGCAAGCTTTGCCAGCGCGTCGGCGGCGGCCAGTTTGCCCTGGTTGCGATCCAGCGAGATGTCGAAGCGGCCGGCGATCAGGTCCGCACGCGCCGACTCCGGCTGCTCTCCGCCGAGACGGTACTTGCCGGACAACCACCCTGCCGCGAGCGGGCCGTAGCTGAGCACGCCGACGCCGTACTTCCGGACGACGGGAAAGACCTCCCGCTCCACGCCGCGGACCAGCAGCGAGTACGGCACCTGCTCGGTGTGCGGCGCGATCAGGCCGTACTTCTCCGCGAGCCACTGCGCCTCGACCAGCTGGTGCGCGGGGAAGACAGAGGTGCCGTAGTACCGGATCTTGCCGGCGCGAACCAGACCGTCGAGGGTCTGCAACGTCTCCAGCAGATCGGTGTGCGGATCGGGTCGATGCGCTTGGTAGAGGTCGACATAGTCGGTGCCGAGACGGCGCAGGCTGTTCTCCACCGCCTGGGTGATCCACCGCCGGCTGTTGCCCGCGTGCTGTGGGTTGTCTCCCACCTGGCCGTGGAACTTGGTCGCCAGGAAGAGGTCTTCCCGTCTGGTCGGATTGTTGACAATCGCCTTGCCGACAATCTCCTCCGAGCGACCGTCGCCATAGACGTCGGCGGTGTCGAGCGCGGTCACGCCGGCGTCGATGGCGGCGTGGATGATCTCGATGCTGTCGTCCTCGGCGGCCCGGCGCCCGAAGTTCATCGTCCCCAGGGTGAGTGGTGGAACGAGTACTCCGGTGCGGCCGAGGCGGCGGTCGAGTGCGAGTGCCATGGTCGTCCCTTCAGAACAGGCCGGTTGGAGGCGGTTCGTCACCGGTCAGGTGGAAGCCGCCGACGACCGCGGCCTTCCAGTTGCGCGGGTTGTGGTTGGCGACGGTCCGCGCATTCCGCCAGTGCCGATCGAGCGCCGTACCACGATCCGTCGCCGAACCACCCCCGACGTCGAACACAAGTTCCCCCGCCCGCAACGCCGCCTCCACCGCGACGTACTGCGCCTGCGCCACCACCACCGCCGCCCAAGCCCCCGCGACACGCACCGGATCACTGGGAGTGGCCGAGCCAGGTGCGGCCAACTCGTGGTCGCCGGCGGTTGGCACGGCGGCCAGTTCTTCGGCTGCGAGCAGGACCACCGCTCGTGCGGCGTTCGCCCTTGCCGCGATTTCGCCGATGACGTGGCGTACGTATGGATCGTCGACGGCGCGGTCCGCCGTGCTGTGCTTGATCGGTCGTGCCTTCTCCCTTGCGAACTGGACCGCGTCGTCGAGCGCGGCGCCGGCGATGCCGGCCTCGATCGACGCGAGGTACAACTGCGCGAACGAACCCTGCCAGGGGTTCCGCGGCGGCGCCTCGTCGGCGCGAATCAGCTCGTCCGGAGAGACCCGTACGTCGTTCAGCCGGGTCGTCCCGCTCGCCGTCAGCCGTTGCCCGATCGCATCGAAGTCGTCGAGCCGCTCCACGCCCTCCCGGTCAGTTGGAATCGTGAAGCGGACGATCTTGCCGTCCTCGTCGGTCGCCGTACCGCCGAACCACTGCGCGAACAGGCCGCCCGTCGAGTAGTACTTCGCGCCGCTGAGCACCTGTCCGTCGCCCTTGCGGAGCAGTCTCGTCGCGACCGCACCCGCGGCGCCGCCGCGTTCGTTGGCCGTACCAGCGAACAGGTCACCGTTTCGCAGTCGTGCCAGTGTCCGTTCCCGGTGCGGGAGGTCCCGCCGTGCGACCACACTCGCGGCGGTCAGGAAACTCGAACGAAGCGCCTGCGCGACGTTCGAGTCGGCGCGCGCGATCGCGATGACCAACTCCACGACATCGCGCAACGTCCCGCCCGCACCCCCGTCCTCGACCGCGACACCGATCAGCGTAATCCGCTGCTCAGCCAGCGCCCGAACCTCCTCGAACGGATAGTCCCGAGTACCTTCCCGCTCCCGAGCCGTCGCAGCAAGCCGCTCCAGCACCGGAGCAACACCTGCCTGGATCCCTTCAACAGTCAGGCGCTCCGGAGCAGACGATGTGGTGTCGGTCAGGCCCTGCGTAGTAGGCGGTGCGATGGCGGTCATGCTGTCGCCTCCCGTCCAACGCCAACGGAACTCCGCGCATCAGCCGCCCCAGGCAGCGCGCCCGGTGTCGCGTTTGGCGTCGCACTTGGCGTCGCGGAAGTTCCCGTGTCCGGTGGGTGTGCGGTGGGCGCGACCGGTGCGAGGCCCAGCGCCTCCCGAAGGCTGCGTGCCGGTCCTGGGGCCACGAGTCTCGACACGGCGCTCTCGATCAACGCGAGGAATTCGTGGATCGTGCCGTTCAGGGTCAGCACCAAGCCGTCCAGGGATTGGCTGGTCACCTGGTCGTGGAGCCAGTCGGCGTCGATGCCCGGCGGCACCTGGATCCGGCCGAGCAAGGCGACCTCAGCGCGCGTGCGGCCGCGTCGTTCCAGCTCGGTCGTCAGGGCGGCGTCGGCGAGCGGCGCGGCCGCGATGTCGACGATCACCGCGTCGGCATGGCCGACCACGCAGGCGATCTCGGACGCGTCAGTGACCGCCGCGACCTGGACCGGCCGGCCTTGCACCGACGACGGGCCGTCGAGCGCACCGGCGACTCGATAGAACCGCCCGTCGAACCCAGCAGGCCGGATCAGCTCGTCGCGAACGAAGATTCCCGCCTCCTGATCCCCGACCAGCGCCTCGGACGGGAACGAGTCCCACAGCCGCCGCAGGATCTCGGCGTACTCACACCAGCGCTCCTTCGAATCACTAGCCGCAGCATCGGGTACGACGGCGTCCGTCACCTCGTCGCCCTCCCCCGGCCGCAGCACGAGCCCAGCTCGACCGCCGGTCGCCCGGTCGATCGAGTGGATCCGCCGAGCCAGGTTGTACGGCGCATGATGCGTCGTCGATACGTCCGCGAGGTAGCCGAGCGCCGACGTACGCCCGGCGAGGAACGACGCCACCACCGTCGGATCAAGGACAGCGAAACCCGGCACCGCGTCGAGCAACCGCAGCCCGGCAACTCCGGCCGCCTCGGCCACCTGCGCGATCCGGACCGCGTCGGACAAGCTCCCCACCAACGGCGAATCGGGCCCGCGCCCGTCGGCGTCGATCAGCTGCCCGACGCCCAACTCCAACACGATCATCGCGCCGCCTCCAAAGGACCCCACACGCCGCGCGGCACGTCCGGTACGCCGAGACCGAGGTGGTCGCGCAACGTCGTACCGGCGTACTCGTGCCGGAACAACCCGCGCCGCCGCAGCTCCGGAACGACCTGCTCGACGAAGTGGTCGAATCCCGACGGCAGTACGTCGGGCATCACGTTGAACCCGTCCGCGGCGCCCGCGTGGAACCAGCGCTCGATGTCGCCGGCGATCTGCTCCGGTGTGCCGACCACGATCCGGTGACCACCGCCGCCGCTCAGCTTCTTCAGCAACTGCCGCAGCGTCGGGTTGTCGCGGTCGATGATCCCCTTCACCATCCGGTAGAACGTCTGCGACCCGCCCGCCGCGTCCGGTTCTACCAGCAACTCGGCAGGGATCGGCTTGTCGTCGTCCAACCCGTCCAGCGAGAAGCCCAGCTGCCCGGCCAGCCGCGCACGCGCATACGCATCAGGCAGCACCTCGTCCAGCAGCTCCCGTCGTTGCCTCGCCTCCGCCTCGGTACTGCCGACGACGGTCGACAGCCCTGGGAGTACGACGACCTCCTCGGGCCGGCGTCCGAAGTCAGCGGCACCGAGCCGGATCTCGTCGCGGAACGTACGGGCATGCTCGAGGTCCTGATCGGCGGAGAAGATCACCTCGCCGATCCGCGACGCCAGCCGGCGCCCGTCGCTGGACCCGCCGGCCTGCACCACCACCGGCCGGCCCTGCGGGGACGTGTGCTCGGTTCGTTCCGCCCAGGTCCCGACGACCTGTTCCACGAAGTCGGCCGCCCGGCGGTACCTGAGCGCGTGGTCCGGCTCACCGTCCCGCCCGAAGTTGCGGGCGGCAACAGGTCCGGCGGTGGTGACGACGTTCCAGCCGACGCGACCGCCGGAGACGTAGTCCAGATCGGCGACTCTGCGAGCCAGCTCGGCAGGATCGTTGTACGACGACGACAGCGTGCCGATCAACCCGATCCGCTCGGTCTGCGCCGCGATCCGCGCGAGCACCATCGTCGGCTCGAGGTTGTTGCCCGGCCGGTGCCGGACCTGCGGGTCGAGCACCGGGCCGTCGGCCAGGAAGACCGCGTCCAGTTGCGCGGCCTCGGCCTTCTTCGCGATCTCGGTGTAGTGGTCGATCGTGTAGCTTGCGGTCGCGTCGGTGCCTGGGAAGCGCCAGGAGCCGCCGAAGACGCCGGCGTTCAGGATGTTCACGTTGAGATGCAGTTCACGACTCATGGTCGCTCTCCTTCCGATCGACGAGCACACGGTCGAACGAGCTGTCCGGTGGGGTGCCGTTCACGAGGTAGGCGCCGATCACCCGCGGTTTGTAGATGACCGGGTTGTGGGAGGCGAGCGTGCGGGCGTTACGCCAGTGCCGGTCGAGGTGCGTACGCTCCCGGACGGCCGACGAACCGCCCGCGTTGAAGGCGATCGTCGCGGCGTCGAGGACCGCCTCGATGATCGCGACCTGTGCCGCGGACACGTCGGCGAAGTTCGCGGCGTACGCCTCCCGTGTCCCGGCGGCGTTGGCCGCTTCCAGTCCTTCCGCGGCCAGCCGCAGCAACGTGTCCGCGGTCAGTGACCGGGCGTGGAGCGTGCCGATGACGCCGAGCACCTCTGGGTCTGCGGTCGCCTCGGTCGACAGCGCGTGCAGGCTCGTCCGCTGCCGAGAGCGTACGAGCGTGATGGTCTCTTCACGGATGCTGCGGGCGATCCCGGCGAGGTTCGCCAGATGCACGATCTGGAAGAAGGCGGGCAGCGATCGCAGCGCCTCGCGGACCAGGCCCAGCCGGCCGTGTTCGGCGACCGGGACCGCTTCGAAGTACGTCGTACCGCTGCCCGTCAGGCGCTGCCCGACGCCGTCCCAGTCGTCGGCGTGGACGACCCCCTCGTGTCGCGCCGGTACGACCGCAAACGCCCGCTGCCCGTCCTCGTCGAGCACCGCGACCCGGATGTAGTCCGCGAACAACGACCCGGTCGAGTAGAACTTGGTGCCCGAGACAACCAACTGTCCGTCAACCCGATGCAACCGGGTAGTGATCTCGAACCCGGTGCCAGCTCGTGCAGCATCCGTCCGCACGGACCCGTTCTTGCCGACATCCGCCCGAGCGGCTCCGGCCGGCTCGGACTGCGCGTTGCCGAAGACCGCGCCGGCAGCTATCCGCCGGAGCCAGTACGCGGCGCTCTCCGGGTCGTCGCTGTTGCGCAGGATCTCGACGGCCGAGAAGTGCCCGCGGAGGATCTGCGGCACGTTCGAGTCGGCTTGCCCCGCCTCGGCGAGCAGGTCGAACAGGGTTGGCAGGTCGACGCCGTACCCACCGTTCTCCACCGGCACCCGCAGCCGACCGAACCCGGCGTCCGCGAGTTCCCGCACCAGCTCGAACGGATGCGTCCGTGTCAGGTCCCGCTTCCCGGCGCCCTCCGCCAACCGCGCAAACACGTCCCGGAACCCAGGCAACGCGTCCGCCAAGGTCGGCGGCCCCGCAACAGGCGGAGGAGCCGGAGCCGGCACCAAGGTCAGTGCGGAAGCTAGGGACGCGGCCGTGGTCGATGGTGCGGCTGATGCCGGGGGCCGAGGCGCGCCTGAGCCCGCACGTAAGGCTGAGGCGGGTTCCGGGGCAGGCGCGGGCCCGGAAGCGGGGGCGGGAACCGACTCAGCCTCGGAGGCGGGTACCGCGGTCGGGGTGGAGGCGGGAGCTGAGGGTGTCGTGGTCGCGGAGCTGGTCGATGGGATGGTGTGGTTGGTCATGATGCTCCCTTTCCCGTGGCGGCGAGGGTCTTGCCGGCGACGGCGCTGAGCAGTTGGACTGTGTAGTCGGCTGTTGGCGCTGTGAAGACCTGCTCGGCGTCGCCCTGTTCGACGATGCGGCCGCGGTGCATCACGGCGACCTGGTCCGAGACGGCGCGTACGACGGCCAGGTCGTGCGAGATGAACACGTACGTCAGCGCCAGTCGCTCCTGCAGGTCGCCCAGCAGCTCGAGGATCTGCGCCTGGACCGACACGTCGAGGGCCGAGATCGGTTCGTCGAGTACGACGATCCGCGGTTCGAGCACCAGTGCCCGCGCGATCGCGACCCGCTGCCGCTGGCCGCCGGACAGCTCACGGGGATGCCGATCCACGAAGTCCCCCGGCAACGCCGCGGCCTCCAGCGCCTGCACCACCCGTTCCTCGTGCGTACGACGGCTACGGCGCGGCGGCCAGTGCTTCGCCGGCGTGAACGACAGCAGCGGCTCGGCGACCACGTCGTAAACGTCGAACCGGGGATCGAACGACGAGTACGGGTTTTGGAAGACGATCTGTATGTCGCGGCGCAGCGGACGGAAGTCACGCCGGGACAGCCCGGTGATCTCCTTGCCCAGCAACTGCACGCTGCCCGCGGTCGCCGCGGTCAAGCCGGTCAGTACTCGGGCCGTGGTGGACTTCCCACTGCCCGACTCCCCGACGATCGCCAGCGTCCGTCCCGCCTCGACAGTGAACGACACGTCATCCACGGCGACGAATCCGTCGTACTCCTTCCGCAGATTCCGCACCTCGATCACCGGCTCCGGGTCAGCAGGCGCCGGGCGTTCGCGCGCGAACTCTAGCCGTGACGGGACGCTTGCCAGCAACTGCTGGGTGTACGGATGTTGTGGGTTGTCCAGCACCTCACGCGCCGGCCCGAGCTCGACCAGTTCGCCGCGCCGCATAACGCCGATCAGATCCGCCCGGTCCGACGCCACCCCGAGATCGTGCGTGATCAGCACGACCGCCGTACCGGTCCGGGCACGAAGGTCGTCGATCAGGTCGAGGACCTGGGCCTGCACCGTCACGTCGAGACCCGAGGTCGGCTCGTCCGCGATGATCAGGTCCGGCTCGGCGGCAACCGCCGCGGCGACGAGCACTCGCTGGCGCATGCCTCCGGACAACTCGTGCGGGTATTGACGGTACCGCTGCTCGACATCGGTGAAGCCGACCAGTTCGAGCAGCGCGAGCACCTTCGCACGCCGCTGCGGTGCATCCAGGTCGGTGTGCAGCCGCAGTACGTCCTCGATCTGGTGGCCGATCCGGCGGACCGGATCGAGCGAGACCGTCGGGTCCTGCGGGATCAGGCTGATCGACGTACCCTGCAGTTCGCGCAGCTTGCGGGCGGGGAGGTCGTGGATCGGCTCACCGCGATACCGGATGGAGCCGCCGGCTACTACCGCGTTGTCCGCGAGCAACCCGAGAATCGCGTGGCCTGTCGTGGTCTTGCCCGAGCCCGACTCACCTACCAACGCCAGAACCTGTCCCGAGCCCACCTCGAATGACGCACCGTCGACGGCTCGGGCGAGCCCGTGCTCAACGCGATAGTCGACACTCAGATTGTCGACAGTCAACAATTCGCTCATGCGTGCCGCCTTCCCGACAGGTGATGCGAGAGGTGGTTCGTCGCCAGGACAACGGCGACCACGGTCAGCCCCGGCCACAGGGTCAGGTAGCCGCGGGTCGCGATGTAGTTGCGTCCGTCCGCGACCATCCGGCCCCACTCCGGATCCGGCGGCTGGGCGCCCAGCCCGAGGAAGCTCAGCGAGGCGATCCAGATGATCGCGATCCCGAACTGCACGGTGATCAACGCGACCGTCGGCGCGATCGAGTTCGGCAGTACGTGCCGGAGCAGGATCGAGTACGTCGACGCGCCACTCGTCACCGCGGCGTCGACGTAGTTGCTCGCGCGGGCCCGCAGTACCTCCGCCCGGATCAGCCGGGCGAACGTCGCGGACGACGTCAACCCGACCGCGACCGCGGCCTGCACGATCCCGAACCCCAGCAGCACCACGATGGTGATCGCGAACAGGAACCCCGGAATCGACAGCAGTACGTCGATCAGCCGCATCACCACGCTGTCGACCACGCCACCGAACCAGCCGGCCAATGCCCCGACGAGGGATCCCACCACCACGCCCACGAGCACCGCGATCGCCGATCCGCTCAGCGAGGCACGCGCACCGTAGACCAGCCGGGCGAACTGGTCCCGCCCCAACTGATCCGTCCCGATCCAGTGCGCACCGGACGGTGGCTGCAACTTGCCGGCCGGATCAACCTGCGTCGGTCCGTACGCCGTGAACAACCCCGGCACCACCGCCCAGAGCAGCACCAGCACCACCACCGCACCCGCCAGCAACAAACTCCAATGCCCACCAACCCACCGCAACACCGCCGCTGCACTCGCCGAACTGCGCGGCCGCGCGCCGGACTCAGATTCCCCGGTGGCCCCTGCACCGCGCTGTGGTGCAGGCCCTTCGGAGCCTCGCAGGGCACCCCGCGCACCGTCGCCTCCGGCGCCCGACCTACCATCGCGGACGCCGACGGCCCCACCTCCCTTCCCAACATCACGGGCGCCGACGGCATCCCCACGTCCCGGCAAGCCATCGCCAACTCCGGGCGCTCTGCCGGCCGGCCCAGCCTCTCGTGCACCGGCGCGCCCGCCGGTCGGTTCGGTGCCCTTGGCAACGAAGTTGCTCATGGCATCGCCACCTCCGCCGGGAGCCGGCGGGCCGCCGGCTCGGCTCCTGACCCCGAGGTGAGCCCGGGAGCTGACCCGGCGTGCAGCCCAGGGGCGGGCACTGCGGGCTGCCCGGGGGCGGAGGCTCCTGGCTGCCCGGGGCTGGACCCGGCCGGCTGCCCGCGGGTGGACCCGGCCGGTAGGTCAGCGGTTGACTCCACCGCCTGCCCGTCCGTACGCCAGCGTGCGGATCGGCGTGATCTGCCCTCGACGAGGATCCGTGGATCGACGAGTGGGTACACCAGGTCGACGACCAGGTTGACGACGACGTACGCCGCCGTACTCAGCAACACCACGCCCTGTACCACCGGCAGGTCCTGGGTGTTGACGGCGCTCACGGTCAGCTGACCGATCCCTGCCCTGGCATAGACGGACTCCGTCACGACCGAACCGGCGATCAGCTCGCCGACCGCCAGACCGAGCAGCGTCAGCACGGGCAGCGACGAGTTGCGCAGAACATCCTTCCGGAAGATGTACCCCTCGCCGGCCCCCTTCGCTTGCAACACGTGTACGAAAGGCTGTCGACGGGTCGCCCGCATCGAGGTCGCCAGCACCTGTGCCAGCGGCGCAGCCACCACCAGCCCCAGCGTGGCAGCCGGCGCGATCAGCGCCCGCAACGTCCCGTCGTCCACCGACGGAATCAGCCGCAGCCGAAACGACAAGTACTGCAGCGCCACGATGCCGACCACGAAGGTCGGCACCGAAGCGAACAACGACGGCACCGCGGTGACCAGCGAACGCAACCACCGCCAGCGCCCGTAGTTGATCAGCACCGCCACGACGCCAGCGAACAGCACCCCGAACACGAGACCGAGCCCGGTCAACTGCAGCGTGCTAGGCAGCGCACTGGCGATCAGGTGACCGACCGAGTCCCCGCTGCTCAACGAGTACCCGAACTCTCCCCGGAAGACGCCGCCGAGCGCATGCAGGTACTGCTCGGCGAGCGGTCGGTCAAGGCCGTAGTACGCCAGCATCACCTTCGCCTCCTCCGGCGAGATCTGCGCCTCGGGGTTCGCGATCCGGTTGTGTACCGAGTCGCCCGGCAGGGCGCTCAGGAGCACGAACGACAACGTGTACGCGGCCCACAGCACCAGTACGGCCTGCGCCAGGCGTTTCCCGACGTACGCCGTCATTTCGACAACCAGGTGTCGTACAACCAGGACCTTGCCGTCGACTCGGTCGCGAAGCCGTGGATCTTCGGACCGAGGCCGAACACCTGCGTCTCGTCGTACAGCGGGATCACGTAGCCCTGCCCGAGCACGTAGTCCTCGATCTCCTGGATCGCCGCCTTGCGCTTCGCAGGATCGAACTGCACTGCCTGAGCAGCGAGCAGCCCGTCGAGCTTCACGTCCGCCTTCGGGCTGTGGAGCACGTTGTAGCGATCGCTGCCGTACGACGCTCGCAGTACGCTCGGCTCCCCAGTCGACGTCTGCCCCTGGGTGAAGGACCACTTGGCGCCACGCGCCGTCTCGAGGGCCTGGTACTCGGTCAGCGACGCACTGTTGATCTTGAGCTCGACGCCGGCCTTCTTCCACTGCGACTGCAGCAGCTCGAGCACCGACTGCGAGACCTGGTAGTACGGCGAGACCCAGATGTCGAAGTGCAGGCGCTGACCGTTCTTGACCCTGATGCCGTCCGCACCGACCGTCCAGCCGTCGGCGTCAAGGAGCGACTTCGCCTTGTCGAGGTCATAGGTGAGGTACTTGCTCGAGTCCCCGCGCAACGGCGTGCCCTTCACCAGCAGACTCGTCGGCACCGGGTAGCTCGGCGACAGCACGGTCTTGTTGATCTCCTGCCGGTCGGTCGCCGCCTGCAACGCCAGCCGGATGCTCTTGTCCTGGGTCAACGGGTTCGCGTCGAGCTGGAAGGCGAGTTTGTTGGTCTCACCCTGCACCGGGATCGCGTCGATCTTCCCGCCACCCGCGGCCACGGTCTGCTCGTCGTACGGCGCGATGTTGCGGGCGATCTGCGCCTCACCGGACTGCAGCGCACCGACCCGGGTGCCGGCCTCGGGAACCGTCTTGAAGACGATCTTCTCCAGGTACGCCTTGCCCTGATGACCGGAACCCTCCGGCGCCCAGTTGTAGTCGTCGCGGCGCTTGAGGGTAACCCCGGTCGTGCCGTCGACCTTCTCGACCACGAACGGTCCGGTGCCGACCCAGTTCTCCAGCTTGCTCTGACCGTTGAAGTCCTGCTTCAGGTACGGCTTGCCGAGGATCGAGCTGGCCCGGTAGTTCGACAGGACCTGAAGGAAGCCCGCATTCGGCTTGGTCAGCGTCACACGTACCGTCTGCGGGTCGACGGCCGTGGTTCCCTTGTAGTTCACCCAGAACGAGTCCGGCGGGATGGCCAGCTTCTTGTCGCCCAGGCCGTGCTGGTCGAAGTTCAGCTTGACGGTCTCCGCGTCGAGCGGATCGCCGTTGCTGAACGTCACCCCTTGGCGCAGGTGGAACGTGTAGGTCAGGTGGTCGGGGCTGATCTCCCAGCTCGTCGCCAGCCACGGCTTGAAGTCACCAGTCTTTGGGTCCTGCCAGATCAGCCGATCCACCAGGTTGTCGGTGACGTTGCTGTTCGACCAGGTCGAGTTGGTCGCGTTCCAGGCGACGTACTGGATCGGATCGTAGAAAGTCAGCGTGCCGCCGGACTGCGGGGTGCCGCTGCCGGTATCGCTGCCCGCGGACGATCCACCACAGGCCGACAGCAACAAGGCAGCGGCCGTCAACGCGGCCGTGGCGACCACGGATCTCCTGGATATGCGCATGGTGGACTTCCTTCTGGTACGGCCCCGAGTCTCACGTTATGTCTAGTAAATCTATAGACATAAGTTGCTTAGTAGAGTCGCGTCTCACCAGACGATCAACGGGCGGGAGACGAGATGACGACGGTGAGTTCACTGCTTGAACGGGTCGGTAAGTACGCCGCCGATCACCTGCGGCCGCGTGCGCTGGAGACCGAACGCGTCGGCGTCACCGACCAGGTCATCCGCGACCTGAGGCAACTCGGCGCTCTGAACCACCTGGCTCCCACCGCCTACGGCGGCGCCGATCTGGATCGAGACGCGGACCGCCGGCTGCACGAGATCATCGCCGGCGCCTGCTTCAACACCTGGCTGGTCTGGGCCCAGCACGGCCCGCAGATCGGCCGCATCCGCCAGGCCGTCGAAGACCCCGGCCGGTTGCTCGACTCCGCCCTCGCTGCCTCCATCCTGCGCGGGGAGGTGTTCCTCGGCGCGGCGTTGAGCGACGTTCGGCGATATCCGGACCGGTATGTCGCGGCACACCGGACCTCGAACGGCTGGACGTTCGACGGGACGATCTCGTGGGTCAGCGGCTGGGGTCTCAACGAATGGCTCGGCGTCGCCAGCGTCGACGACAGCGACCCGGCCGAGCCGCGCGTGGTGTACGGACTGATCCCCGTCGGCGCGGGCGTCGACGCGTCGCCGCTGCGGCTGAGCGCGGCCGGCGGGAGCCGGACCGAACGCGTGACGCTCAACGGGATCGCCGTACCTGAGAACCACGTCATCGCCGTACAGGATCTCGAGAGCTGGCGTGCGGCAGACATCGCGGCCGCCGCCGACGCGCGGCCGCACCATTTCGGGCTGGCGGCAACGGTTCTGGACGAGCTCCACGCCTCGTCGCATCCGGCCGCCCGCCAGGTTGCCGATGCCTGGGCTCCGCGGGTGGCCAGGATCCGGGAGCAGGCGTACGCGATCACCGACGAGGTCGCGGCCGCAGGACCAGGCACACCACAGCGCGTCGAGGAGCGCCTCGCTCTGAAGGTCGCCAGCGGCGAAGCGCTCGCCACCCTCACCCGCGCGCTGCTCGTGTCCCGCGCCGGCCACGGCCTGACCGACGACGACACCGCCCAACTCCACGCCCGCTCAGCCCTCTTCCTCCTCGTCCAAGGCCAGACCGCCGCAGTCCGCGAAGCCCAACTGAAGGCCCTGGCCGGTTGATCCCCGTCCGCCACCGGCAGCCGACCTGAGCCCGGCGAGCCGGGCGGACCCCAGCCACTCACCAACCGCGGCCGCAGCTGCGATTCGACCACCAGGCACGCGTGAGCAGGGTCAGCAAGCCTCGGTTGATGAGTGGCAGAGGTCCGGCCTTACTAGGCCGACTGTTCGGATGGCGTCTCGTACCGGTGTGCTCCGGGGATCGCGGCGAGGAGTTCGCGGGTGTAGTCGTGTGTGGGAGAGCGGAGTACCTGCTCGGCCGGACCGGATTCGACGACCGCGCCGTCCTTCATGACCGTCACGTCGTCGGCGATCTGCCGGACCACACCGAGGTCGTGGGTGACGAACACGTAGCTGAGGCCGAACTCGGCCTGCAGGTCGACCAGGAGCTGCAGGATCTGCGCCTGCACGGACACGTCCAGTGCACTGACCGCTTCGTCGAGAACGAGGATCTCCGGGTTCAGCGCGAGCGCCCGAGCGATCGCCACACGCTGACGCTGTCCCCCGGACAGCTGCCCCGGCAACCGGTCGAGGTACTCCTCACCGAGCGAGACCGCGTCGAGCAGTTCGCGTACCCGGGCCCGAAGCGCCCGTTTGGGAGATCCAAAGGCACGTAGGGGCTCGGCGATGATCCGGCTCACGGTGAACCGCGGATCCAGCGAGGTGAACGGATTCTGGAACACGAACTGCAACCGCCGGCGAAGCTCACGCAGCGGACCGCGGCCGAGTCCGGTCAGCTCGACCTCACCAACGTGGACCACACCTGCATCGGGCGCGACAAAACCAGCCAGAACGCTCGCCAGCGTGGACTTCCCCGCACCAGACTCTCCGACCACCGCATGCGTCGTGCCAGCTCGAACCGCAATACTCACACCATCCAATGCCCGTACGACGTGACTCCGCCCGCCGGCACGTGCGACGTACTGCTTCCGCAACTCACGCGCCACGATCGCCTCAGATCCATCGGCCGACCGGAGGAGCGCCGCCTTCTCCTGCACTTTGGCGGGTGTCAGGCGACCAGGGCGGTGGGCCGATGCCAGCAACCGGCGCGCGTACTCGCTGCGCAGTGGCCGTTCCAGCAGCTCCGGCGCGGTGCCCTCCTCGACGATCTTGCCCTCGCGCATCACCAGGATGCGATCGGAGCGGTCGAGGGCGACGCCGAGGTCGTGGGTGACCAGTAGGACGCCGAGCTCGAGACTGCGGCTGAGCTCGGTCAGATGGTCGAGGATCACTCGCTGCACGGTGACGTCGAGGCCGCTGGTGGGTTCGTCGGCGAGGATCAGCTTGGGTTTGCCGGCCAGCGCGATCGCGATCAGAGCGCGTTGTTTCATGCCGCCGCTCAGTTCGTGCGGGTACTGCTCGTACAGTCGCTCCACGTCCTTCAGCCCAGCCGTCCGAAGATAGCCGAGCGCGTCCTCGCGGTCCGCCCTACCCGGGCTGTTGAACCGGACCGCCTCCAGCACCTGGCGGCCGATCTTCTTTGTCGGGTTCAGTGCGGTGCCGGGGTCCTGCGGTACGAACCCCACATAGTTGCCGCGCACCCGAGTCAGCCGCTTGTCGGACCAGTTCGTGACATCGACCCCGGAGTACGCGATCGAGCCGCCGCGGATCCGCGCCGCGTCCGAGAGCAGGCCGAGCGCGCCCTGGATCAGCGTCGACTTCCCGCAGCCCGACTCCCCCACCAGCGAGACGAACTCGCCCGGTGCGACCGTCAGGCTGACACCGTCGACCGCCGGCGTCCAAGAACGCCTGCCGCCGCGGTAGTCGACAGCCAGGTCCGTGATCGACAGCAGTTGCTCGGTCATCGGGCGTGGTCCTTCCGGAACGACGTGCTGATGCGGTGCGTACTGAGCACGACCAGGGCCAGCGCCAGGCCGGGCAGGATCGAGACGTACGGGTGCACCGCCAGGTAGTCACGGCCCTCGGCGACGAGCAGACCCCACTCCGGTTCCGGCGGCGGGGCGCCGTACCCGAGGAAGCCGAGCGAGGCCACCGCGAGGATCGCGGTTCCGACCTCGAGCGCGGCGAGGGCGAGGACGGAGTTGAGCGAGTTCGGTACGACGTGCCGCAGCACCACGGCGGGCCGCCGTACGCCGGCGCCGTACGCCGCCTTCACGTAGTCCTTGCCCGCGACCGTCAGCACCTCGGCGCGCATCACCCGGGCGAACGCCGCGATGGACGAGATGCCGACCGCGATCGCGATGTTGTCGGTGGAGTAGCCGAGCACCGAGACGATCACCATCGCGAGCAGCAGGCTCGGAATCGACAGGAACACGTCGATCACCCGCATCGTCGCGGTGTCGATCGCGCCACCCAGGTAGCCAGCCACGAGCCCGACGACCGTACCGACCCCGAAGGCGATCAGTACGGCGACCAGCGTTGCCGTCAGCGTCGTACTGGCGCCGTACACCGCCCGGGCGAACAGATCCCGCCCGAGTCGGTCCGTACCGAACGGATGCGCCAAGCTCGGACCGGCAAAACTCAGGTTGCTGTCACCTTCGTACGGACTGGCCGAGGTGAACAGCCGAGGCACGACCGCCCAACCGGCAGCGATCACCACGATCACCCACGAAAGCAACAACACAGGCCGCCGTAGGAGGTCCGCGAGCCTGCCGGGGAGCGCCCACCAGCCGGCCTCCGTGGGGCCGTTCACGCCGTACCCCCAGCCGCGGAAACCGCACCGGCCGGTCCACTGCCGGATGCCTCTCCACCCGGCACGCCACTCCCCGACCGAGCCGCTCGGCCCGTCAGCGTGCTGCGGAGGCGGGGGTCGAGGAGTGGGTAGATGAGGTCGATGGCGAGGTTGATGAGTGCGAAGCTGGCCGCGACGAAGACCACGATCCCTTGCACCAAAGGGATGTCGAGGGTGTTGATCGCGGTCTGGGTCAGGCGGCCGATGCCCTGGCGGGCGAAGACCGTTTCGGTGATGACGGAGCCGGCGATCAGGTTGCCGAACGTGATGCCCGCGATCGTCAGCGCGGGCAGGCTCGCGTTCCGGAAGACGTCGCCGACGA
Source organism: Kribbella sp. NPDC059898 (assembly GCF_042730855.1). Lineage (NCBI taxonomy): Bacteria > Bacillati > Actinomycetota > Actinomycetes > Propionibacteriales > Kribbellaceae > Kribbella > Kribbella sp. NPDC059898. The sequence goes on from NZ_JBHWKR010000002.1 coordinate 19,200, forward strand.
CGATCGCCGACCGCGGCGCGCCCTTCGCCCGGCTGGTGGTCACGTACCCGGCGCGGAACTCGCTCGCGAAGCTCCGGACCAGCAACTGCGTGATCGGCCCGGAGACCGGGATCGCCAACGTCACGATCGGCAGCACCAGACTCTTCACCCCGGCGTTCCCGAACGACGGAAACCACCCCAGCCGGAACGAGAAGACCTGCAGGAAGATCACCCCAACCAGGAACACCGGAACCGATACCGATGCCGACGGCAACGACTCGACGACCTCCCGGAGCCACCGCCGGCGGGTCGTGGTCGCGACGACCGCCGTCACGAACGCGAAGACCAACGCCAGCACCAGCGCCCCCGTCGCCAGTACGAGCGTGCTCGGCAACGAGTCGAGGATCGCCGCATCCACAGCACGCCCGGACAGCACCGACGTACCGAAGTCTCCACGCACCGCGTGCCCCAGCCGGTCGAGGTACTGCACCACAACCGGCCGATCGAAGCCGTAGCTGTGCACGACCTGCGCGCGCACCTCCGGCGGGATGCTGTTGATCTCGGCCGGATCGAACAACAGATCCACCGGATTGGCCGGCAGTACGAACAGCAGCACGAAGGTCACCGTGAAGGCGGCCCACACCACGAACAACGCCCGCCCGACCTTCAGCACGACATAGCGGATCATCTGCTCTTCCACGCGTCGACGAAGTGGTTGCGCGACTGCGCGTCGAAGACGATGCCGTGCACGTACGGCGCCTCGGCGATCACCTGCGACGGGTTGTAGACCGGGTTTGCCAGCGCGTACTTGTCGACGATCAGGTCCTGCGCCTGTTTCGCGTACTCCTTCCGCAACGCCGGGTCGAGGGTCGAGTCGAGCTTGTCGAGCGTGGACACTATCTCGCCGTACCCCGGGAAGTCCTTCGGCAGGTACGACCCGTCGTCGGCCTGCGGGCTGTACGCGAGCCGCAGTACGCCGGGATCGTTGCGGGACCGGTTCGCCGCCTTCACGTTCCACTTGGTCCTCGCCTTGGACTGCTCGGCGGCCCAGTCCGCGAGCGGGAGAACGGTGAGCTGTACGTCGATGCCGATCTTGCGCAGGTCCTGCTGGATCGACTCGTACGCCGGCTTGTTCGCGACCAGATTGTTGATCCCGACAAGCTTCACCACCAGCCGCTGCCCGTTCTTCACCCGGATGCCGTCCGCGCCAGGTACCCAGCCGTCCGCGTCGAGCAGCCGCTTCGCCTCGTCGGGGTCGTACTTCAAAACAGTGTTGCTGTAGTCCACGAACCCGGTGACTGAGTCCGCCAGGATCGAGCGGGCGATCGAGTAGGACTTCGTCAGCACGGTCTTCTCGATCGACTCCCGGTTCCAGCCGCGCTGGATCGCCTTGCGGACGGCGAGATCGTTGGTCGGGAACAGCGACGTGTTGAAGTCCCAGCGGATCGCCGTACCGGACACCTGCCGCGAGATGATCGTGAAGCCGGCCGCCTTCAACGGCTCCTCGTCGGTCGTGCCGACATCCAGCGTCGCGTCGATCGTGCCGGACTTCAGCGAACCGGTTCGTACACTGGCCTCGGGGATGGTGTTGAAGACGATCTTGTCGAGGTACGCCGGACCTTGGTGGTGCAGCGCCGGCGGTGACCAGTTGTAGTCCTTGCGCTTGACCAGGACCGTCTTCACCTGCTCCTGCCAGGACTCGTACACGAACGGGCCGGTGCCGATCACGTTCTTCGGGTTCGTTCGCTGGTCCGCGCTCTTCTTCAAGGTGGACAAGGAGAGGAAGCCGGGTTGGGCGTTCGCGGTGAACGACGTCGCCTGCAGGAAACTCGCGTTCGGCTTGGCGAATCGCACGACCGCAGTGAACTCGTCCGGCGTCGACGTCCCGGCGTACCCGTTGAACAGCGACGCGCCGCTGGCGACGATGCCGAGCTTCGGGTCGCCATGCACATACTGATCGAAATTGGCCTTCACAGCCGCCGCGTTGAACGGCGTACCGTCGCTGAACGTCACGTCGTGGCGAAGGTGGAACGTGAACTCGGTCAACTGCCTGTTGTACGACCAAGACTCCGCCAGCCACGGCGTGATCTCACCGGTCTTCGGGTCCTGCCACGTGAGCTTGTCGGTGACGTTGTTGCCGATGATCGACTCGGCATAGTTGCTCCCCCACTGCGGATCCGGACTGCGCTGGTAGTCGAGCAGCGCGAACTCCAGCGTGCCACCGGAGACCGGCTTCCCGTCCCCCTGCGCCGCAGCCGCATCGCCCGGCCCGGATCCCACCGCCCACACCACCCCAAGGACGGCGATCAGTACTACGGCAACGCCTCCAGCCACCCACGGCCACTTACGCCGCGGCCCACCCGCCTGCTCGATCGAGGTCAATGAGTCGGTCATCGTTGATCCTAATGTCTAGTTCTTTAGTAGACATAATAGGAAAGGCGACCGACCCACGGACCGCCGTCCACGCCTCGGACCGCAGACTGCTAGATCAGCCCTGGCGCACGGTCGCCAGAGCGTTGGACCACGCGACCACCTGGTCGAGCAGTTCTCCGAGCGCGTCGACCTGCCGCTGCTCTGGGCGGAGCGCGGTGAAGTTCTCGAAGTCGGTGTAGAACGAGAGAGCGACCTGACTGCGGACGGTTGCCAGTTGGAGTTCGGCGGCGATCAGGCGGAGGTGCTCGACCGCGCGGGCCGCGCCGACGACGCCGTACCCGACGAAGCCGGCTGCCTTGTTGTTCCACTCGCGGTACAGGTAGTCGATCGCGTTCTTCAGCGCGCCTGACACGGAGTGGTTGTACTCCGGCGTCACGAACACGTAGCCGTCGTACCGGTCGATGGTCTCGGACCAGCGCTTGGTGTGCTCATTGGCGTACTGACCGGCCGACGCCGGAACCGGCTCGTCCAAGTGCGGCAGCGGGTGGTCGAGCAGGTCAACCAGCTCAAACTTGGCGTCGCCGCGCTCCGATGCCTGTTCCAGTACCCACTGCCCCACCGCCTCGCCGTACCGTCCCGGCCGCGTGCTGCCGACGATGATCGCGATGTTCGTCATGCGTTTCCACCTTCTGTCATGATCGATCCCGAGCGGACCGTCGACAGATGCCAACCAGCGCCGAACGCCTTCCATACCGGCCTCGGCACCCGCACTATTTAGTGCGTCACGCACACGGAGGGAAGAAATGGAACCAGAACTCTGCTCCTCCGACGCGTCCCGCCGGCACACACGAGAGGTCCTCCGCCGGGTCGGCGACACCTGGTCGCTGGCGACGATCGCGCGCCTCACCGACAGCCCGCGCCGGTTCACCGAACTGATGAAAGACCTGCCCGGCATCTCCCACCGCATGCTCACCCAGACACTGCGCTCACTCCAGCGCGACGGCCTGATCAGCCGCACCGCGTACGCCGAAGTGCCGCCGCGGGTCGAGTACGCCCTGACCCCACTCGGCCGGTCACTTCTCGATCCACTCACCGAGCTGACGAGGTGGGCCGAGAACACGCACGCCGAAGTCACCGACCACCGCAGCAGGTTCGACGCCTGAGCTCAACCGACGGCGAGCACCAACTTGCCGCGGGTCGTTGCGCTCGCCAGGCGGTCAAGCGCAACCTTGGCCTCGGCGAGCGGCAGTACGTCGGTGACATCGATGCGCACCTGTCCCGACCTGACCAGATCGAGAGCGGCACGCCCGAAGCGACTGACCGCCTCGGGTGCACGTCGAGCGAGATCACCGATGTTGAAGCCACCGACCAACCGGATGTTCTTCCACAGCGGCTGCACCTGCAGCGTGAGGTCCGGGTAGCCGCCGGCATCCCCGAAGGCAGCGAGCCGCCCGAACGGCGCAAGCAACTCGATACTCTCCGCCCGCACCGACCCGCCGACCGGATCGAGCACCAGATCGACACCCCGACCGCCGGTCAACTGCCGGACCTCCTCGGAGAACCCCTCCCGGAGCAGGACCGCGTCGTACCCGAACCCCTCGGCGTACTCGACCTTCTCGAGCGATCCGACCGTACCGAGAACCCTGCCCGCACCGAGCGCCCGGGCGAGCTGAGCCGCGACTGTACCCACACCACCCGCGGCAGCATGGATCAGAACGGTGTCACCGGCAACGATCCGTCCGGTCCCGGCCAGCAGGCCGTACGCCGTCGTCAGCACGGTCGGCGCCGCCGCGGCAACCGTACGGTCGAGGTCCCCGATCGGATAGGTGAACGCCGCGGGCGCGAGAACGTACTCCGCATAACCTCCGAAGCCCGGAAGGTACGCCGTCACCGGATCGCCGACCGCGACGTTGCCGACGTCCGGGCCGACTGCCGCCACCACGCCCGCCGCCTCAAGTCCGGGCACATCACCATCTGGTTCCGGCGGCCCGAAATCACCGCGCCAGTGCTGCAGCTCGGCGAAGTTCACACCGGCGTGCGAGACCTGGATGAGCACCTCGCCATCCCCCGGCACAGACACCGGGCGATCGAGCTGAATCAGGGCACCTCGGACACTCTTGAAACCAATCGCTCGCATGCTCAAAGGCTCACACCAGCCGCAGCACAGCCGGCCGCGATCTCACATCCTGACCCCGAGCGGTCTCCTGGACGGGTGATCCCCGCCCGCCCAGGAGACCGGCACCGGCAGTAGCCCACCACGGTCCGCCGGTTACCCACGAGCATCCACTCGTGGCGCGCCGGATCGTACGTCGACGGTGCGCCCGCGGTCCCGCCTGGTGAACGGGGCCGATGGCAACCACCGGCCAGAGCACGATCCAGCTCGTGGCGTGACCCCGCCGACGACTGACGGGGTCACACCGGAAAGTCTAGTACGACACTAGACATTCACCGCCACGTCTCAGCGCTCGAGATCGGCGAGGCCCGAGTGGCTGAGCTGTCGGCGCGCATCGACGGCCTGACAAACTCGGGACGAACTTGTCCGCAAGATGCCCTGGCCGGCCTCAGGCGGAGGCGGCCAGGCGGCCGAAGCCGCTGCGGTGGAAGATGAGCGGGGGCGAGGTGTCGGCGTGGTCGACGGCGTGCAACCGGAGGAGCACCAGGACGTGATCGCCGGCCTCGACCTCGCGGTAGATCGAGCAGTCGAAGCGGGCCAGGCCGTCGTCCAGAGTGACGGCGCCGTCCGCGGTCGCGCTGATGGCAACCCCGTCAAACCGCCGCTCGACCGGTCCGGCCAGCTGACGGCAAACCTCGCCGTGGTGATCGGCCAGCACCGTGAGTCCGAGCCTGGTCGCGCGCCGCAGCGCCGGCCAGGTCTTGGAGGCCTTCGCCACGGATACCGAGACCAGCGGCGGGTCGAGGCTCACGGAGGTGAACGAGCTCGCCGCCAGGCCGACCAGGCTCTGGTCGACCTCGGCGGCGACCGCGACCACACCGGTCGGGAAGGTTCCGAAGGCCGCCCGAAGAAGCTTCGGGTCCAGATCCTGGTTGGTGGGGAAGGTGGTCACGCGGGTAGCCCTGCCAGCAGCCCCGTGACCGCGGGCAGCGTGTCGTCGAGCCAGTCCTTGTAGGCCGACGGGTCGTCGTACTGACTGTCGAGGACATACAACGCCCGACCTGGCACAGTGCCGCCGAGTTCTGTGAGGAGAGGGCGCAGGTGCAACTCCGCTGCCAGCGCGTGCCCCGGTCCGGCACCGAGCATGAGCGGTACGGCGACACCTCGCAGTCCCGTACCTCCGGCGAACCGGTCGAGGAACAACTTCAGCAACCCCGTGTAGGTCGCCTTGTAGGTCGGGCTCGCGACGATAACGAGGTTCGCGGCGCCGACCTGCTCTACCAGCGCGCCGACAGACGGCGACTTCCAGTCGAGGAGCTCAGCGCCGACGGCAGCCAGGTCGACGACGAGATCAGGCTCGCCGCCGGTGAGTTCGCGGGCGAGATATTCGGCGGCCGCGAACGTACGACTCTGCGGCTTCGGGTTGCCGACGACAACGGCTGTGCTCGTCATGAGGCTGCCTTTCCAGCAGGAGCGCCGAACGGGACGGTCGACCGGGTTGTCACCGGTGCGGGATGTTGCCATCGGCCACGACGTGCGAGCTCAGGCAGGACGCCTTCGCCGAACCAGTAGGCCTCTTCCAGGTGGGGGTAACCGGACAGGACGAACTCCTCGATGCCAGCCTCGGCGTACTGCTCGATGAGGTCGGCGATCTCGTCGTACGAACCGACCATCGCCGTCCCGGCGCCACCGCGGACGAGACCGACGCCGGCCCAGAGGTTCGGGTAGATCTCCAGGCCGTCCTTGGTGCCCTGGTTGAGCGCGAGCATGCGGCGCTGTCCCTCTGCCTCGCTGCGCTTCAGCCCAGTCTGCACCTCGGCGATCTGCTCCTCGGAGATCCCTTCGAGCAGTCGCGCCGCCTCCGACCACGCTGCGTCTGACGACTCCCGCGCGATGGTGTGCAGCCGTATGCCGTACCGCAGCTCACGTCCTTCATCGGCGGCCAGCTTGCGGACCCGGGCGATCTTGTCGGCGACCGCTTCGGGCGGTTCGCCCCAGGTCAGGTAGACGTCGGCGTGCCGGGCCGCGACCTTGAGCGCCGCGTCGGACGAGCCGCCGAAGTAGATGTCCGGGACCGGATCGGGCCGTTGCGCGAGCGTCGCCTCCTCGACCTGAAGATGACGGCCCTGGAACGTGACCGTCTCGCCGGCCCAGAGCCGGGTGACGATCTCGAGGAACTCGTCGCACCTCTCGTAGCGCCCTTCCTTGTCCAGGAAGTCGCCGAACATGCGCTGCTCGTGACTCTCGCCTCCGGTCACCACGTTCAGCAGGAGCCGGCCGCCGGACAGGTTCTGGAAGGTGCCCGCCATCTGAGCGGCGAGGTACGGCGAGATCAGCCCGGGGCGGAAGGCCACGAGAAACTGCAGTCGCTCGGTCACCGTACTGAGCATCGCGGTACTGATCCAGGCGTCCTCACACCAGGCGCCGGCCGGCGTCAGCGCGGCCTCGAAGCCGAGTTGTTCCGCGCTGCGCGCTATCTGCCCCAGGTACGGGACTGAGGCCGGGCGGCCGGATGCGCCTGCGCCGACCCCGTGGCCGCCGCCGACCACCTGCCGTCCGTCGCCGCCGTTCGTCGGCAGGAACCAATGGAACTTGAGCTGTGCTGACATCCAGGTCCTCTCAGATCTGTCCGTGCCGAGGCGGCAGAACGCCGTCGACAGCCCAGCGCCCGAGGTGCTGGACCTTCCAGGCGGCCGGGTCGTGCAGGGTGTGCGTGCGCGCGTTGCGCCAGTGCCGGTCCAGGTCGAGTTCCGCCAGCGCGGACCGGGTACCGGACACCTCGAACAACCGGCTCGACACCTCGACGGACGTCTTCGTCGTGATCGCCCGAGCAGCAGCTACGGCGAGGCTGGCAGCACCTGCTGTCTCGGCGGTCAGGTTCGCGTTCGCACGATCAAGCGCTCGCCCCGCCTCACCGAGCACGGCATCCGCAGCCCGTACTGCGAGTTCCAGCTCGCCGAATGCCTGCACCACCAGCGGGTCATCCGCAGCCCGCGGTACGCCCGCGTCCGGGTACGGGCGGCTCTTCGTACGAACGAACTCCGCAGCATCGTCGAGCGCCGCCCTGGCGATGCCGGCGTCGATCGCCGCGTGCAGCAGCTGCGCGTAGGCGCCGTACGTCTGCGGCGCGTCGAACATGAGCGCGTACGGCGTGATCCACTCGTCGGTCACCGCGACATCCGTCAGCCGGACCGTCCCGCTCGCGGTCGTCCGTTGCCCCACGGAGTCCCAGTCGTCGATCACCTCGAGCCCCGGTGCGTCACGGTCGACCCAGGCCACCGCCATCGGGCCGTCCACCCCGCGGTGTGCCAGTACGGCGACGCGATCGGCGAACAGTGCGCCGGTGCAGTAGAACTTCGTCCCGTTCAGCCGCCAGCGGCCGGGGCCGTCGGGCGTCAGCGTCGTACGGAAGTCGCGGACGTGGGCCGTGCCTCGCTCGGACTGCGCGTTGCCGATGGTCCGCCCTTGGAGGACCTCGGCGAAGATCCGCTTCTTCTGCGCGCCCGAACCCTGCCGGACCGCCTGATTCAGGTAGACGAAGTGGCTGTGCGGGATCTGCGCCACGTTCGGGTCGCCCGCCGCGATGATCCGGAACACCTCGGCCACGACAGACGCCGGCAGACCGGCGCCGCCGTACGCCTGCGGCACACTGATCGCCAGCAAACCGCTCTCGGCGAGAGCCAGTACGGCGACGACCGGGAGGATCCGCTGGCGGTCCCGTTCCGCGGCGCCGAGCGCGATTTCCGCCGCCTGCTGCCGGGCGATCTCGATTGCCTGATCGGCATCGAGCACCGGCACGCGCGCCACCGACCGAACTCGCGTGGTCGTCATCCGACCCGCTCTCGCTCGGCCGCCTCCAGTTCGCGGACGATCGGCAGGACCTTCTGGCCGAAGTACTCGACGTCCTCCAGGTAGTGCAGGAAGCCGAGCAGGAACAGGTCCACTCCGCGGCGCTTGTACTCGACGATGCGCTCCGCGACCTGCTCCGGCGTACCGATCAGACCGGTCCGGAAGCCGTCGTTGTACTGCACGAGATCGGCGAACTCCGAGTCCTGCCACATCCCCTTCTTGTCCGACGTCGACTGCCCCGCCTGCTTGACGGCGGCGCCGAAGCCCTCGACCGCCTCGCGATCGGCCTTGTCGATGATCTCCCGGAGCACGTCCCGGGCCTCCGCCTCGGTATCCCGCGCGACCACGAACCCGTTCACTCCGAACCGCACCGACCGGCCGTGCACCTGGGCGACGTCGCTGACGTCGCGGATCTGCTCCGCGACCCCCTCCGGCGTGTTGCCGTTCGCGAAGTACCAGTCCGAGACCCGGCCGGCCATGCCCCGCGCGTCGCTCGAGTTCCCGCTTTGGAAGATCTCCGGGGTCGACACCGGCTTGGGTTTCAGGTCGAAGTCGTGCAGCCGGTAGAAGTCACCGTTGAACTCGGCGTGCTCCGACGTCCAGATCTCCCGCACGTACCGGATGAACTCCTCAGAGCGCCGGTACCGCTCACCGTGCTCCAGCCACGGCTCCCCGAGCTTGGTGAACTCGTCCTTGAACCAGCCACTGACCACGTTGATCGCGGCCCGCCCACCGGACATCTGATCGGCACTCGCGATGAACTTCGCCAGTACGCCGGGCTGCCACAACCCCGGGTGAATCGCCGCGATCACCTTAAGCCGCTCCGTCGCCAGCAGCAGCGCGAGACTGAAGCTCGTGGACTCGTGCTGGTACGCCGCGCCGTACGACGCGATGTAACGGACCTGGGTCAGCGCATACTCGAAGCCGTTGTTCTCGGCGAGCTGTGCAAGCTTCTTGTTGTACTCGTAGCTCCAGTCCGTGCGCTGCTCGATCTTGCTGACCACCAGGCCGCCGCTCACGTTCGGCACCCAGTAGGCGAACTTCAGCGCGTCTCCGCTGGTCATGTCCTCGCTCCGCCCGTCTCACGTTCTGACTCGACACCCAATGTCGACAGGATTACTGGACAATGGAGGAGGTTCAAGGGAGTTGCTGCCAGCTATCGCCGATCACCGCATCGGCGGATCCGAGGACGACGGAGGTGGAGATGCGGATCGAGCAGCTCGAGTTCATCGCGGCCGTGACCCAGCACGGCTCGCTGCGCCGTGCCAGCGAACATCTGCACGTCTCCCAGCCCGCGCTCAGCGAGGCGATCGCGAAACTCGAGCGCGAACTCGGCGTACCACTGCTCGACCGGCGCCGCTCCGGCGCCCGGATCAGCGCCGAAGGCCGCGACCTGCTCCGCAACATGATCGAAGTCCTGGAAGCCGTCGACCGACTGAAGTCCGCCGCCGGCGACCAGACCGCCGCGGCCCGCATGCTCCGCATCGGCACGGTGAACGCCGGTACGTCGTCCCTGCTGCTGCCCGCACTGCGAAAGTTCCAGACCATCCGGCCCGGCGCGACCGTCGAGATCCGGAACCTGCAACAGAGCGAGATCGAAACCTCGCTCGCCGAAGGCGGCCTCGACGTCGGCCTCGTCAACCTGCTGAGCGGCGACGACACACCACCCGGCCTGGACGGTACGCCGGTCCGGCACGGGCACCCGGTCGTGGTCATGCCGACCGGACACGAGCTGGCCTCCCGCGCGGAGGTGACGGTCGACGAACTGCGCGCCGAGCCGTTCGTCGGGATGCGCGCCGGCTACGTCATGCACCGCTTCGCGCACCGGATCTTCGGCTCCACGCTGCCCCGCGACTGGCACAGCACCGACGGCGCCGAGATGGGCAAGACGATGGTCGTCGAGGGCTTCGGCCTGACCATACTGCCGGACTACAGCGTTGTCGACGACCCGCTGACCCGAGCAGGCCTGATCACCAGCCGCCCGATCGCAGGCGACCGGACAGTCGTCACCATGGTCCTCCTGCAACGCCGCCAGGGGCGCCCTTCACCCGCCGTCCGCGACCTCGTCAGCACCCTCACCGCCCCTGATTCGCAAAGGCTGTCCGCATGAACTCCACCCTCGTCCTGTCACCCGATCAGTTGCTCACCACAACAAGAACTGTCCGCAAGCGGCTGGACCTCGAACGACCGGTGTCGCGGGACTTGATCCGGGAACTCATCGACATCGCCGTACAGGCCCCGTCCGGAAGCAACGGCCAGACATGGCACTGGCTCGTGATCACGGACCCGGACAAGCGCGCCGTCATCGGCGACTACTACCGGCGATCCCTGCAGGCCTACTTCGCCGACAGGGACGCCGCCGAGCCGACAGTGGATCCAGAACGCGCGGCAGTTCAGCAGCGGGTACGCAGCAGCTCGTCGTACCTCGGCGATCACATGGGAGATGTGCCGGCGCTCGTCATCCCCTGTATCGAGGCCGCTACCTTGCCGGCCGGCAATCAGGCCGGACTGTGGGGCTCGATCCTGCCCGCCGCCTGGAGCTACATGCTCGCCGCCCGCTCCCGCGGGCTCGGCACGGCCTGGACCACGCTGCACCTCAAGTACGAGACCGAGATCAGTGAGCTGCTGAAGCTGCCCGGCAATCTGCGCCAGGCGGTCCTGATCCCCACCGCCTACTCGATCGGAACCACCTTCAAACCGGCCGCCCGCAAACCCCTCGACGAAGTTCTGCACTTCGACACGTGGTGACCCCGGATCCAGGTTCGCCGGTTCAGTGCGCGCCGCGCGAGCAGCCGTTGGCCCGTAACCCCGCAGTTCCTTCTGGAGCGTCCGCGATCCGGTCCGCTATATATCGTTCGGCTCCTGCTATTTAGACTTATGTAACCGATACGGAGCCAGCGCTTGGAGCTAGACCCATGGGCGTAGCGATCACGCAGCGATTCCTCATCTCGGCGGAGCAGCTTGCTCGAAGGCGGGACGGGGTCGTGGTGCTCGAGGTCAGTCGGTCGTCCGAGACGGCGTACCTGGAAGGGCACGTTGCCGGTGCGCATTCGGTCGTGCTGGAGCGAGACCTCGTCGGGCGCCTCACCGAGATGTCGGGCAGTGGTCCGTTGCCGGAACCTGGGGAGTTGCAAGGGCGGCTTCGGCGGTGGGGTGTCGGTGATGACAGCACTGTTGTCGTGTACTCCCGGGAGACCCCGGCGATCGCCACCCGGGCCTGGTGGACATTCCGCTGGGCCGGGCTCGCGAACGTCTTCCTTCTCGACGGCGGTCTGCGGGCGTGGGAGGAGGCCGACGGCACGCTGGATACCGAGATTCCGCCGCCTTCCGAGGGGTCTGTGGTCGTGCGGCCCGGCTCGTTGCCGGTCCTCTCGCCCGAGGATGTCGCCCGGATCGCCGTGAGCGGGCACCTGCTCGATGCTCGAGGTACGGCGGCGTACCTCGGTGACCCGCAACTTCCTCGGCTCGGGCACATCCCCGGCGCGCACAGCGTGCCCGGTTCGGTGAACTTCGTCGACGGCAAGCTTCTGGGTCCGGCGGCGCTGCGTGAGTTGTACGGCGCGTGTCTCGACGGGCACGAGATCGGTGCGTACTGCGGGAGTGGGGTCTCGGCAACCACGACGGTGCTCGCCCTGGCGCAGCTCGGGATCGAGGTGGCGTTGTATCCGGGCTCGTGGTCGGAGTGGATCACCGACCCAGCCCGCCCCTCCGCAACCGGCGACCGCCCCGGTACCTACCCGGCGCCCTCCGACTGAGCGCGCAGGCCGGCCCCGCGCAGGCCGACCCGGCAAGGTCGGCCGCGCGGAGATCCGCGGCGCGGACGTCAGTCGCGCTCCGGTTCGTCGGCCGTGCGGCGAGATGCCGTGCCGGGCGCCCCGCAGTAGGCGGGGAATTGCCAGACAACTCCTAGCCGCGATCGACTCGGCCGGGGCCGCCGGAGAGGTCGCCGCTGAAGAGGTCGCGGAGTTCCGCGTCCTCGTCGGGGGTCGGGGTCCAGTCGGTAGCGCGAAGGTTCTCGTCGAGCTGGTCCGGGACGGTGACGCCGGCGATGACGCTGGTGACGGTCGGCTGGGCGAGGAGCCAGCTGAGGGCGGCGGTGCTGGGGCTGATGTCGCGGTCGCGGGCGAACTGTTCGAACTTCGCCAGGGCTTCCCACGGCGCGTCACGCAGGAGGTAGCGCTTGAGGTTGGTGATCTTTGCTTCGGCTGGTGCGCGGTCGGCGGAGTACTTGCCGGTGAGCAGTCCGTTTTGGAGTGGGAAGTACGGGATGAAGCCCAGCCCGTAGTGCCGCAGGGCCGGGATCAGCTCCTCTTCGGGCTTGCGCCACAGCAGGTTGTACTCGTCGGTCGTCGACACGAACCGGGTCAGGCCGTTGCCCCGGGCGACATGGTCGGCGTCGGCCAGTTGCCACGCCTTGAAGTTCGACGCGCCGACGTACCGGATCTTGCCGGACCGTACGAGCGAGTCGAGGGCGGACAGCGTCTCCTCGATCGGCGTGAGCGGGTCCGGGAAGTGGATCTGGTACAGGTCGATGTAGTCCGTACCCAGTCGCCGGAGTGACTCCTCCGCGGCGGAGACGATGTACTTCCGTGATCCCGGCCGGGCGTAGGCCGGACCGCGCTCACGGAAGAGGTTCAGCCCGAACTTGGTGCCGATGACAACCTTTTCGCGCCGGTTGCCGAGCGCCTCGGCGAACAGCTCCTCGCTCTGGCCGGGATGGTCGCCGTACCCTTCGGCCAGGTCGAAGTACGTGACGCCGAGGTCGAGAGCGCGGTCGACGATCGCGGTCACGGCGCGCTGGTCGGTGGCACGCATCCCGGTGCGGCCGAAGGTGCTGGCGCCGACGCCGATCTCGGACAGGACCAGTCCTGAGGAACCGAGCTGCCGGTGTCCGTCCGGCACGTTGTGGTTGGCGGGCATGTCTCTCCTCAGTAGTCGTCGGTGTCGAGGAGGCCTTGCAGGGTGGACGCCTCGTACTCGGTCCGGAAGATCCCGCGCCGCTGCAGCTCCGGCACGACCAAGTCGACGAACAGATCGGCAGGACCTCGGTGGTACGGCGGGAAGAGTTGGACGCCGTCGAGTACGTTCTCCTCGAGGTTCTCCTCCAGCCAGTCCGCGATCTTCGCGGCGTCACCGACCACCGCCGGCTGCTGCTCGTGCTTTGACCGCTGCACGTACTGGTACAGCTCACGCAATGTGGCGTCCTCGCCGACTTGGGTGGTCAGCACCTGCCGCAGCAACTCCCGGTCGTTCTTCACATCCCTCGCACGATCGCTGATGAAGGGCCGCAGCGCCCCGTCGTCGAGCGATTCCACGTCGACCACGTCCAGCACGCGCTCGGTGTCGCGCACCCGCGACAGGTCGACTCCCAACGCCGCCGAGAAGGCGGCCGGGATCTCCTCGGTCAGTTGCAGTGCGTTGATCTCGTTGAACTTGGCAACCGCCTCGCGCGTCGTGCCCGCCAGGTAGAACGTGATCCCCGGAATGATCTTGAACTTCTCCGGATCCCGCCCGTTCGCCGCGACCCGTTCCTTGAGCTTGCGGTACTCCTCCTTGCCGCGGCTGATCCCGAAGTACGGCGAGAACCGCACCTGCGCGTAGTCCGCCCCGAACCGCAGCGACTCCTCGGACAGCCCGACCTGCACGATCGGGATGTGCGACTGCACCGGCGGCGGCACGTTCAGCGGCCCGCGTACGTCGAAGTGTTCGCCGTGGTGATCGATCTGGTGCCACGAACCCGGCTTGATCAGCGTCCCGCCGGTCTTGTCGCCGAGCAGCAGGTCGTCGTCCCAGCTCTCGTAGAGCAGCCTGTTCACGACCTGCGTGAACTCACGGGCGCGCTCGTACTTGGTCGCCTCGGTCGGCACCGGGTTCTTACCGAAGTTCCCGATCGGGTCGCCGTCGCGGTCGATGCCGAAGACCACGTTCAACGCCGTACGTCCGGCGTTGAAGTTGTCGAGAGTGGCGAGCTGGCGGGCGATCGAGTACGGGTGCTCGAACGACGAGTTCACCGACATCAGGAAGCCGAGGTTCTTCGTGACCGCGGCGGCGTACCCGGCGTACACGAAGTTGTCCCAGCGGTAGATCCGGTTCAGCCGATCCGGTTCGCTGCCGAGCGCGCTACCGGCGAAGACGTAGTCGAGCTTGCCCCGTTCCGCGGTCCGGGCGATGTCGAGGATCACGCTCGGGTCGCGCAGACCGGCGTTGGTTGCTTCCGGCAAGCGCCAGGCGTCGAGGTCCCAGCCGGTGCCGTACGCCGCCAGGCCGAGGCGCAGCTTCCGTCGATTCGACATGTCACTCCTGGGTGAAGGTGTTGGGCGGGACCGCGAGGCCGAAGTGCCCGCGGAAGGTGTCGGTGGTGTAGTCGGTGCGGAAGACGCCGCGCTCCTGCAGGATCGGGACGACTTCGCCGGTGAAGCGCTCGAGCTGGTTCCACAGGAACGGCGAGTTCACGTTGAACCCCTCGGCGGCGCCGCGGTCGAACCAGTCGATCAGGGTGTCGGCGACGTGTTCCGCCGTACCGATGACCAGCGGGAAGCCGCCGGCCACTGCGGCATGCAGGAGGTCGCGGACCCGCACTCCCCCGTTGCCGACCACGCGATCGGTGCGGTCGGCGAGCGAGCGCAACAGGCTCTCACCGTAGGAGTTGAACTGCTCGGCGACATCCGGCTTGATCACGCCGTCCAGGCCGAGCGGCCGCAGGTCGGTGCCGATCCGTTCGGAGAGAGCGCGGACGCTGCGGATGCCCTTCGGCAGCGGGAATCGTGAGGAGGTGACCCGTTCCCAGTCCGGACTTGACCAGAAGGACGCGTCCTGGTCGCCCTCGAGGAGGTCGTCGTCGAACGGCAGCAACGTGTTCAGCTCTTCGTACAGCTCGATCGCGTCCGCACGGGTGTCGCCGATCAGCGGCGCGATGCCGGGAAGGAAGAAGATCGGGTCCTCCCGGCCACGCAGGCGTACGGCGCGTTGCCGGACGTCGGCGTTGAACGCCGCCGATTCCTCGGACGTCGCGGGACCGGTGAAGTTCACGTCGGCCCACTTCGCGGTCAGCTCGCGGGACAGCTCCGACGCGCCGGCGTACAGCAGCGGAATGTGACCCTGGGGCGGACGTTCGAGCGGCAATGTGCCGGCGACCTGGAAGTGCTTGCCCTGGTGGTTCAGGCGGTGGATCTTGCTCTCATCGACATATCGGCCGGTGCTCTTGTCCTGCAGGTACGCACCATGGTCGATACTGTCCCAGAGCTTCTGGATCACCTCGATGAACTCGTCTGCCCGTTCGTACCGCTCGGCTCCGCCGAGATCGGGCAGGCTGAAGTTCTGCGCTGCGAGGTCGTTGGCGCCGAGTACGACGTTCCAGGCCAGCCGTCCGCCGCTCAGGTGGTCGAGCGAGGCGGTGAGGCGGGCCAGGATGTACGGCTCGTAGAACGTCGGGTGGGCCGTGACGACCAGCCCCATCTTCGACGACTGCAGGGCGAGTTGCGACGCGAGCGTGAACGGTTCCAGCCGGCCGGTGTTGTGGGTGGTGATCCACTGCTCGCGGACGATGTCGCCGGGGAGCGTGTCGCCGAGGAAGAAGAAGTCGAACTTCGCGTCCTCGACGATCTTCAGCGCCTTGGTCGCATACTCGAGCTCGAAGGCGTGCGCGGTCGGCGCGTCCGGGTGCCGCCAGCCGCCCCAGTGGGTGCCGTTCAGCCAGTACATGTAGCCGAGGTGGAGCTGGCGCATGGATCTCCTCATGAGGACAGTGCGGACGACGGTTCGGCGGCGCCGGGGATCGACGCCAGCAGTTCCTTGACGTAGTCGGTCCGCGGCTGGGTGAGGATGCCGAGTGCGGGACCGTGTTCGACGATTCGGCCTTGCTGGAGTACGACGATCTCGTCGGACACCTCGGCGATCACGCCGAAGTCGTGCGAGATGAACAGGTAGGTCAGCGCGAACTCGCGCTGCAGGGAGCCGAGCAGGTCGAGGATCTGGCGCTGCACGGTGACGTCGAGGGCCGACACCGGCTCGTCCAGAATCAGCACCTCCGGCCGCGGAGCGAGCGCGCGGGCGATCGCCACCCGCTGCCGCTGCCCGCCGGAGAGCTCGGCGGTGTAGCGGTCGGCCACCGAGGACGGGAGACCGGTCACGTCCAGCAACTCCGCGATCCGGTCCGCACGCTGACTCCGGACTGCTCGCTGAGGCGAGCGGGCGGTCGCGCCCGAGCGCTCGGGAACCTCCCCACCCCGCCTGGCAGCTCCACCGCCGCGCCCGGCTCTCGTGGCGCCGAGCTTGTGTCCTGTGAGCGGTTCTTCGAGGATCGAGCGGACGGTCGCGCGGGGGTTGAGCGAGGCGAACGGGTCCTGGTAGACCAGCTGCACCTTTCGGTACAGGTCCGACAAGCCTCTGCCGCGTCGATGGTGGATGACTGGCTCGCTGTCGATCTCCACCGTGCCGGAGTCGGCCGGCGTCAGGCCGGCCAGCACTCGCACCAGAGTGGTCTTCCCGGAGCCCGACTCGCCGACGATGCCGAGGGTCGTGCCCTTGCGCACCTGGAACGATGCGTCGGCGACCGCTGTCACCTGATCGGACCCTCCGCGGGCTCCGAATGTCTTTGTGAGACTCTTGGCCCGCACCACGACAGGCGAGTCGGACGGGACGGTCCGAGAGAATTCCAGGCGGCTGTTCGCGGCGCGGGTGCCGGAGAAACCGAGCGACGACGCGCGCAGCAAACGTTCGGTGTATTCGTCGCCGGGGTCCGCGATCACCTCCTCGGTGCGGCCGCTGCGGATCAGGCGTCCGTCCTTCAGTACGGCGATCTCGTCGGCGCGCTCGCCGGCGACGCCGAGGTCGTGGGTCACCAGCAGGATCGCGAGGTCGTCGGATTCGACCAGGCTGGTCAGCAGGTCGAGGATCGTCTTCTGCACGGTCACGTCGAGTGCGGTCGTCGGCTCGTCGGCGATCAGCAGTCGCGGCCCGGTACTCATCGCCGCCGCGATCAGCACCCGCTGGCACATGCCCCCGGACAGCTCGTGCGGGTGCCGCGAGTACAGGCGCTCCGGGTTCCGCAGGCCGACCTTCGCGAACAGGTCGATCACTCGCTCCCGGCGCTCCGCCTTCGACGCGAGACCGTGCGCACGCAGCGGTTCGCCCGCCTGCACGCCGACCGGCATCAGCGGGTTCAGCCCGAGCAGAGCATCCTGCGGGATGTAGCCGATCTCCTTACCGCGAACGCCACGGTACTGCCGCTCGGACAGATCAGTCAGGGTCCGGTCGGCGAGCGTGACCTGGCCGTCGGTGATCCGGCCGTTCTCGGCCAAGGTGCCGGTGACAGCCCTGCCGAGGGTGGACTTGCCCGACCCTGACTCGCCGACCACGGCAACGACCGAGCCGACCGCGACCGTCAGACTCACCTGGTCGAGTACCCGGGCCGCCGGCCGCCCAGGCAGCCGGAACTCGACGCCGACGTTGCGCACGCTGAGCAGCGGTTCAGGCGACGACACTGGTCCTCCCGCGGTTGAACGACCGGCCGATCCGGTAGACGGCAAGCACCGTCAGGACGATGACGAGTCCGGGCAGCAGACTCAGCCACCACTGGACCCCGATGAACGTGCGGCCCGCAGCAACCAGCAGGCCCCACTCCGGCGTCGGCGGTGGCGCGCCGAGGCCGAGGAAGCTGAGCGCGGCGACCGTGAGGACCGCCGTACCGATGTCCATCGTCGCGGCGGCGAGCACGGAGCGGGACGCGTTCGGTACGACGTGCCGGAACAGCCTGTATACGTATCCATGGCCGGCAAACACGGACGCCTCCACGTACTTGGCATTGCTGACCTTCAGCACCTCAGCACGCATCAAACGCGCGAACCCCGCCGTACTGTTGATGCCAATGGCAACAGCTATGTTGAGCGTCCCGCGGCCCAGCGCGGAGATGATTGCCAGCGACACGATCAGGCTCGGCACCGCCAGCATGATGTCGACGACCCGCATCAACACGGCATCGAGCTTGCCACGCAGCGCACCGGCGATCAGCCCGAGCAGCGAGCCGCCGATCAGACCGATCAGAACCGCGACCACGGCCGCCTGCAACGACAGCCGCGTGCCGTAGACCGCCCGAGTGAACTGATCACGCCCGAAGTCGTCGGTGCCGAACAGATGATGTGCGCTCGGTGGAAGCAGCATGGATGATGCGTCCTGCCGCAACGGGTCCCCGGAAACGAACAGGCTGGGATGGATCGCGGCAAGCAGGATCACGAGCACCCAGAGGTACGACGCCAGCAGCGCCGGCGAGCGGAGTACGTCAGCCACCCAGCCACGCACAGCGCGCGACGGTGCGGGCGCGACCGCCTTGAGGTCGAGGGTTGCCATCTCACGCGTCCAATCGGATTCGCTTGTCGATCAACGGGTAGACCGCGTCGACCACGAGGTTCACGACCACGAAGATCGCCGCGCTGATCGTCACCGCGACCAGCACCAGCGGCATGTCCCGGCCGTTGACGGCGTCGACGACCAGCCGGCCGACACCGAGGCGGGAGAAGACCGTCTCGGTCAGCACAGTCCCGCCGACCATCACGCCGACCGTGGTCCCGAGCGATGTGATCACCGGAAGCGCGGCGTTCTTCAGCGCGTGCCGTACGACGATGTCGAAGCGGCTCAGGCCCCAGTTCCGCGCGGTCTCGACGTACGGCGAGGTCAGCGCGCCGCGCAGGTTGGCGGTCAGCAACTGCGAGATGCTGCCGCCACCCGCGACCGCCAACGCCACGGAGGCGACGAGCAACCCGCCGAGGCTCTTGTCACCGACGGCCTTGATCAGATGCAACTGGAACGCGAACACCTGCAGCAGCACGAGACCGACCAGGAACGGCGGCAACGAGACAGCGACCGGCGGCAAGGAGATGAGCAGCTCGCGAGCCCACCGCCAGTTCGTCAGCTCGATGACAACCGACAACGTCACACCGAGCACGACAGCGAGCAGCAACCCGAGGAACGCCAGCTTCAGCGTCTCGGGAAAGGACTCGAAGTACACCTGCACAGCGGGCCGCCGCTGATAGACGCTCTGACCGAAGTCACCTCTCAGTGCCCCGACCAGAGCATCCCAGTACTGCACGAGCACCGGCCGGTTGAGGCCGAGCAACTCGCGCTGCTCGGCCAGCAACTGCTTCACGTCCGCACCGTCCGCGCCCGCGGTGAGACCTCCGGCCGCGTCACCGGGCACGATGTAGAGCAGGAAGAACGCGCCGGTGAACGCTCCCCAGATCACGATCACGCCGTACAGCAGCCGGCGTACGCCGTACCTCAGCATCGGGTTACTTCTTCTCGAGCCAGGCGTCGATCAGGTACTGGTCGAGACCCACCGGCTTGATGTCGTGCAACCGCGGCGAGTACGCCCACACGTCGACGTCGTTCGAGACCGGGATGTCGTACGCCTGCTCGACCAGGATCCGCGACGCCTGATCGACGAGCTGCTGGCGCTTGGCCTTGTCAGTCGTCTGGTTCTGCTCCTGCAGCAGGCGATCCAGCTCCTGCCCCTTCGCGTCGTCTTTCGCGATGAAACTCCGGTTCGAACCCGTCGTCGTGCCGTAGTTGGCCCGCAGTACGTCGGGTTCCGGCGAGGACGCGTACCAGTACGCGACGTCGTACGTACCGCTCAGCAGCTTCTCGTTCGCCTCGGCCGCCAGCGGCGGGTCGAGCACCAGTTCGATGCCGATCTTCTTCCACTGGTCCT
The DNA here is from genome assembly GCF_042730855.1 of Kribbella sp. NPDC059898. NCBI lineage: Bacteria > Bacillati > Actinomycetota > Actinomycetes > Propionibacteriales > Kribbellaceae > Kribbella > Kribbella sp. NPDC059898. The sequence continues at coordinate 39,215 of NZ_JBHWKR010000002.1, forward strand.
GCAGTACCTGGAACGCGGCGTCGTCCCGCGGCGCCCGCAGCGACAGCCGCTGACCTGCCGCGTTCACCCGGATGCCGTCGGCACCGATCTTGCTCCAGCCCGCCTGGTCGAGCAGCGACTTGGCCTTGTCCGGGTCGTACTTCAGCAACGCGCTCTGGTCGGAGTAGTACGGGTTGTCCTTGCTCAACGGCCCGGTGGCCGGCTGGTCGATCCCGCCGGACGCGATCTTCACCAGCTCGTCACGGTTCACCCCGACCTGCAGCGCCTGCCGGACGCGGACGTCCTTCAGGAACTTCGACGACGAGTTGATCGGCAACTCGAGACCGGTCGCCGGGTTCAGCGTCTTCGAGATCGTCAGGCCCGCGCCTTGCAACTGCGGGACGTACTTCGCGTTCACCCAGTAGATGAACTGCAGCTCGTCGTCACCGATCACCGCGCCGTTGCGGACCGAGTCCTCCGGGATGATCTTGTAGACGACCTGGTCCAGGTACGCCGGACCGTTGTGCTTGAAGTACGCCGGCGCCCAGTGGTAGTCGTCCCGCTTCTTCAGCACGATGCGCTGATTGGGTACGTATTCACTCAGATAGAACGGGCCGGACCCGTCGATCCACTTCTGCCGCTCCGCCACCGGCAGTTTCGCCGTCTTCTCCGACACGATCCCGACGTACGCCCGCGACAGCGACACCAGGAACGCGGCGTTCGGCTTCGCGAACTGGACCGTGATGTCGTGCTCCGTCGGCGTCGTGATCTTGCTGATGCCCTGGACGATCGTCTTCGCGCTCGAGTGGATACCTGGCCGGTTCAGGCTCTCGAGGTTCGCCTTCACCACGGCCGAGGTGAGCTTCGTACCGTCGTGGAACGTCACGTCGTCGCGCAGTTTGAACGAGTACGTCCGTGCATCCGGGCTCTCGGTCCAACTGGTCGCCAGCCACGGCTCGAGCTTCTTCGTGTCCGGGTTGTAGAACACCAGCGAGTCCGACAACGCGCGCGCGACCGTTCGCCAGACCTGGTTGACCACGGCCGCGTCGATACCGTTCGGCTCGGCGCTGAGACCGATGTTCAGGGTGCCGCCGTTGTGGTCAGTCCCCGAGGCAGCTGTTTGGGTTGAGTTCCCGGAGCAGGCGGCGGTGGCGAGCAAGGCGAGGGTGGCGGCCACTCCGGCAAGCCGACGGAAACAGGACACGGCGAGTTCCTCTCAATAAAAGATCGCGTGACGCTATATAGCGGAGCGTCCGGATCGTGCGTTGCCGACATCGTGACACGGCTGCTGGGAGCGTCAGAGCATGTCTCATATGTCGAGCAACTTAGTCGACTTTGAGTGTGATAGCCGATACATAACCACTTGTACGCGCGTAGTATCACGGCGTGGTGTTCGACAAGAAGTACAGCGACGAGGTCCGGGAGCGTGCCGTCGAGCGGGTGCTGCAGCGCCGCCGGGACGAGCCCGACAACCGCTCGATCGTGCGCGAGGTCTCCGAGGAGTTCGAGGTCGGCCCGCAGTCCCTACGCAAGTGGATGGCACGCTACGACGACGGCAGCTACGACTATGATGCCGACGGCTGGGACCCGGCGCCGGCACCAAAGCAACGCAAGGGCGGCCGTCGCGAGCTCGAGGCAGAGATCGCGGAGCTCGAACACCAGGTCGCCGTACTCCGGGAGGACAACCGCTCGCTCACGCGGGTCGTCGCCCTGCTGTCCGAAGAGTTGCGCGCTGTGACCACGATCCGGGAACCGTCCGCGGGCGAGGTCGGTCGTTCATAGACTCGAGCAATGAACGACCGGATCACCGTCGTCAGCAACCTGCACGGACGGACCACCGACGTCCGCGGCCGTTACACGCTCAGCGGACCGGGCTTCGAGATCGTCTCGGACGGTTCGGTGCGCAGCGGTGGACCGGGCGAGGAGGCAAGCTCGCTCGACCTGCTCGTGGCCTCTCTGGTCTCCTGCGCGCTGAACGCCTTCCGGCACGACTTCGTCGAGAGCGGGCAGCCCGACCGACAGGTGGAGATCTTCGCCCGGATCGAGCGCAAGGTCGAGGGCGACTACCTCGGCACCCTGATCATGGAGTGCTTCATCGACGGCGTCGACAACCTCACCGCCGACCAACTCGTCGCCGAGTACAAGAAGCGCTGCCGCATCTACAACGCCCTGAAGGACAGCCTTCCAGTCGTCTTCGTCCCCCACACCTCGTCATGAGTCAGCTGCTCGACGCCCAGACGGCGTACCGCTTGACGAACCGGTATGTGTTCCTCGAGGTTGCTCCATGGCGGGCGATGGCGGACGGCGCGGATCCCATCGACGGCAGCATCCCCGACGCGGTCGACACCTCGGTGAAGGACGACTTCGCCGGGCGCCCGACCGCCACCAGCGGCCACCTGCCGCTGCCCGCCGTCGGCGACCTCCACGCAGCCCTCCACGCACGCGGTGTCCGGCCGACCGACGACATCGTCGTCTACACGCGCCGCGTCGAGGAGCTCTCCTCCGCAACCCGGGCGTGGTTCACCCTCACCTGGGCGGGGTACCCCTCGGTCCGCGTCCTGAACGGCGGCCTCCAGGCGTGGGTCGCAGCCGGCGGCGTGACCGAGCATCTCCGGAACGCCGAGCCGACAGCTGCGCGCTCCGCCCCAGAAGCACCCGCCGGCGCCGCCGATCCTCCGCGTTCGGCCGGCGTGCGGATACTCCATGCGACCGAGGTTCTCGACATCTCGGAGTACGGAACTCTGCTCGACGGTCGTCCCGCCGCGGCGTACCACGGCTACACCGACGACCCTCGCAGCGGCCATGTCCCGCACGCCGTCCACGCGCACTCGGCCGAGCTGATCGCGCCGGACGGACGGTTGCACCGAGCAACAGATCTTCGCAAGTGGTTCCTGCACCGGCGCTCGATCGGCGGCCACCAGGTCGGCGCCTACTGCGGCGGCGGTGTCTCCAGCTCGCTGCTCGTCTTCGCAGCCGCCGTGATCGGCCAACCGATCGGCTTGTACGTCGGCTCCTGGTCAGCGTGGTCCGCGGACCCGAACCTCCCGGTCGAGCAGGGCGCAGCCCTGAGTCGCTCCCCACTGCTCGATACGGACTGCGCCTGATCGAGATATCGCTCGGACTGCGCCGCTGTCCGGCCTACCGTGACTGAAGAAGCGGTTCGTCACCGGCCAGACTCTCGCCGTCGACGGCGGCATGACGACGGCCTTCTGACCATCAGCGATCTATCTGGTCACCGGCGTGCCGACGAGGACCCGGCCGCCGCCAGAACGCAGCAGCGTCAGCTCGAACGATCTCAGGCCTTCCTGTGTCCGTATCTCTACCGCTCTGGGCGTGAACTCGCGCACCGACCTGCACCGCCACCAGGCCGACAGGTCGGGTCGCGCGGCCGGCAACTCCTTCACGACATGGGCGGCCCGAGGATCATCTGGACGCGTATCGGCGTGCGACGCGCACTGCAGCCTCAACTGCGAAGAGCCGCACATTGATCTCCCTGTCCGGGAATTCGGGGGCAACCTCAACCATTCATCTGGCTGTGGCAGCCGGGGTCCATGTCGGCCGCGCTCATGGCTTGCGGTGGAGGGCGTTGCGTCTGCAGGAGCGGGTCGGGTATCCGGTTGCCGAGTCGCAGCAAGCCGGCTCCGGTCAGTGCTGCCGCCAAGGCGCCGCCCCACCAGACCGCGTCCGGTGAGGTTGCGAGCAGCGCGCCGCCGACCGCGGGGCCGAGGGCTACGCCGGCCAGGAAGGTGAGGCTGTAGAGCGACATGTAGCGGCCGAGCAGATGCGGCGGTGCGAGGTCGGCGACGATTGGGCCGAGCACGATGAACTGCGCGCACTCACCGATCGCGATCACGATCGCGACCCCGGCCAGGACAGTAGTAGCGGTGAGCGTCGAGGTCGTCAGCGTTGCGAGCAGGACAGCGAGCAGGCCGATCGCAAAGAGCCCGCTGGTCGCGGCCAAGGCATGTGTACGGCGCATTCGCTCGACGACGCGTGTGGCTGGAAGCTGCGCGACGACGATGAAGAGCGTGTTGAGGAAAATGACGATGCCGATCTCGCCCGGCCCGACCGGCGTGTGCGCCTTCGCGAACGGCGGGAGGATGTTCGAAAAGAGCGCGCCGCCGGTCAGTATGAGCACGATGTTGGCGGCGGCCAGGACAAGGAAGAGCCGATCGTGAGCGACTGCACGGAATCCTGTTCGCGCGTCGCTCGCCGGAGCAGCATTTGTACTGCGGAGATTCGGGATCCCCACGAGCACAACCAGCGCACAGACACCAAAGGTGACGCCGTCGAGCAGGTACAGCGCCTGGAACGCGCGGAGATGATTGGTGGACGCGATGACGAAACCCGCAACCGTCGCGCCGCTGCCGAGACCGAAGTTGCCTGCGACTCGGCGGAGCGCGATCGAGGAGGCGCGCTGCTCCGCTGTGACCAGGGTCAAGCTCAGAACCTGGTTCGCGGTGCTCGCGACTCCGAACCCGGCGCCGCCGACGGCCGAGCAGAGGAAGGCTTGCCAGGGACGGTCGACGAACGCGAAGCCTGCGTAGCCGAGTGCGCTCGCGAGATTGCCGGTGATCAGGATCGGCTTGGCACGGAAACGATCGAGCAGAGCACCCGAAGGGGGCGTCACGACCGCCGCCGTGGCCATGACCGCCGCCAGCACCAGCCCCGCGGTCGCCGTTGGGAAGCCACGGGCCTGGTGCATGTAGATGATCTCGAAGGGAAGGATCAGTCCAGTGCCGAAGTAGTTGACCGCGGTTCCAGCCTGAAGAACGATGACAGGCCCCGACAGGCCGGTCCGCCAGCCGCCGAACGCGCGAGCGAGCGTCCTGCCCGCTTGCTTCCCGCGGTGAGCTGCTTTCCGGTGCATGCCTGAGACGCTCATCAGCGCCCGCGGCCGCGCAGATCGAGAACACCGAACACCACGCGCTCGGCCGATGCGGACGATTCCATCGCCAACCTCCAGGGGGTCGCTGCCAGCTGCCGCGGGACGATCCGGTGCGCGGATCGTCCGGGCGGTCGCTAGTGCATACACCGCGGCGCTGGAGAACTGGGCGCCCGCGAGCCGCCCAGTTCGCGTCGTGGGCGGTGTATATACCGGGTAGAGGCACGACAAGGCGCGGACGGAAGGGGTGCAAGATGGTGCCGGCCGATCTGCTCTCGCGGGCGCGGGCCGGGGACGGCGAGGCGTTCCGGGAACTGGCCGAGTCCCACCGGCGGGAGTTGCAGGTGCATTGCTACCGGATGCTCGGATCGTTCGCCGACGCCGAGGACGCGGTCCAGGAGACGATGCTGGCCGCCTGGCAAGGCATCGGCGGGTTCGCTGAGGAACGCGCGTCGCTGCGCACCTGGCTGTACAAGATCGCCACCAACCGGTGCCTCAACGCGCGCCGCGCGGCAAGCAGGCGCCCGGCCAGGGAGTGGGATATGTCGCAGTTCCAACCGCCCCTGCCGACCCCGCGCGACGAGGCCGCCTGGCTGCAGCCGTTTCCTGACGCGTTCCTCGAGGGCGCCGTCGACCAGCCGCTCGGGCCGGCAGCCCGCTACGAGCGGAGCGAAGCCATCTCGCTGGCCTTCGTGGCCGCCCTGCAGGTGCTTCCGCCCCGTCAGGTTGCCGTCGTCATCTTGCGCGACGTCCTCGGATTCCACGCCGGCGAGGTGGCCGGCATGCTGGATGCGACTGTCCCATCGGTCAACAGTGCCCTCAAACGAGCCCGCGCCGGTCTGCAGCGCCGGCAGCAAGCCGCCGGCCATCAGCCGCCCGCGGCAGGTTCGCCCGACGAGGAGGCGATCGTGGGCATCTTCGCCCGCGCGTGGGAGTCGGCCGATCTCGACGCGCTGGTGGCCCTGCTGACCGACGACGTCTTCATCGCTATGCCTCCGGAGCCATTCGGGTACGAGGGCCGAGATGCCGTCGCCCGCTACTGGGCCCGCCAGTTCGGCGCGGGCCGCAGGTTCGACCTCGTGCCGACCCGAGCCAACGGCCAGCCCGCATTCGGGGCATACCTGCGCGTCCCGGCCGGAATCCGCCACGCGGCCGGCCTCTACGTGCTCACCCTGGTCGGTGACCGGATCTGCGCCATGACCCGCTTCGAGGTCAGCGTGTTGCCGTGGTTCGGGCTACCGCGATCGCTCCCGGCCCGGTGACGAGTCCTGGAGCAGCGATCGTGAGCAGCAGCGATCCTGGCTGGGGAATACTCCCTCGACTACCAGAGCCTGAGCAAGATCCCCAGCCCAGCCGCCGCCGGGCGGCGCCGCGGCCGAATCGGAGGACGTCGCCCGCGACACGTACCCGGCCGATCCGCCCAGCACACAGATCAGGACCACGATGGCAGCGCGCTCGCCCCGAGAACCAGGGAACCGCCTCGCGACGTGGTCGAGCCGGCCGGACGGTGAACAGCCGGACCGCGCCGCCTCCCCACAATGCGACCCAGACGCCGCCGTCCGCGTCGATCGTCAGACCGTCCGCAGCTCCGTGTTCGACGTCGCCTGCACGAACGGACGCCGGTTCCTCAGATCGTGGTCGAGCACGTCGATCCGATTTGTTGCCGTGTCGACGTAATAGGCCGTGCCGCCATCAGGGGACCAGGCGAGCCGGTACGACGAGGTCGGAGCGCCGCAGCCACCTTGCCGACGTACTGTCGCCGCACCTCGCCGGAATCGCTCAATATCAGCACGTCGCCTGCGAGCATGTCGACCCACCGCAGCCCGGTACGATCCGGCCACCAGACGGGACCTTCGCCGTGCTCGGTCACCACCGGAGTGATCTGTTCTGCCGCAGTCATCGAACTGCTTGCGGCTCGGGCTGCTGAGCCTCCTGCTTGATCCGGGAAAGCCGCCTTGACCAGTTGCAACGCCTCGGCGTACATGTCGATCGGCGCCAGTTGCGGATCTGTGAGTGGCTCCGTCAGGGCGAAACGCTGCCGACGCGGCCGATGTCGGGATGGCGTCGATGGCGACGGAGCACGGCGACTCGTTCCGTCGCCATTGTTGGAGGAGTTACCGCTGCATGAGTCACTGCGCGAGGTCGGACAGGAGGTGGTCCAGGACCTGCTCTTCTTCGATCGCGCGGTCGGTCTTCGCCATCGTCTGGGCGAGCTGCGGATCCCAGGTCGCGGCGACGGGCGTTCCCCGCAGCGCGTGGCCTCGGCGCGGGACTGTCCCGGCCGCCGCCGCATAGTCCGCCGCGCGGAATCTCCAAGGGCGTGCGGGCACGCGATCGAAGATCACGTTGCCGATGCGGAGTCCGCCCCAGTCGAAGTCGCCGTGGTAGACAAGCTGGGCTCCGTCGGCTGTCAGCCGGCGTAGCAGGTGCAAGACCGCCGCGCTCGGCTGGCCGTTGCTGCACACCAGCGGCGCGCACCCCGGCCCGAGCCGGTCCGCGGCGGTCGACACGAGGATCGGGTTCTCGCAGACGAAGACGTACGGCGCCTGCACCAGGATCTCGTCACGGACCAACTGCCGCAGTGTCAGTACAGCGGGCTGACCGTCCTCTCGCAGAGCACCCAGCGCGCGCCCCGTCGCAGACGTGCGAGTCCCCGGAAGCCCCAGCGTGAGCACCGTCGCAGACAACTCGTCCCGAAGAATACCGACCGACGCCCACACCTCTCGCCTCCACTCGGCACCGCTCCCGGAGGCGAGACCTGACAGCGCTCTGGCCGCGCTGAGCGCCAAGGTCGCCAGCGGCCGTCCGTCGTCGAGTGCGTGGGCACGCCCGGCCACGCGCGCAGCGAATCCGCCGAGCAGCTCACCTCGAGCAGGCAACTCCCGGACGACCGCTGCCAGATCAGCGAGTACCGGAACTGCCGCCGGCGGCGTCCCTGTCAATCGCCGGACGAGACCGCTTCGATCCAGTTCACCGAGCCACTCGGTGAGCTCGGGCCGTCCCGCGACCGCCTCGCGCAACGGCCCGAATGCGAGTCGCCAGGCGTGGACCTGCTCGGCGGCCACCACCCGACGATCGATCACCTCGCCGGTCAGGGCGATGATCGCAGCCGGAAGGCCGTCCGGGCTCGCCCCGGAGTCGCGCAGCAGCCGATCGAGCGCAGGCAGCGAGACAGTGAGCGCCCGGCCCGGCACCGGTCGCCGGCCCAACAGCCGCTGCACCGCCGACCGCTGCGAATCCGTTGCGTCCGGCAACATGACGCTCGTGTCCAGCGGCGTGCCGCGCTCCATCCGCTGACGCACCCGGAGTACCAGCCAGGCAAGGTCCTCGGAACCGAGCAGGCGCCGCAAGCGGTCCTCGTCGGTCACTCCCACAACCCGTCCTGCGGTACCTCGACGGTGCCGTGAACATCATGATCGACGCGGGTCCGCCGTTGTCCGTCCCATTCCCAATTGGTGACCAGGACCGCCGGTACGCCGTCCGCGCGGGCCAACTGCGAAATCGCCAAACCAGGCACCTCCGGATAGCAGCCCCACTCACGCTCGCTGGTCATCACCACATCGAGATCGAACGCCGCCAGCAGACCCAGGTACTTCGCCCGCGCGTTGTCGTCGACCCCCGCGAACGCCTCGTCGAGGGTGATGAGCCGCGGAGCGTGTGGGTTCCCGGCCGAACTGTAGTGCGAGGAGGCCGCTGCGAACAGCGGGACACTCGCCGCGAGGACCCGTTCGCCACCGGACGCCGGACCGGTAGCCGACTTCCACTGCCCGTTCTGGTACCGCTGGATCACGAACTGGTTCCACGTCCGATAGTCCATCGCCGCGGTCAGGTGCTCCAACCAGGTACCGGTCGTATCCTGGGCGCGGACCTCGGCGATCCGAGCCTGGAGGAAGTCTCCGACGGCGGCACGGTCCTCCGGCGCCCATGCGTCCGAGGTCTGGCGCAGCAGTCGTTCCCGGGCCGCGGCGAGGCCGGCCGGACCGTCGGGCCGAGGCTGCCAGAGCAGCCGGAGCCGCATGCCGGTGCTGGTCGGGCGATTCTCCAACTCTCCGTTCATCGCCGCGACTTGAGCCTCGGCGGCTGCGATCAACTCCTGCAAGGTGCTGGCCACCTCGTTGACCAGGTGGTTCTCGAGGACCTCCCGCTCGCGTTCACTCAGCAGCCGTTCGCGATCGGCCACGTCCGTGCTCAGCGCCTCGGCCAACTGAGCGACCGTCGCCGGCCGGCCCTGGAACTCGACCTCGACGACAACGCCATCCTCCTGCAGATCCGCCGACGCACGGTTCCCGTGCCGTGACAACGTGTCCTGCAAGGTCTTCAGCTCTGTGTTCAGCCGGTGCTGAGCACGATCCCAGACCGCATCGGCGGCGTCCACCTCGCTCAGTTCGTCGTTCACCCGACGAGCCAGACGCATCGCGGGGATCGCCGCCCACGACGTACCGGCATCGGGAATCTCCAGCCCGGGCAGCGCGACGGCCAGCAGCCCGGTGCCGGCGAATCTGCGGAACGACTCGGCTGCTTCGGCGCGCCGGTCCGCGGCCTCGTCGAGTTGCCGGGTCAGAGTATGGAGTCGGCCATTGGCCTCACCGCGCGCCTCGATCGCCTCGTCGACCCCTGCCCGGGCTGCGTCCTGCGCTGACTGGTTGGCGCGGAGCAGTTCAGTGGTCTCGGCGAGCTGGGCCTGCAGCTCGGCCACCGCAGCTCCGACTGTGTCCTGCAGGGTCCGGTGCCGCTCGGCATCCGCCGTTGCTTCCTGTGCGACGTCATGGGCACGAAGCGCGAGGTCGGCAGACGCACGTTCGGCCACCCGCAGATCGCCCGCTGCCTCCGCGACCTGTCGCGCCGCATCCCCGGCCGCGGACATCGCCGGCCAGAGCTCAACCAGGGCCATGCGGTAGTTGCCCAGCGCGGTCGCCACCCCCGACAAGGCCTCCAGCTCGGTCGGCAAACCAACGTCGATTGCCGCTGTCTCCAGCGTAGACCGCGCTTGCTCAGCTGCCTTGACCGCACCGGCTTCCTTGCCTTCAGCAACTGTGCGGCGCGCGCTGAGCCCCGCCTGCTCCGCGACGAGCCCGAGTACGACGCTGTGCGCCTTGCGCAGCTCCGTATCAGACGGCACGGCGGCGACCTCCAGGGCGAGCGTAGCTTTCCGCTCGTCAAGGCGTTGCCGGGCCAGTTCGAGATCGGCAAGTTGCGCCTCGACTGCGGCTGCCTGCTCGCGCAGTTCGGCCAGCCGAACTCGCCGGGCCGCATCGCGCGCCGTGCGGCCGATGAGGGTCGCGGTCGGCTTGTGCCATCGGCCGGCCAGCACGCCCAGCCGGAACCGGCCGTCGGTGGTCACCCAGGTGTGCACGTCCTGCTCGCCGTACCCGATAGAAGACAGCAGCACGTCGATCAGCTCGCAGGACACTGCGCTCAGCTGTGGATCGTCGGGATCGGTCACAGCTCGCAGGACGGCGCCGAGGTGGACAGGCGCCGCATCGCCGCGGCGGAGCAGGACGTCATCGGTCTCCGCCGCCCGCAGCTCCCCTTCGGGTGTCACCCACGCGTCAAGGAGTCCGGCGACCTCGAGCGCCGCCTCGACCCCGGCACGGTCCACCTCGACGACGTCGTCCGCGAACTCGACCAAGCGCCACAGGGGACCGCCAGGCCGGTTCTCCCTCGCCGACCGATCCCGCGTGTACGGCGCCGGCGGGACCGTGTCCTCACCCCGCTCCAGCCGGACGATCTCAGCGGTCAACTCCTGGCGGCGGATACGCTCGGATCGATGGCGCGCCGCGACGTCCGCGGCGTCGGTTGCGAGCCCGGCGGCCAGGGATTGGCTTGCAGTGGCCACCGCAACGGCGGCCGGGTTCGGGCCGTCGAGGGTCTCCACCCACAGGTCCAGCTCGGCCAGCAGGTCCGCAGAATCCGTCACTCGGAGCTCGGCAGCGCGCTCCAGATGACGGCGGACCTGCGACACCAGGTCAGCCCCCGCCCCGGTGACGGCGTCCGCCGCGGTCCGGCGCCGCTCCGCGAGGCCCGCGGCTTCGGTGTCGAGCTCGGCCAGCTCCCGCCGTACGAGGGACACCTCGTGACCGGCTGCATCGACCGCGCGGAGCAGTCCGCTCACATGGTCGAGCGCGCGCTGCTGGCGACTCGCGATCCTGTCGCCCTGCACACGGAGCTGAACCGGGTCGCCACCAGCCTCGACTGCCACGTCAATGCGATCCGCGTGATCGACGGCGACCCGCGCCGCCGCCGCAGCGTCGACGGACTGCGCCCGAATCCTTCCCAGCAGCTCGTTCTTGGCTGTCCGCCGTTCCTCGGCAGCCGCGAGCCGCCCTTGCTGCTCCTCGACCTTGGTCTCGGCCTCGCCGCTTTCACCGGTCAGCCGCTCCGACTCCGCCCGCGACCGGCGCGCATCGTCGGCCGCCCGCTCCAGCTCACGGGCACTGCGCATCTCCGGGCTCACGCGCAGGGCCGTCTCCCTCGCCTGCAGACGAACACGCTCCGACTCGGCAGCCGTCAACCGGCCTTTCGCGGCAGTCAACCGGCTCTCGGCGTCGGAGACGGTCTGCTGCACGTCGCCGAGTTCCTTGCTCACCCGTTCGAAGGCGCTGTGCGCCTCCCGCGGCAGCCTGGCACGCCGCCGCGAGGCGATCCGCGCATAGCGCCGATAGTGATCCAGGAACGAGCTCGCCGCATCGCGCGCCTCTGTCATCGCTTCCAGCGCGGAGCGGTCCTCCTCGAGACTGCGGAACGCCTCGGCAACGTCGGCGATCACCGCCTGGTCCAGCGGCGGCAACGACTCTGTCAGGGCCGCCGACAGCATCTTCTCACTGGGACGTTTCGACAACTGCGGTTGCCGGAGCTGGATCAGGAGGTCGACGAGCACGCCGTACCGCTGCTCGCCCAGGCCGAACAGACTGTCGTCGACCGCCCGCCGGTAGTCGCGCGCACGGTCGTACACCGTCCCGCGGTCGTCGAGTATGTCGTTCAGCCGATCGCGCGTCAATGCGGTCCCCGTCGCGTCGACCAGCGACAGATCCGCGCCGACCCGACGGCTGGTGACGAAGAACCAGTGCCGCGCGATGCCCCGGCCGGCCACCGCCTTGAGACCACAACCGATCGTCCGGAAGTGGGCGGTGCCGTCGGCGTCCAGCCGACCGAACTCCAGCCAGGCGTAACCGAGGCGTTCGGCATGCGGATGGTCTCCGCCGAGCAGCAGGTTCCACTCCATCCGCTTCTTCGGATCGGCATCCGGTTCGACGCGATGCGCGGACAGGTCGCCGTCGAGCAGGAACGGCAAGGTCAGCGCGAGGACCTTCGACTTCCCGGTCCCGTTGTTGCCCCGCAACAGCAGCCGCCCGCCGCGGAACCAGAACTCCTCCTGGTCGTAGTAGAAGAGGTCCACAAGGCCGGCCCGTAAGGGCTGCCAGCGCTCGAGCCCGGGGGCTGGAAGGATCACAGGGGCTCCTGAATCGTCGGCTCCGCCACGCCGTACCGGGAGAGCGCGGGTCGTGCAGTGACCACGTCACCGACGCGCGCGATCAGCCGGAGCGCCTCGAGCCGGGCGAGAGCTGTCGCTGCGAGCACCCGCTCGGCTCCGGGATCGGCGACATCGCGCCGCCAGTAGCCCTTGTGCTCGACGGCCTTGCGACGCAGCAGGTCGTGGATCTCCTCCACCGGCACGTCCCGGCCGGCCCGACTCGCGAGGTACTCCGCGGTGAGGAGGGTGGCATGCCCTTCGGTCCCGCTCTCCGGCATCCGTACGTCGGTCAGGTCGTCGTACGGATCGACCATCGCCAGACCCTCGGCACGCACTTCGGCCACCAGCCCCGTCAACTCGGTGATCCGGGCGGTGATCGCGGCGCGTTGGCCTTGCAGGTAGGTGCGCTCCACCTCGTCGAGCTCCGCGTAGTACAGCACCGGTTCCTCGAGCAGACGACGGGTCAGGTGGTGGCGGATCCGCTGGTTCCGCAGATCGTCCGTGGTCGGCGGAAGCTCGCGGGTCGAGGCCGCCAGCCGCTCGCCGAAATCAGTTGCCTCGATGGTCGACGGTCCGCGCGACGCGGTGAGCAACGCACCGAGGACGCGTCGCCGTACGTCGTACAGCACGTCGCCGGTGTCCTTCACGAAGGCGTCCTCGTCGCCGGCCACGCGGCCGAGGACGCCGATGTCCATCAGCAGCCGGACCACGGCCACCATGTCGGCCCGCTCTTCACGTCCTTCGAGCTGGAAGACGACACCGGCGCCAGTCAGGCGTGCATCGGCTGCTCCGAGCACCACCTGCTCGGCCAGTCTGCCGAGGGTGATTTGTGCCTCGGCCCTGCTCAAGGCCGCGAGCGCCAGGCAGACCAGCACGTACCGCCGCCGTCCGAAGGCCTGCTTCGATTTCACGTCCCGCGCCGGATGAGTTGCGTCGCCCGGACCGGCGACGGCCTTCGCCAACCGCGCCATCTCGCTGTCGACGACGAGGTGCCAGCCGGTGTTGCGCTCGAACCAGTCCCGGAGCACCGGCGCGTGCCGGCGTACCAGGACGAAGTCGTCGTCCGACTGTCGTAGCAGGGGGCGGCGCAGCAATGCCCTTGCCGCCCGGCGGGACTCGTCCGCGCGCGATGCCGCCAGCGCATCCGTCAGGCCGCTCATGCGCTCTGCTCATCGATGTCGGCGGCCAGCAGATCTACGATCTCGACGAGATGGTCCGGACCGCGGAAGCTGCCGTCCGGGGTACGGATCACGGCGCGCCGCCCGTCGTCGAGCGCAGTGAGACGGATCGCCATCGTGCCGTCGGATGTCGTCGTCTCGACCACACGCCGGCCGGGCACCCGGGCCGCCAGCGCGTCGCCGAGCAACGCCAGGAAGGTGCGGAACGCCGCCGGGTCGAGTTCACCGAGATCCGACAGGCGGGTCGGACGCGAGGTCGCCAGCAGCTCCCGCGCGGCCGCTGCCTCGGCGGACTCTCGGCGCGCCAGGTCGGCGAGGTAGGCACGCTGGGGCGACCGATCGACCACGCGGCTGGGCTTACCACGCCGCTCGTAGCTTCCGGTCCGGCGGAGCCGCGGGCTGATCACCAGCGGCGGGGCGTCGGCCCAGGGCGTCTGTGCGGGGACCATGGCATCGGCGGTCTCGTTCGCCGAGAGGTGGCGGGCGCCGTTCAGACCGAACGACGCCCGCCACAGCCGGTGCAGCTCGTCCTCGCTCGGCGCCTCCGCGAACCACTGTGCCAAGGCACGGAAGTCCGCCGAGCGGTCGGATCGTCCGGAGCGGCGCTCGTTCAGCACCGCGACGACCTGGAGGAGTTGGGGAATCGCGGCCCGTGCCTGCGCCCGCAGCAGCTTCGCCTGGCTCGGATGGTGCGGCTCACTCACGAACCAGGCACAGAATCCTTGCCAGCGCTCCTGCCACAACTGGAGGCCGCGCTCGAACTCCACCGCACGCGGATCGTCCTCCCCGGATGCGCCCGGTGCGGCGTCCTCGGCCTCACGCCAGGCGGCGCCGGCCAGCAATCTGCCGACATCCCGGCGTTCCAGTTCAGCTATCAGGGCAGCGATCTCGGCACCGATACTCACCAGGTCCTTGATGAACCGTTCCAGATAGTCGATCAGCCGATCCTTGTACGCACGGAACACGTCCGCATCAGCATCGTGCAGATCGATCGTGCGCTGCAGCGAACTCATGAAGGCGCGCGCGTTCCCGGCCAGATCCGTGAACCGGTCAACCAGCCCGCGCAGCAGCAGATGCACCTTGGCCGCATCGGGCTGGGCGGCCTCCGACAGCTCGGTCAGCGCACGCAACTGCATCGCGATGTCCGCCAGGGCGACCGCCTGCAAGGCCCCACGCCGACCCAGCGCCTCGTCGTACGCCGACACTGCCTGCTCGACCGCCTCGCCGGGCACCGTCAACTGGTACAGAAACCGGGAGCGATGGAAGTCCTCCACCGATGTCACCCGGCTCGTATCCGGGTCCGCTCGCAGATTGCCCCACTCCACGAGCCGGGCGAGGGCATCGGTGATCACCAGCAGCTCCGCCGCGTCGCGCATCGACGTACGCACGTCCTCCGGCCGCAGGTGCACGACGAACCGCCTCTTGGCCTGCACGAACGCGTCCATGACGGCCCGGTACAGCCGCTCGTTCGGCGCCGTCAGATAGCTGAACGGCGTGAAATCTCCCTGCACTTGGTCCTCCTCCCGATCTGGCCGACGCCAGCGTACCGAGCGTCACCGACACTGCCGCGGGCCATCTGCCACGCCGGCCGCGCCGATCGGGGTTTCTCCGCTGCTGACCGGCCCGGCCGGCTTCGAGGGGCGGTTGTCCACGGACGGCGGATCGGCGTCATCCGCGACGACCTTCCCGAGCAGCTGCTCATCCAGCTGACGCTGAGCGTGCTACAGACCATGGGAGGACCAAATGAACACCGCCGTCGTCACACCGGCCAGATTGCCTCGGCGACCGCGCCACCATGGACGTCGTGCCCGCGAATATCCGACGGGCCGCCGCGGACGGCGCAGACGGCTCGCGCCCGGTCAGCGGACGAGGCCTGATTCCCAGGCCCAGACGGCGATCTCGGTTCGGTTGCGGGCCTGGATCTTGCGCTGGATCGAAGACAGGTGCGATTTCACCGTCGACAGCGAGATCAGCAGTTCGGCGCTGATCTCGGCGTTCGTCCGGCCGCGGGCGATCGCTCGCGTCACGTCGAGTTCGCGTTCGGTCAGCGGCGGCTCGGCGCGGCAGGTCTTGCCGGTCGGCCTGCTGAAGTGCTGCAGGAGGCGGGTGGTGATCGACGGGGACACCAGCGAATCGCCGTTCGCGGCGGCGTGCACGGCTTCGACGAGCAGCCGCGGGCCGGCGTCCTTCAGCAGGAAGCCGCGGGCGCCGGCTTGCAGTGCCTCGTGCACGAGCTCGTCGAGGTCGAACGTCGTGACCACCAGCACGCGCAATGGATCCGCCACCTCCGGTCCGGCGAGCAGCCGGGTCGCGCTGAGGCCGTCCAGCTGCGGCATCCGGATGTCCATCAGCGTCACGTCCGGCCGTAACTCACGAGCGAGCGATACCGCCCGCTTGCCGTCCTCCGCTTCGCCGACGACCTCGATGTCGGGCTCGCGTTCGAGGATGAGCCGGAAGCCGGTACGCACCAACGCCTGGTCGTCCGCCAGCAGGACTCGGACAGTCATGCGTCCACCTCACCAGACAGCGGGAGTTCGGCGAGGACGCGCCATCGACGCCCGCCGTGGTCGTCCTCTTCCCCGGCGGTGAGGGTCCCGTCGAGCGCACCGATCCGCTCCCTCATGCCGATCAGTCCGTACCCGCCGGCGGTACGCCGCGCACGGCCCGGCCGGATCCCGTCGTTCGTGACCTCGACGCGGAGCAGCCTGCCCGCGGGCTCCACGGCGACCGTGACCGTCCGGGCGTCCGGCGCGTGCTTGCGGACGTTCGTCAACGACTCGAGGACGATGCGATGCACGGTCGACACCGTCTCCGGTGCGACGGTCAGGTCCTCCAGGCCCGGCGCGAGCCGCAGGTCGACGTTCGCGTGATCCGCAACGGCTGCCTCTACAGCGGCCACCAAGCCGTCGGAGGTGAGCGGGACAGTCTGCTCAGGGCTCCGCAGCATCGTCACCAGGCGTCGTACGGCGGCCAGCGCCTCGGCGCCGGCGCCCTCGATCTCGCGCAGCACCTGCTGTTCGGGGCCGTCCGCCAGCACGACCTGGGCCGCCTGGGTCCGGACCACCACCCCGGTGATGTGGTGGGCGACCAGGTCGTGCAGCTCCCGGGCGAGCGCGAGCCGCTCCCGGTTCCGCGCCGCCACGAGCTCGGCCTCGCGCCGCGTGTCGGCGTCCCGCAGCATCAGCCCGATCGCGACGCTGCAGCCCCACAGGATCGTCCAGAACACCGCGAGGGTGAGCGTGGTCGAATCCCTGCCGTAGCGGAGCATCGGCGCCGTGACGAGTGCCAGCCCGCCGACGATCGCGACCGCGATCGCCGGCCGGGATCGGAGCCGATGGCAACCGGCTCCGATCAGCAGGACCAGCCCGACGGTCTCGCCGTCACCGCCAAACGGGGCGGCCGGCTTCGCGAAGAAGCCGACCGCGCTGCAGATCAGCGAGACCGCGAACGCGGCGGCCACGATCTGCATGATCGCTCCCGGGTACCGGCGCCGCAGCAGCGCCAGCGCGCTGATCACGGCCCCGGACCCGAAGAACACCAGGGCGCCCGGTGTGACCTGGTCGTGCAGGATCAACCGGCGTACCGCTTCGTCGCCGTTGAAGCCCACCAGCGCCACGACCTCGAGGGCGATCAGGATGCGGCCCAAGGTCCGGTCGGTACGTCGGATCACCGGATATTTCGCCTTTCCTCGTGGAGTCTCAGCGGGGTGCCGCGTCCGCGGAACAGTGGTAGTCGCGGTCCGGCAGCCGGCCCGTCAGCAGGAACGACGTCGCGGCCGTGTTCGCGCACTGGTTCTTGTTCAGCAGGTACACACCGTGCCCGCCCTGGTCTGCCGTCACCATCCGGGCCCGGTCGCCCCACGCCTTCCGCAGCCGCTCGGCGCCGGCCAGCGGGGTCGCGGGGTCGCGGAGGTTCTGCACCATCAGCACGTTCGACGGGCCGTCGCCGCCGACCCGCACCGGCTCCTCGACCGGCTTCGGCCAGTAGGCGCACGGGTTGATGTTCGCCCCGGCCGCACCGAACAGCGGATACCGGACCCGGTCGACAGCGACGTTCCGCTGGTACGACGCCGGCGACGTCGGCCAGTGCGAGTCGTTGCAGATCATGTAGTAGCGAGCCGAGATCAGGTTGTCCACGTCGGCCGCCGTCGCCTTGGCGGTCACGCCCGCGGGCAGCGGCGCCGGCGGCTGGTTCGCCTCGAGCGCCTTGAAGACCTCGGCGAGGGTGGCCAGCTGCGTCGCGCCGTACGAGTAGCCGAACGTGATCAGCCGGAACAACGCCCCGTCCCACACGACGTCGGGCCCCTTGACCGGCGTCCGGTCCAGGCGCGCCGCCAGCCGCAGGTACGTCGCCTTCACCTGGGCCGCCGTACGACCGAGGCCGTACTCGCGGTAGTTGGCGGCGACGTACTTCGCGAAGTCGGGGAACCGGTCGTCCATGCCCTGCGACCACAGCCGCTGACTCTGGTAGTCCCACCCGGCCGGCCCGAGGTTGCTGTCCAGGACCACACGGTCGGTCCGGTTCGGGAACATCGTGGCGTAGACGGAACCGAGGTACGTGCCCCAGGACGCACCGAGGTACGACGTCTTCTGCTCGCCCAGCGCGGTCCGGATGCTGTCCATGTCGCGCGCGGTGTTCTTGGCGCTGACGTACGGCAGCATCCAGGCGGTGTCCGAGGCCGCGCACTGCTCGGCGATCTTCCGGGACTGCTCGGCCCGTTGCGCGACGTCGGCCGCGTTCCGCGCGTACGGCGGGATGTTGCCGAAGAGCTGCTGTTCCTCGGTCAGGTCACACTTCACCGGCGTACTCCGGCCCATCCCTCGTGGGTCGAAGCCGACCAGGTCGTAGCTGTCGAGCACGGCCTGCGGCATCTTCACCGCCACCAGGAACGCGAGGTAGCCCAGCCCCGGGCTCGGACCGCCCGGGTTCGTCAGCAGAATGCCTCGCCGCTTCTCCGGGTTCTTGCTGGGCAGCCGCGAGACGGCGATGTCGATCGTGCGGCCCTCGGGCTTCTGGTAGTCCAACGGGACCTTCAGCGTCCCGCACTGCATTCCCGCCGGCAACGGCACTCCGTCACCGACATCCTTGTCGCACTCGCCCCACTTGATGTCCTGCTTCGGCTCCGCGGCAGTCACCGTCCTCGCCTGCGAAACCCCCGAGACCGTCGCTGCTGCCATTGCGGCAACAGCCACGGCGATGGTCACGACCTTTCGCATCCTGACTTTCCCTCCAGCCGGCACACGTTTCTGACGGCTGTCACTCTGCCGATCAGGGCCGTCCTTCCACATCACGCGCGCGACTGGTTCGTACCCTGGCCGAAAGTACTAGGCCACTGCCGCGCCTGTTTCCGGAACTGTGCGGGCGACGAACCGGCCACGCGGCGGAAGGTCGTACTGAACGCGCTCTCGGACAGGTAACCCGTGGCCCGTGCGATCTCGGCGATCGACAGGGTGTCGCGGACGAGCGCGTCGCGCGCGAGGCTCATGCGCCAGTGGATCAGGTACTCCATCGGCGGTACACCGACGTGGCTCTTGAACGCCTGCGCGAACGCGGAACGCGACATGTGGCTGATCTCGGCGAGCTCCTTCAGGCTCCACGCGTGGGACAGGTCGGCGTGCATCGCGCGCAGCGCCGTACCGATGCCGTCCTCGTTGAGGGCGCCCAGCCAGCCGGTCGGTCGATCTGTCTGGCCGGCGTGCGCACGCAGCATGTGGACGAGCAGGATCTGCGCGAGGTGGTTCTGCACCAGCGGACCGCCTGCCGCCGTGACCCCGACCTCGGTCGCCAGTTGGTCGATCAGTTGCGCGAGCCGCTTGCCGTGCGGGTCGGTCTCGCGGACGATCACGAGCGGCGGCAGAAGATCGGTCAGCAGGGCCGCGTTGCTGTCGTCGAACGCGATGTGCCCGATGCAGAGGTAGAGGTCCTGCTCGGAGGACGGGCCGATCCGCACGAACCCGTCGTCAGCCCTTGCCAAGACCGGCGCCGCCGGGCGCGGCTTCGCCTCGAGCCCACTGGCGAGCACGTACGGCGGCGGGTTGCCCAGCATGAAGGTGTCGCCCTCCCGCAGGAGCACCGGCTCGCGCCCTTCGAGCATCAGCCAGCACGTGCCGCGCACCAGGCCGCCGATCCGCACGTGGACGAACGAGTCGAAGCGCAACGCCCACTCGCCGACGGCCCGGAGGCTCGGCCCGATCACCGTGCGGGGCCGGAGCAGGCCGATCGCGTCAGCCACTGGATCCCCAAAACCGAGCACCGGCGGCCTCCCTGGACGATACATAAAGAATCTTGGACTCAACGTTATGGATCGTACTACCCGACTCCAGCAGTATCGATGTCGAACGATTGACAGCGAGAGTGACGGAGCAACCCCTATGGGACAGCTGGATGGCAAGACGTCGGTGGTCACCGGCGGAAGCAGCGGCATCGGCCTGGCCACCGCCGTACGACTGGCGGACGAGGGCGCGTACGTGTTCGTCACCGGCCGGCGCGAGGCCGAACTGGAGGCCGCCGTCAAGACCATCGGAACGGACCGGGCGACGGCGGTCGTCGGCGACATCTCGAACCTGGACGACCTGGACCGGCTCTACGCAGCGGTTCGGGCCCGCGGCAACGGGCTCGACGTACTCGTGGCGAACGCGGCGATCGGTACGTTCGTGACGCTGGAGCAAACCACCGAGGAGCACTTCGACCAGACCTTCGCGGTCAACGTCCGAGGCACGCTGTTCACCGTGCAGAAGGCGCTGCCGCTGCTCAACGACGGAGCCTCGATCGTCCTCGTCGGCTCGACCGCCGGCGACCGCGGGGTGGAAGCGTTCGGCGCGTACGCCGCGTCGAAGGCGGCCGTCCGATCCTTCGCCCGGACGTGGTCGAACGAACTCAAGGACCGCGGCATCCGGGTCAACGTGGTCTCGCCGGCCTGGATCGAAACCCCCGGCGGCACCGCCGCCTTCGGCGACGAAGAAACCGCCCGTGCCGTCAAGGAAAACGTCGCCGCAACCGTGGCCAAGGGCCGCATGGGCCGCCCCGACGAAGCCGCCGCAGCCGTAACCTTCCTCGCCTCGAACGAGAGCAGCTACATCGTCGGCACCAACATCTACGTCGACGGAGGCACCAACCAGATCTGAACCCGGCTGATACTTGGGGTATGTCGGTGATGGACCTGCCTGAGTTCGAGGCTGCGCTGATGTACGGGGTCGAGGCGTTGCGGGAGGGGCTGGCGGTGGTGGTCGCCAATCCCAGTCCGCTGACGTACGGCGTGATCGCCCGCGATGCGCGGGTGGTGAATCGACTGAAGGGGCGGCCGGCCGGCCAACCCGTTGGGGTCTCGGTGCATACCGAGGCCTCGCACGATCGGCTGTTCCGGTGCCTCGATTTGCGCACTGATTCTCTTGCGATGGTCGACTTCGCGCTCGCCGAGCGGATCACCGTGCTGGCGCCGATCCGGCCGGATCCGACGATGCCCGAGTGGCTGGCGCCGGCGGTCAAGGACGGCTGGGTGCTGTTCTTCGACGGGTCCTGGGGACCGACCTGGTTCCTCTGGGAGAGCCATCCGTTCCTGTACGGAAGCAGCGCCAATCGGACCGGCGAGGCCCCGGCGGCCTCAGCTGCCGAGGCCCGCGCGCAGTTCCCCGCCCGCAGCCAGATGATCATCGACGCCGACGACCAACGTAGGCCGGCCACCGCCTACGGCCCCAGCACGATCATCCGGGTCGCGCGCGACGGCAGGCCGAGGCTGCATCGGTCAGGCATCCAGGACCCCGACGTACTGCTGAACCGTTTGCGCGAGTTCAGATCCGCGGTCGCGGTCCTGGACGGCTCGGCCCGTTCACCGCTGGGCAGGACCTACCTGTCGACCTCGGTGGACGAGAACGGAAAGCCCAAGCAACTGGTGCCGAACACGCGCATCCGGCTCGGGTTCGCGCGGCAGCCCAACAAGAACGAAGGCGACCCGCGAGTGTGGGACATCGTGCGAGCGCACGTCGGCTGCAACAGCCTGGGTACTGCTGCCGCGGCGGGCGAGCTGCTGACCGGGGGACGCCTGTCGATCCCCGGGATCGGCGGGACGCAGGTCGGTTGCGAGCCGCCGCTCCGGGACCAAGAGGAGTGGCTGGAGGCGTTCCTGACCAGCGGACCCGCCTGGCGGCTGAGCGGCGACGAGCTCACTCTCACTTCAGGCGGTACGACGATCACGCTGCTGGACCGCATGGTCGCCGAACCGGACTTCCCGCTCGACGGCGTCAAATGGACGGTCGTGACCACCATCACCAACGCCGACGCACGCCAGGGCTACGGCCGCACCGAAGCGGCGTGGATCCGCTTCGACGACGGGCGCCTCACCGGCTGGACCGGAGGCAACGACGTCACCGGCACCGTCACCCGCAACAACACAGAGCTGAGCTTCACCGACGTCGCCGTCAGCAACCGCGCCTGCACAGCCGAATCCGCCGCCATGCAGGCCGCGATGCTGGCCACCTTCCAACCCGCAGTCTCCTACACCATCGACCACAACCAACTGACCCTTCTGGCCCCCTCCGGCAGAGGCCTCGACCTCTCAGCCCAGGTCCGCTACTAAGCTCTTCGGAAGCAGCGTAGCGCTGGGGCGTGGGAGGTCCGATGGACATCGAGGGGCACAAGGCGGTCGTGCGGGAATTCGACGAGCTGGGCAACGGCATCGGTGACCTGGAACGGCTCGACGAGCTGTGTACGCCGGACATGGTGAATCACGCTCTTGCCCCTGGGATGCCGAGCGGGCTGGAAGGAACCCGCCAGTTCCTCCTGCGGGCCAGGCGCGACATCCATCCGGCACGATGGCTCGAGACGTCGGTCGTTGCCGAGGGCGACCTCGTCGTCCAGTTCGGCCGCCGTGAGATGTATTGGCCCGGCGGCCCCTTCCGCGGCGTCGACCTGACCGCCGGAACGGTCGCCCGGGACGTCGCCTTCGCCTATCGCCTCCGCGGCGGACGTATCTGCGAACGGTGGGCCATCCGCGACGACCTCGCCATGATCCAGCAACTCAGGACCTAGCCAGCGCTGGTGCCGTTCGCGGTGCGTAGGTCGTGGACTCCGGGGAGCGAGACGCAGCGTCCTGCGCAGGGACCGCGTAGCCTGGCGCGGGTGGAGGAGCTCCGGGGTCAGCTGAAGGTCTGGGCGCAGAAGTGGCGTTGGTACCAGCGGAACTCGCTGCCCTGGAACCGCGGGCGGATCCACTGGGAGCTGATGCGGCGCGAGGCGTTCGCGCGGTGGCCGCTGCACGGGAACGTGCTGGAGGCCTTGCAGGACGGCCGGCTCGAGGTCGGCGCCAACGCGATGTTCGAGCCGAACGTGTGGATCACCGTCGGCGACAACGGGCGGGTGCGGATCGGCGACGGGACGTTCCTGAACATCGCGGTGATGGTCGCCGCCCTCGACCTGGTCGAGATCGGATCGCACTGCATGCTGGCGAACGGCTGCTTCGTGACCGACGCCAATCATCGGTACGACGATCCGGACCGGCCGGTGCCGTGGCAGGGGTTCGATTCCAAGGGGCCGACCCGGATCGGCGACAACGTCTGGCTGGGGGCGAACGTGGTCGTCACGAGCGGGGTGACGATCGGCGAGCGATGCGTGATCGGCGCCAACAGCGTCGTCACGCGCGACATCCCGCCGTACTCCGTCGCCGCCGGCGCCCCCGCGAAGGTCCTCCGAGCCGTCACCTACCCGAACACCCGGTCCTGATGGAGCGGGTCGAGGGTGGGTTCGCGAATCGGGTGTATCGGCACGACACCGAGCAGGGGTCGTTCGCGGTCAAGGAGTTGAATCTGGCGGATCGGCGTTGGCCGTACTACGTCGACGATGTGTTCAGGTTCGAGCGGGCGGCGTTCGCGGCCGGGGTTCCGATGCCGGAGCCGGTCTCGGCCGATCGGAACGTGCTCGTGCACCGGTGGGTCGAGGGTGAGAAGGTGCCTGAGGCGCCGGTGGCGGCGGCGTACGGGTTCGAGGTGGGTGAGATCCTCGCGCGGATTCACGCGCTCGACGTCGAGTGGCCTCACGGGGCGGTGGACGAGCCCACGGCGGACGACTGGCCCGAGCTCGCCGAGCAGGCCCTGAAGACGGGGCAGCCCTGGGCTGATGAGTTGGCTTCGCGGGTTGAGACGTTCCTCGCGATCGCGCGGTACGTCGACACCTGCGAGCGGCCCGGTCCCGTCGTACTGACCCACAAGGACATCCAGCCGTGGAACCTGCTCGCTCGGGACGGCAGGCCGGTGGTGCTCGACTGGGAGCTCTCGGGGCTGCTCGACCTGTCCGGCGAGCTCGGCTCGACTGCGCTGAGCTTGGCGAAGGGGCCGGGCTTGGACGACATCGAGCCGGCGATCTTCCGTGCGGTCCTCGACGGGTACGCCGCCGGCGGGGGCACGCTGCCGCCGTCGGGACCGAGCTGGTTCGTGTACCTGGTCGGCGGCTGGCTCGGGCACACGCGGTGGAACATCCTCCGCTGCCTCGCGGGCGTCGAGGCGAGCACCGGGCCGGACCTGGCGCTGTCGCAGGAGTCGGCGCTGAACGGCGTACGCGGCCTGCCCGAACTGTACGAGCGTCTCCCGGACCTCGCGACGCTGCTCCCGTGACCGAGATCCTGAAACCCAGCTGAGTGCGCGCAACCGTGGGGCTCGGCAGTGTTCACCAGTACGGCACATCCGCTTCCTGCGGTGGGCGCCGTACGCGGTCTTTGCTGTGGAGCATGGTGGAAACGCAAGGGATCACCCGTAGGCGCCTGCTGGGCGCGGCCGCCGGTGCGGCCGCGGTGACGGCGCTGCCCACGTCGATGCAGAAGGCGCTCGCAGCGCCCGCGCCGGAGCTCCGGTCGCTGCGGCAGATCGAGCACGTCATCTTCCTGATGCAGGAGAACCGGTCGTTCGACCACTACTTCGGCACGCTGCGCGGGGTACGCGGGTTCGACGACCCGACCGCGCTGCGGCTGCCGTCCGGCGCGTCGGTGTTCCGGCAGCCGGACCCGAACCACCCGGACGGCTACCTGATGCCGTTCCGGCAGAACACCAAGACCACGAACTCCGCGAAGGCGTACGGCACCGGCCACGCGTGGGACGTGCAGCACAAGTCGTGGAACAACGGCGCGATGGACAACTGGGTGGTGGAGCACACCGCCAGCGACGGCGCGCACGGGCCGTTCACGATGGGGTACCTGACGCGCGAGGACCTGCCGTTCCACTACGCGCTCGCCGACGCGTTCACCGTCTGCGACAACTACCACTGCTCGGTGATGGGCCCGACGCACCCGAACCGGGTGATGGCGATGAGCGGCACCCTCGACCCGCACGGGCTCGGGAACGGCCCGGTCCTGGACAGTTCCGCGCCGAAGCAGCTCTACACCTGGACGACGTACCCGGAACGCCTGCAGCGCGCCGGGGTCAGCTGGAAGTACTTCACCGCCAACCCGTACGACACCGGCCACGGCTGGTTCAAGAACTTCGCCGAGGCCAAGCCGGGCGACCCGCTGTACGACAACGGCATGGTGCGGTACTCCCCCTCGATGGTCGCGGACGTGATCCGGCGCGACGAACTGCCGTCGGTCACCTGGCTGGACGCGCAGTACCTGCCGAACGTCTACGGCCTGCCCGAGGGCGCCGAAGGACCGAACAACCTGGTCGCCGGCGGAGCGGAGTACATCGCGACGATCCTCGACGCGCTCGCCTCCACCCCCGAGGTGTGGCAGAAGACGATGTTCGTGATCACGTACGACGAGAACGACGGCCGGTTCGACCACGTCGCCCCGCCGGTCCCGCCGCCGGGCACGCCGGACGAGTACGTCACGGTGTCGCCGCTGCCCGCCTCGGCCGGTGGTATCGCCGGGCCGATCGGCCTGGGCTTCCGCGTCCCGACGATCGTCGTGTCGCCGTTCAGCCAGGGCGGCTGGGTGTGCAGCGAGGTCTTCGACCACACGTCGACGCTGAAGTTCCTCGAACGCCGCTTCGGTGTCCGCGAACCGAACATCAGCGCCTGGCGACGCGCCACCGTCGGGGACCTCACGTCGGCGCTCCGCCTCGACGGCCAGGGCAAGCGCTCGTTCCCCCAGGGGATCCCGACGTACGACGACACCGTCGCGCAGTTCGCACTCGAACAGCACGAGGTGGCGACCCTCCCGCCGCCGGTGGTCCCGACCGTCCAGCAGACACCGCACCAGGAACCCGGCCACCGCCCGCACACCCGCTGACCGCGCCGCTCCGATCGCACCGTCCCCTGTCGGTGGGCTGTCCTAGGATGCCCGGGTGGATGGTGCGGTCGGTCGGGTGCTGCGACCCGACGAGTTGGCGGCGTACCGTGGCGCGCCGCTGATCGTGTTCATCGGGATCAGTACGGCGGGGTCGAGCATTCATCGGGTGCATCCGGCGTGGGCGCCGTCGCTCGTGCCGGGGACCGAGCTGCGCGGTCTCGATCTTCCCGAGACCGTGCGGCCGGACGAGCTGCGCCGCGTGGTGACGGACCTGTGCGCGAACCCGGCGATCCACGGTGCGGTCGTGACCAGTCACAAGCTGCGGATCTTCGAGGCCTGTCACGAGCTGCTGGACGCGAGCGATCCGCTCGCCGGGCTGACGCACGAGTTCAACTGCCTCGCCGTGTCCGGGACGCCGCGGGCGTACGCGCGGGATCCGTTGTCGTTGGCAACGATCCTCGATCCGGGCGGGTCGCTCGACGCGGAGCACGTCGTCTGTATCGGCGCCGGCGGCGCGGCGACCGCGCTGCTGCTCGCCGTCTGCCTGGACGTCGGCACGTCGCTGGAGCAGAGCAGGCCGGTCCTTCGGCCGTCGCGCCGGCAACTCACCGTCGTCGGTCGTACGGCGAGCTCGCTGGCGGCGCTCCGTACCGTGTGCGCGGGGCTCGGTCTCGCGGAGGACGCCGTACCGCTGCTGCTCACGTCCGACGCCGACGAGGTGGCGGCGATCGTGGCGGATGCTCCGCCGGGTTCGGTGATCGTCAACGCGACCGGGCTGGGGAAGACCTCGGCGGCTTCACCGTTGCCGGATGCAACGGCCTTCCCGGAGCGGGCGGTCGCGTGGGACTTCAACTACCGCGGCCCGCTGACGTTCCTGCAGCAGGCGGGCGCGGCCGGGTTGCGGTGCGTGGACGGCTGGGAGTACTTCGTCGCCGGGTGGTCGGCCGCGCTCGCCGCCATCGCGGGCATCCCGTTCACCAACGCGCTGCTGCAGGATGCCACCAAGGCCTCGGCTGCCTTCGCACCGCGTACTAGTTGGACTCCCACTGGAAGCCGTCCGGGTCGGTGAAGCTGCTTCCGTCCGCGGCCAGCGTGATGCGGTGCGATCCATCGCCTTCCATCGGTACGCCGGCGTCCTTGGCGAGCGCCTTGCGCGCGTAGAGCCCCAGCTTCACCTGGCCGCCGCCCTCGAACTCGACGTACTTGCGGCCGAAGCTCTTGCCGACGGTCAGGCCGTGGTCGACGTAGAACTTCTTGCTCGCGGCAACGTCGTCGCAGCCGAGCAGCAGGACGACGGAGTCGATCGCGCGGGTGGCCGGGCCGGTGTCCTTCTTCGCGGAGGTGGCGATCTTCCAGATGGTCCCGTCCGGGGCCTGGAGGGTGCCGCCGTACCCCCACAGCGACTTGGTGACCGGCTTGATCACCGTCGCACCGTTGGCGACCGCGCTGTCGAACAGGCTGGTCACCGTGCTCGGCTGGGCCACGGTCAGGGACAAGGTGAAGCCGCGGAATCCGTTCGATGCGGCGGCGGACTCGCGGACCCGTACCTGCTCGGCGAGGCCGAAGGCGTCCGCCAGGAACTTCTCGGTCGATGCGACGTCGGTTGCTTCCAGAATCACACTGTCAAGAGTTGTCATGCCTCTAAGCTAGGAAGTCGCGGCCGGGGTCGCTTCTCGATTCCTGATCGATCGTGCGGGTCGCGCGCGGGCCGTCGATGCCCCAGGCGATGATCGTCGCCGGGATCAGGCGGATGATTTCGCGGGAGAAGTACGGCAGCGGTGGGTCGACGTCCGTCACCGCGACCGCGGAGCCGCGGATCTCGATGCCGCGCGGAGTCCACGGATCGATCGACGCGAGGTCGTCGACAACCAGGGAGACTGTGCTGCCCTGCTGGATGTTCCGGAACTTCTTGGACGCGCCGAGCGCGTGGCCGCCGATGGTGATCGTGTCGGCGTCGACGAAGAAGCCGACGGGGTTGTTCTGGACGTCGCCGGCGGGTGAGACGGTCGCTAGGCGGCCGAGGGGTTGCTCGGTGAGGTAGGTGAGTTCGGCGGGGGTGAAGATCATGCACGTAGTGTCCAACGTTGCCCCTGGGGTCAGGGCAAGAGAAGGAGGTCGGCGGCGCGTTCGGCGACGAGCATGACGGTGACGACGGGGTTGACCGAGGTGAGGGTCGGGAAGACCGAGGCGTCGGCGATGCGGAGGCCTTGTACGCCGTGGACTCGGAGGTGTGGGTCTACGACGGGGCCGATGCCGCAGGTGCCGCTGACGTGGTAGACGGTTTGGTGGATGTCGCGCTCGATGGTCGAGAGTTCGGTGCCTTCGACGTGTTCGCCGGGGAAGACCTCTCGGACGAGCCAGGAGCGCATGGGTTCCTCGGCGGCGATGCGGCGGGCCAGGCGGACGCCCTCCAGCAGCATCTGTTCGTCGTAGCCGTCGTCGTCGGTGAAGGAGCGGTAGTCGATCGCGGGTGGGGCGTCGGGGTCGGAGGACTCGATCCAGACCCGGCCGCGGCTGCGGGGGCGGGCTACGTTCGGGGCGATCGCGACGATGTGTTCGGGGAGGGGTGGCTCGGCGTGGTCGGCGAGGTAGCGCTCGGCGTGGACGGCCCAGGGCTCGACCGGGAAGTGCATCATCACGTCGGGGCGGTTGTCCGGGCCGAGGGTGATCATCGCGCCGGCGTCCCAGCCGCTCGCGCAGACGTCCGGGGGTGTTGTCTTCGCCTCCCAGACGACGAGGCCTTCCACGTGGTCCTGCAGGTTCTCGCCGACGCCGGGCAGGTCGACCACCACCGGCACACCAGCGGCGTCGAGCACCTCACGCGGACCGATCCCCGACAGCTGAAGCAACCGCGGCGAGTCGATCGCCCCACAACACAGGACCACCTCCCGCCGAGCGAATATCTCCCGCTCAACCCCCTCGCCGTCGCGCACCCGCACCCCCATCACACGCGGCCCACCGCCGGCAGAGGCGGAGGCGGCGGCAGAGGAGGCGGAGGAGGCGGAGGAGGCGGAGGCGGAGGAGGAGGAGGCGGAGGCGGCGGACCCCGTGGCGTGGGCGGCGGACACGGGGGGAGGGGCGGCGGACCCGGTCGAGGGGGCGGCGGGCCTTGGGGCGGGGGGCCTGGGGGCGGGTGGGTGGTCGAGGAGGAGTTGGACGGCTCGGAGGCCGAGGAGGACCTTGGGGCCGGTGGGTGTGGTGCGGGATGGGTGGAGGTAGTGGATGGAGGTGGAGGAGCGGAGGTTGGTTTCGGGGGTGTAGCCGAGTTCGAAGAAGCCGGTGCCGTTGGCGGAGTCGGTGCGGCGGCCGTCGTTCCAGTGGGTCTGTTCCGGTACGCCGAGGGCCTTTGTGGCGCTGGTGACGACGTCGGCGACGTACGGGTTGCGGTCTGCCTCCGCGACCGGGTGGATCGGGGTTCGGAGGCGGTCGTACAGCGGGAGGATCTCGTCCGGGCCCCAGCCGTCGGCGCCGAGGCTGACCCACTCCTCGAGGTCGCCGGGGAGCGGGCGCCAGGCGATCATCGTGTTCGCGGTCGAGCAGCCGCCGAGGATCCGCAGCCGCGCCATCCGGAGGTGCGAGTTGCCGCACTCGTTGGGTTTCGAGCGGTAGTCGAGGTCGTACTCCCCCTCGAGCATCTCGTCCCAGCGCCGCAGCTCCCGCGCCCGCGGTTCGTGCTCGTCGTCGGGCCCCCACTCGACGAGCGCCACCTCGCGGCCCGCCTCCGCGAGCCGAGTGGCGAGCAGCGCACCCGCCGTACCGCCGCCGACCACGACGTACTCGTAGGTGTCACCCATGGTGGAACCAGGTCGTCTTCAACCCGGTGAACTTGTCCAGCGCGTGCAGTGAGAGATCCCGCCCGTACCCGGAGTGGCCGAACCCGCCGAACGGCGTCGACACGTCCAGCGCGTCGACGCAGTTCACCGAGACCGTGCCGGCCCGCAGCCGGCGCGACACCCGGTGCGCCCGGCGCAGGTCGTCGGTCCACAGCCCGGCCGCCAGCGCGTATGGCGTACCGTTCGCCACCGCGACCGCCTCGTCCTCACTCCCGACGGTGTGCACGGTCAGCACCGGCCCGAACACCTCGGTCTGCGCGATCGACGCGTCCGGCGCCACCCCGGCCAGCACCTGCGGCCGGACGAAGCAGGTCGTCGCCGCCCCGTCGACCACGCCGCCGCCGTACGCCTGCCCCGCCTCCGACGCGCCGCGCTCCATCAGCGCCAGCACCCGCTGCGCCTGCCGCTCGCTGACCAGCGGACCCATCTGCGTCGCCGGGTCGAGCGGATCGCCGACCACGATCGCGGCCGCCCGCTCGACCACCCGGCCGATCAGTTCCTCCGCGACACCCCGCTGTACGACGAGCCGCGAGGTGGCGGAGCACACCTGCCCCGAGTTCGTGAAGATGCCCGCGGCAACACCGTCCGCGACCGCGTCGAGATCGTGGACGTCGTCCAGTACGACGACCGCGCTCTTTCCGCCGGCCTCGAGCCACACCTGCTTCATGTTCGACTCACCGGCGTACGTCTGGAACAACCGCCCGACGGCGGTCGACCCCGTGAACGTCACCGCATCCACATCGTGATGCCGCCCGAGCGCCGCGCCGGCAACGGGTCCGCTCCCGGGCACAACGGACAGCACGCCCTCGGGGAGGCCGGCCTCGGCCGCCAACGAGGCCAGCCGCAGCGCCGACAGCGGCGAGTCCTCGGCCGGTTTGAGTACGACGCTGTTGCCCGCGGCAAGCGCCGGCGCGAGCTTCCACACCGCCATCTCGAGCGGATAGTTCCACGGTACGACGGCCGCGACCACGCCGAGCGGCTCGCGGGTGACGACTGCCAGGTCACCGGGCCCGGTCGGCGCGACCTCGCCGTACACCTTGTCGAGGCTCTCGGCGTACCAGCGCAGGATTGCCGCAGATCCAGGGACGTCGATCGACGCGGTGTCGACGATCCGCTTGCCGGCATCCCGGCAGTCGAGCAGCGCCAGCTGGTCGAGATTCTCGACCACGAGATCCGCCCAGCGCATCATGACCGCGGCCCGCTCGCGGGGATGCACCCTCGACCAGTGCCCGGCCTCGAACGCGCGCCGTCCAGCCGCGACGGCCCGATCCACGTCGTCCGCGTCGCACTCGGCAACGTCGACGAGCACCAGGCCGGTCGCCGGGTCGACCGTCGGGCGGGTGGCGCCGCGCAGCGCCGGGACCGGGCCGTCGATCCAGGCGAGCGAAGGCGTCTCGAGCTTCGCCGCGAGGTCCTGCCAGTTCTCGTAGGTCCGGTTGCTCATGCATGGTCCCCTTGGGTGGTCACCGGTTCGGCGGCGATCCGCGCGCGTGCACCCGTCGTCGCCCGTACCCACACGTAGTAGACCGGGGCAATGATGGCAAGTCCAACGATCCAGGAGATGTCCACGCCGTCCAGCGCCTTCGCGACCGGCCCGGTGAAGAGCGCGTTGGACAGGAACGGGACCTGTACGGCGATCCCGAGCACGTAACAGCCGACCGCCGGGACGTTGACCTTCCCGTACACCCCGCCGTTCGTCGTGAACAGCGACGGGATGTCGTACTCGCCGTGCCGGATCAGGTAGTAGTCGACCAGGTTGACGGCCGTCCACGGGATCAGCACGCAGAGCAGCAGGAGCATCAGGTTCTCGAAGTTCTCCAGGAAGTTGCCCTTGCCGGCCAGCGCGATGACGAGCGCGACCGCGAAGATCACGGTGCAGACCGCGATCCGGGTGCCGGCGCCCGGCTGCCAGCGTGGCCGGAGCGTCTGCCCGATGGTGAGGCTGGACAGCGCCCCGCAGTACAGGTTCATCGCGTTGGTGGCGGCGATGCTGATCGCGAAGATCGCGAGGACGACCGCACCGATCGCACCACCGGCCGTGTGGACGCCGGTGACCGTGTCGGCGTCCGGCCAGGCCGCGCCGATGAACGCCCCGAGCAGCATCGGGAACAGCGAGCCGAGCACGCAGCCGGCGTACGTCGCCCAGAAGGCCGCCCGGACGCCGGTGTCCTTCGGCATGTAGCGGGTGTAGTCGGAGACGTACGGCGCGTACGCGATCTGCCAGAGCGCGGCGAGCGACACCGTGCCCATGAAGCCGGCCCAGCCGAAGCTCCCGCTCGACATCGTCCCGGACGGCAGCCCGACGACGGCGAACAGCATCACGAACGCGGCCACCAGCGCGAGGCCCGCGAGCGCGCTCAGTACGCCGGCCATCGCGTGGATCACGCGGTAGCCGTAGATCGCGCCGACGACCCCGAGTATCCCGACCAGCACGATGCCCGGCGTCTCCCCGATCGGGGTGAGGTCCGCGAGCGCCTGGCCGCCGAGGACCATGTTCGACGCGAAGAACGCGGTGTACATGACCACGACGATCGTGACCACCAGCAGGCTGCCGTACGACCCGAACTGGGCCCGCGTCTGCAGCATCTGCGGCACGCCCATCTGCGGACCCTGCGCGGCGTGCAGCGCCATCACGACGCCGCCGACCACGTTGCCGATCAGCAGCGCGAGGATCGCGGCCCAGACCGGCAGGTGGTAGACGGCGGTCGCCAGGACGCCGGTCGCGACCGTGAGCAGCATGATGTTCGAGCCGAACCAGATCGTGAACAGCTGGGTCCAGCGACCGTGCCGTTCGTCGACCGGGATGTGCTCGATGGTCCGGTGCTCGAGTGCCTCGCGGCGGGTGCTCTCGGATGTCGCGCTCATGGGGTGCTCCTGGAACTCGGCGGTTCAGATCACCATCGACCGGGTGTGAGCCATCTGTCCATCACAGAAAATACGCGTCCTGGATCAGGAAAGTCGATGACTGCCGCCGAGTTCACACTGCGGTAACAAGAGAGCATCCGACCTCGCGCTCCACGAGCGCCGCGACCAGCCCGCGAGCGCGCTCGACGCTCACAGCGGCGTTGTGCCCGACGACATGCAGCCCGACCGCGTCCTCCAGCGCGACCACCGTCTCGGCGATCTCCCGCGGCGAGCTCCGCAGCGCGAGTACGCCGCGTTCGGCACCGCGGGCGAGGACCAACTCGTAGAGCGACACCTCCTGTTCCCAGAGCGAACTCATGAGCGCCGCGTGTGCGGAACTCCGCGCAGCGTGCACGTGGAGCTGGTACAGCACCCGGAAGTGCAGGTCGTCGACGTCGTCCGGCGTCCCCCGCCGTACCAGCTCGGCGAGCTGCCGGAGCGGGTCCTCCAGCCGGTCGATCGCCTCCCGGCGGGCGGAGTAGAAGCGGCGTACGGCGTCCGCGTGGACGTCGAGCACCAGCTCGTCGAGGTCGCGGTAGTAATAGGTCACCAGGCCCGCGGACAGGCCCGCCTGGGCGGCGACGTCGCGGATGCGCAGGCCGGCGACACCGGTCTCGGCGATCGCCCGCCCGGCCGCCCGGACGAGGTCGCCACGCCGCTCACGTTGATCCTTGGGACGCGCCACCCCGGAATTATCTATGACATGCATCAAAGAATCGAGTCTTCTGAAACATTGCCGAAACCTGAACTTTGCAGTGCGATGACAGGAAGCTGATCAAATTCTTTGCGACGAGCAGCAAAGAACTCGGTGGAAGGAGCAACGATGGCTGCCGACCTGGTGTTCCACGGCGTCGTCCGCCGTGACGCCTATACCGCGCCGACCGATGCCGTCGCGGTGCGGAACGGCGTCGTCGTCGCCCTCGGTCGCGGTGCCTGCGACGCGCTCGTCGACCGCGGCACCGAGGTCGTCGAGGGCGTGGTCACGCCTGGGTTCGTCGACGCCCACGCGCACCCCGTGATGGCCGGTCTGAACCGGTTGCGCTGCGACCTGGACGACCTCCACAGCCTCGAGGACTACCGCCGCCGGATCAGCGAGCACCGGCCGGGTGACGGCGAGTGGTTCCTCGGGTCGGGGCGGTACGGCGACGTGTTCCCCGGCGGCTTCCCGTCGGCCGCCGAGCTGGACCGGCTCGTCGGCGAGCGTCCCGCCGTACTCACGTCGCACGACGCGCACGGCGTCTGGGTCAACTCCGCAGCGTTACGGCGCGCGGGGATCGACGACACGACCCCGGATCCGGCCGGCGGCCGCATCCACCGGGACGAGCACGGCCACGCCACCGGGTTCCTGATGGAGTCGGCGGCCGACCTGGTGACCGACCTGGTTCCGAAGCCAGGCCGGGCCGAGCTGGTGGACGCGCTCCTGGAGGCGCAGCGGTACCTGCACTCGCTCGGGATCGTCGGCTGGCAGGATGCCGCCGTCGGCGAGATGCTCGGCATGCCGGACCTCTTTCCTGTGTACCGCGAGGCCGCCGAGTCTGACCGCCTGACCGCCAAGGTCACCGGCGCACTCTGGTGGAACCTCGACGAGGATCTGACGCAGGTCGACCGGCTGTTGCAGCGCCGCGCGGAGGCCGAGGCGTGGCCGCATTTCCAGGCGAGCGCGGTGAAGATCATGCAGGACGGCGTCTGCGAGAACCTCACGGCCGCCGTCATCGACCACTACCACGGCCGTCCGGGCGAACGCGGCCTCAGCTTCGTGGACCCGGAGTTCCTCGGCCTGGTCGTGAAGCGGCTGGCGGCCGAGGGGTTCGACCTGCATCTGCACGCGGTCGGCGACCGCGCGGTCCGCGAGTGCCTCGACGCC
Source organism: Kribbella sp. NPDC059898 (assembly GCF_042730855.1). NCBI lineage: Bacteria > Bacillati > Actinomycetota > Actinomycetes > Propionibacteriales > Kribbellaceae > Kribbella > Kribbella sp. NPDC059898. Next base: position 73,534 of record NZ_JBHWKR010000002.1, read on the forward strand.
CTCGAAGCGGCACCACGCCACCCGGACGCCCGCCATCAGCTCGCGCACCTCGACCTGATCGACCCGGCCGACGTACCGCGGCCGGCGGCGCTCGGGGTGATCGCCAACATCCAGCCGCTGTGGGCGCGGGAGGACCAGGTCCTCGTCGAGACCAAGCTGCCGTACCTGACCGACGCCCAACGCCGGCACCACTTCGCGTTCGGCTCGCTGCGGGCGGCCGGTGCGGAGCTGGCGATGGGGTCGGACTGGCCCGTCAGCAGCCCGAATCCCTTGTGGGGCATGCATGTCGCCGTGCACCGGACGGCGCCGTACGGCGATCCGCATGCACAGGACGACCACGCCCGTACCGTTCCGCTCCTGCCTGACGAGGGCATCGACGTGGCGACGGCGTTCCACGCCGCCACCGCGGGCGCCGCCCGTGCCGCCCGGCTGGACGGCACCGGAACGCTCCGCGTCGGCGCGCCCGCCGACCTGGTCATCCTCGACCAGGACCCGTTCGAAGCCGCGGACCTCGCGTCCGTGACCGTACTCGCCACCTACGTCGACGGCGTCGCCGTCCACCACTGACAGGAGGACCGCGATGTCCGCCACCCCCACCGCTCTCGCCCAGGAGCAAGAGTCCAAGCTGCTCAAGACGCTGGGCCGGTTCGACCTGGTGTTCCTGCTGATCGCCGCCGTGGTCGGACTCGAGACGCTCGGCCAGGTCTCGACGTACGGCGCCGAGGCGTTCACGTGGACGCTCGTCCTCGCCGCGCTCTTCCTGATCCCGTACGGCCTGATCTTCGCCGAGACCGGAGCTGCCTTCACCGAGGAGGGCGGCGCGTACACGTGGGTCCGCGACGCCTTCGGGCGCAAGGCCGGCGCGATTGCCGCGTTGCTGACCTGGGTCACACAGCCGGTCTGGGTCGGCGGGTCGATGGCCTTCCTCGCGACCGAGGGCTGGAACATCAACCTCACCAAGATCGCCGCCGGGTCGACGGCCGACTACGTGTTCAAGCTGGTCTTCATCTGGCTGACCGTCCTCGCCGCGATCGTCAGCCTGCGGTACGGCAAGTGGCTGCCGACCGTCGGCGCGATCCTGAAGGTGGCGCTGCTGATCTTCTTCGTCGGCACCGCGGCGCTGTACGCCGCCAAGAACGGCATCGCGGACCTGTCGATCCACGACTTCTCCCCCACGCTGACCGGGCTGTTCGGCGCAACGCCGCTACTGCTCTTCGCGTACCTCGGCTTCGAGTCGGGCAACAGCGCCGCCGGCGAGATGAAGAACCCGAAGCGCGACGTACCGTTCGGGATCCTGCGGTCCAGCGGCATCGCCGCGCTGTGCTACCTGCTGCCAATCTTCTCGATCCTGCTGGTGGTCCCGAAGGACATGATCACCGGCATCGGCGGGTTCTTCGACGCCACCGCGACTGTGTTCAGCGTGTACGGCGGCGCGGCGGACGTGATGCTCAAGGGGCTGTCCGTCTGCCTGGTGTTCGTCCTGATGACGCAGGGCGCGGCGTGGATGATCATCTCGGACCGGATGCAGGCGATCGCGGCCGCGGACGGCGCGTTCTTCGGCGGCTTCTTCGGCATCTTCAACCGCCGGCTGAGTACGCCGGTGCGGGTCAACTTCCTGTCCGGCACCGTGGCGACCGTGTTCATGCTGGTCGCGATGAAGGTCAGCGGCAGCGCCGGGGCGATCTTCGGCGTCGTACTCACGATCGCGATCACGACGTTCCTGCTCTCGTACCTGCTCGTCATCCCGGCGGCGATCCGGCTGCGCAAGGTCGACCCGGACCGCCCGCGCCCGTTCCGCGTGCCCGTCCCGGACCGGTGGTTCGCGGCGATGGGCTGGCTGTGCTTCGCGTGGATCGTGCTCGGTTCCTGGGTCGCGATCTTCCCGGGCACGCTCGAGCCGCTGTTCGGCATCGAGTACGGCTTCCACGACGTCTGGGGCGTCAGCCGCGGCACGTTCGAGCTGTTCACGATCGGCACGCTCGTCGTACTGCTTGCCCTCGGCATCATCGGCTACCTGCGCGGTGCGCCCGTACGCCGTGCCGTCTCGCTCGACCCGACCGACCACACCACTCACGACAGGAGCGGCGTCGCATGACGACCATCGCCAACCCCGGCCTCGCCCGTACCACCGGCCCGACGCACCCGCTCGACCGGTTGAGCGCCGCGGAGATCGACCACAACCGCAGCATCCTGGAGGCGGCCGGCCTGATCGGTCCGGCGACCCGCTTCCCGCTGGTCCAGCTCGCCGAACCGGGCAAGGCGGACGTCCTCGCCTGGCAGCCCGGGCGGCCCTGGGACCGGCGCGTGTGCTCGGTACTGCTCGAACGCGGCACGGGCATCGTGACCGAGGTCGTCGTGTCGCTGACCGAGGGCGAGGTCGTGTCCCGCCGCGAGGTCGACCTGGTCGACGAGGGACAGCCGCCGATCATGGGCGAGGAGTTCGACCTGGTCGAGCGGATCCTCTGGGCCGACGAGAAGTGGTGCGCCGCGATGGCCCGCCGCGGCCTGACCACCCCCGAGCGGATCCGGATCTCCGCGCTCAGCGCCGGGCACTTCGAGCTCCCCGGCGAGGACGGGCGCCGGCTGGTGCGCTGCCTGTCGTTCCTGCAGCTGGACGACGACGACAACGTCTGGGCACATCCCATCGACGGCATCGTCGCGTACGTCGACCTGAACACCGGCGAGGTCGTCGAGCTGATCGACGCCGGCGAGTTCGACGTACCGCTGGACCGGGCCGACTTCGAGCGCGGCCCGGGCACGGTGCCCGAGCGGACCAGCCAGCGGCCGATCGTGATCACCCAGCCCGACGGGCCGAGCTTCGCCGTCGAGGGCGACCTGGTGCGCTGGGAGAACTGGGAGTTCCGGATCGGGTTCGACCAGGTCGAGGGGCTGACGCTGCACCAGCTCGGCTTCCACGACCGGTCCCAGGACCGGGTGCGGCCGATCGTGTACCGCGCCTCGGTCGCCGAGATGGTGGTGCCGTACGGCGACCCGTCGCCGGTGCGGTTCTGGCAGAACTACTTCGACGCCGGCGAGTACTCGCTCGGCAAGGAGGCGAACTCGCTGGCGCTCGGCTGCGACTGCCTCGGCGAGATCCACTACTTCGACGCGATCGTTGCCGACGACAACGGGCTGCCGCGGCCGATCGAGAACGCGATCTGTATGCACGAGGAGGACTTCGGGGTGCTCTGGAAGCACACCGACTCCTACAACGGCACCAGCTCGACCCGGCGGCAGCGGCGGCTGGTGATCTCGTTCTTCATCACGGTCGGCAACTACGACTACGGGTTCTACTGGTACCTGTACCTCGACGGCACGATCGAGCTCGAGTGCAAGGCGACCGGGGTCGTGTTCGCGTCGGCGTACCCCGGGGCCGGGTATCCGTGGGCGAGCGAGATCGCGCCGGGCGTGGGGGCGCCGTACCACCAGCACCTGTTCTCGGCGCGGCTCGACCTGATGATCGACGGAGTCGGCAACGCGGTCGACGAGGTGGACGCCGTACGGGTGCCGGTGTCGGACGAGAACCCGTACGGCAACGCGTTCACCCGGCAGGCGACGCGGCTGCGGACGGAAGGTGAGGCGGCGCGGCTCGCGGACGGGGCGGTCGGGCGGACCTGGCAGCTGGTGAATCCGCAGGTGACGAACGCGCTCGGGCAGCCGGTCGGGTACACACTGCATCCCGAGGGGCAGCCGACGCTGCTGGCCGATCCGTCGTCGTCGATCGCGCGGCGGGCGGCGTTCACCACGAAGCACCTGTGGGTGACGGCGCAGGACGATGCCGAGCGTTACCCGTCAGGGCGATTCGTCAACCAGAACAGGGGAAACACCGGGATCGACACCTGGACGCAGGCGGACCGCGACATCGACGGGACGGACATCGTCGTCTGGCACACGTTCGGCCTGACGCATTTCCCGCGCCCGGAGGACTGGCCGATCATGCCGGTCGACTACACCGGCTTCACCCTCAAACCCAGCGGCTTCTTCAACCAGAACCCAGCCCTCGACGCACCCCGCCCGACCAGCACCTCAGATCATTGCTGCCACTGAAGATTGGCGAGAACCTGCGGGCTGAGGAGGGTGTCCAGCTCCTCAGCCGTCAGGTCGCCGGTAGCCAGGGCTAGGGTACGTACGTCGCCCGCGCCGGCGAGGACCGCCTTCGCGAGTTCTGCGGAGCGGGTGTAGCCGAGGTACGGCGTGAGCGCGGTGACGAGGCCTACGTTGCGCGCGGCAACCGCTGTGAGGGCGACCTCGTCGACCGTGATGCCGTCGACGCACAGCTCTCGCAGTGCGTCGAACGCCGCGGCTGTCCACGCAAAGCCCTGCAAGAGCCCATGGCAGATCACCGGCTCGAAGGCGTTGAGCTGCAACTGCCCGCCCTCGGCCGCCATCGTGACCGTCACGTCCGTGCCGATCACCCAGAACGCGACCTGGTTTACCAGCTCCGGAATCACCGGATTCACCTTGCCGGGCATGATGCTCGACCCCGCCTGCCGGGCCGGCAACCGCAGTTCCGCCAGCCCGGCCTGCGGCCCGGACGCCAGCAGCCGCAGGTCGTTGCAGATCTTCGACGCCTTCACCACGATCCGCTTCAGCACGCTCGACACCTGCACGAACGCCCCGGTGTCGCCGGTCGCCTCGACCAGGTCCCGCGCCCCGACCAACGGCAGCCCGGTGATCTCCGCCAACTGCGCGACCGCCCGCTCCCGATACCCCGGATGCGCCGTGATCCCTGTACCGATCGCCGTGGCGCCGAGGTTGATCTCGCACAGCAGCCCGCGCGAGTCCTCCAGCCGCGCCAGCTCCTCCCGCAACGTCACCGCGAACGCCCCGAGCTCTTGCCCGACCGTCATCGGTACGGCGTCCTGCAACTGCGTCCGCCCGATCTTCGGTACGGCGCGAAACTCCACCGCCTTCGCCGCGAACGCGTCCGCCAGCGCCACGACCGCCCCGCTGAGCCGGTCGATCGCCGCGATCAGCGCGAGCCGGACCGCCGTCGGGTACACGTCGTTCGTCGACTGGCACCGGTTCACGTGGTCGAGCGGATGCACCTCGTCGTACGCCGCCCGCGGCAGCCCGAGGAGTTCCAGCGCACGGTTCGCGATCACCTCGTTGGCGTTCAGGTTCGTCGACGTACCGGCGCCGCCCTGGAGGACGTCGACGACGAACTGGTCGTCGAGCTGCCCGGTCCGCACGTCCTCGGCGGCCTGGGCGATCGCGGCGTAGCGGCGGTCATCGAGCAGGCCGAGGTCGTGGTTCGCCCGGGCGGCGGCGAGCTTGACCGCGCCGAGCGCGGCGACGAGTTCGCGATGACTGCCGACCGGGGTGCCGCTGACCGCGAAGTTCGTCAGCGCCCGCGCGGTGTGCACGCCCCAGTAGGCGTTCGCCGGGACGTCGTACGGACCGAGTGAGTCGGACTCGGTCCGCATCATCGCGCGGCCGTATCCACCACGGCCATGTCCAGCGCGGTCCACGCGAGCGCGGTCGCGGCGTCGAGCAGTGCCTTCTCGGCGTCGCCGCCGACGCAGTGCGCGGCGAACTCCGGCTGGTGGTTCAGCGCCGGCAGCGACCCGATCCCGACATACGGATGAATGGCCGGCACGATCTGCGACACGTTGCCCATGTCGGTCGAGGCGCGGTTCATCCGGCGGGCCGGCGTCCCCGGATCGAATACTCGGCCCAGGGCCTCGGCGTTGCTGACGTACGCCTGCAACGCGGGCTCGTACGTGCGGAACTCGGCGTATGGCTTGCTCTCCGGGGCGATGTCGAGCGTGGCGCCGGTGGCGAGCGCCCCGGCTTCGAAGCAGCGCCGTACCTTCTCCTCGGTCTCGGCGAGCTGTGCGAGCGACTCGGCGCGCACGTACCAACGCCCCTCGGTGCGGGCCGGGATCGCGTTCGGGGCCTCTCCCCCGTTCGTCATCACACCGTGCACGCGCACTGTCGGCGGGAGCTGCTGGCGGAGCAGGCCCATCGCGACCTGGGCGATCGTGAAGGCGTCGGCGGCGTTGACACCTTGCTCCGGGTACGCCGCGGCGTGCGCGGCCTTGCCCTGGTACGTGATGTGCGAGTGCGACACCGCGAACGGCTCGGCCTCCGCGACGTCCACCGGCGCCGGGTGCACCATCATCGCCAGGTCCAGCCCGGCGAAGGCGCCGCGGTCGAGCAGCTCGATCTTGCCGCCACCGCCCTCCTCCGCGGGCGTGCCGTACACCTCGATCGTCAGCCCGGCCGCGTCCGCCAACGGCGCGAGCGCGCGGGCCGCGCCGACCGTGATCGCCGAGATCAGGTTGTGCCCGCACGCATGCCCGAGACCCGGCAGCGCGTCGTACTCGGCGCACAGCCCGAGCCGGAACGGCCCACTGCCGTACGTCGCGAGGAACGCCGTCTCGAGCCCGAGGTACGCCGAGGTGACCGTGAAACCGGCCTCGTCGAGCGCCTCGGCGACCCAGCGTGCCGAACGGTGCTCCTGCCAGGCCGTTTCGGGATGGGCATGCAGTTGCTCGGAGAGCTGGATCAACCGCTCGGCGTCGGCCGCGACCGTCCGCGCGGCGTGCAGCCGGGTGTCACTCATCGCCGGGTACGCCGTACGACGGTGCCGCGGCCGGGTTGAGCCCGCGCGTGACGTAGTCGTCGCGCTGCGGAAGCCAGCGGTCGAGCAGCGCGCGCAGATCCCCGATCGGCTCGTCGCTCCAGTCGACCCGCAGATCAGTCTCGCGCCACGGCACCCGCCGGACGACGGAAAGCCCCGCGGAGTGGACGGGCCCGGCTTCACCACCGGCTTTCAGGCCTGCCTCCAATGCCGTCAGCAGGCGCTCCTCCAGCTCTCCGGTCGACGACTCGAACGCCTCGACGATCGCGCCCACGACCGCCGGCCCGGCCAGCATGTTGCCAGCAGCAACCACCTGGGTCCCGACCCGGTCGCGGTGCAGGCCGAGCGCCTGGTCACCGGAGTACGCCGCGCCGTCTCCGTCCAGGGAGAGGACGGTCAGCTGGCGGTGTTCGATCAGCTCACGGTCGCGTACGACGTTCTCGAGCGCGGTCCGCGCGTCCGCGCCGTTCGCCAGCTCGTCGAGCAGCAAGGTGCCGAGCCGGGGATCGGTGATGTTCTGCGAGGACGCTCCGCCGACGCCCGCGCGCAGGTGGACGCAGCGGGCCGCGACGGCCGGGCTCGACGACGTGACCGCGATGCCGACAGCGCCGTTCCCGTCGGTGCCCAGGACCGAGAACGTCACGGGATCACCGCGATCGCGTCGACCTCGACCAGCCACTCCGGGCGGGCCAGCGCGGACACCACGATGCCGGTCGAGATCGGGTGCACGCCCTTCGTCCAGCGGCCGATCGTCCGGTACACCGTCTCGCGGTAGCGCGGGTCGACGAGGTAGATCGTCAGCTTGACCAGGTGCTCCATCCGCGCGCCCGCCTCGCGCAGCAGCAGGTCGATGTTCGCCATCGCCCGCTCGGTCTGCGCCTCGACGTCGCCGACACCGACCGACTCGCTGGTGTCCAGGTCCTGCCCGATCTGCCCGCGGACGTAGACCGTGTTGCCGGCCACGACGGCCTGGCAGAGGTCGTTGTCGAGGTTCTGCTCGGGGTAGGTGTCGCGGGTGTTGAACGGACGGATCCGGGTGTGGCCGCCGACGACGATCGGCTCCGCTGCGTGCGTCATACCACCGAGCGTAGGAAGCCTGACGGGTGCTGTCGAGACGATCTATTTGGCCCCGAACATCGACGCAATCGATCCACGGTCGACGAGGTCGCCGATCAGCTCCTCGACCGCGGCCACCCGCCGGGTCGAACGGACGCCGGTAGCCTTGATCAGTACGACGTCCAGCGCCGGCGCCTCGTGCGCGATGTCGACCGCGACCACCTCGCGCGCGTCGGGGCGGCCCGAGCTGCGCGGGCGGACGTTCAGCACCGTGTAGGCGAGTCCGCGGGCGACGAGCGCGCGGCAGGTCTCCGCACTCGTGGAGCGGAACCGGGGCGTCGGATTCAGGCCGACCGCGCGGAACATCCCGGTGAAGTAGTCCCGGCTGTACGGCAGGTCCAGCAACGCCAGCGGTTCGTCCGCCAGCTCGGCCAGCTTCACCTTCTTCCGCCGGGCGAGCCGGTGTGTGCGCGGCAGCAGCACGTACGGCGGCAACGTGTACAGCGAGGTGACCTCCACCCGCGGGTCCGAGGTGATGTCGTACCCGACCGCGATCTCGAACCGGCCGCTCGCCACCCCCTCGACCAGCTCCTCCAGGTCCACCTCGCTCGTGTTCACCGCCAGCCCGGGCAGCCGCTCGGCCGCCTCCGCGAGCAACTCCGGCAGCAGATACGGCGCCAGTACGCCGAAGCAGGCGAGGTGCAGCGTCCCGCTCACCTCGTCACCGAGGCCGCGCGCCTCGTCCGCCAGCTCGGCCGCCTGCCGCAGCAGCCGCCGGCTCGCCGCCAGCAACTGCTCACCCGCGGAGGTCAGCGTGACGCCGCGGGCGTGGTGCCGGAGCAGGAGCTGCACGTTGAGCGCCCGCTCCAGCTCGACGAGCGCCGTGGACAGGGCCGACTGCGACAGGTGGATCGACTGCGCGGCGGCGGTCACACTGCCCGCCTCCGCCACGGCAACGAAGTACTCCAGCTGCCTGAGCGTGTACTGGGCCATGGCTCACTCTAGGCCTTGCATCGATCGAGCGGAACTAGAACGCCAGGAAGATCTGTTGGACAGGGGGATTGCCGGACGCTGAGGATCGAAGCGAGACAGTGAGTACGGCGGACTGGAGGTTGGGGATGTCGAACCTGGAGGTGGAGGTCGTCGTCGTGGGCGCGGGGCAGGCCGGCGTCGCGATGAGCGAGCACCTGGGCAACCTCGGCGTACCGCATCTGGTCCTGGAACGCGACCGGATCGCCGAGCGCTGGCGGACCGCGCGCTGGGACTCGCTGGTCGCGAACGGGCCCGCGTGGCACGACCGCTTTCCCGGGCTGGAGTTCTACGACCTGGACCCGGACGGCTTCGCCGGGAAGGACCAGGTCGCCGACTACTTCGTCGCGTACGCCGAGAAGATCTCCGCGCCGATCCGCACCGGCGTCGAGGTGACGTCGGTCCGCAGGCACGACGGCCGGCCCGGGTTCCGGCTGGAGACCTCGGACGGGACGATCGACACCCGCTTCGTGGTCGCCGCGACCGGGCCGTTCCAGCGGCCGGTCATCCCCCCGATCGTCCCGGCCGACGCGGGCCCGGTGCAGCTGCACTCGAACGCGTACCGCAACCCCGGCCAGCTGCCCGAGGGCGCCGTACTCGTGGTCGGCGCCGGCTCGTCCGGCGTACAGATCGCCGACGAGCTCCGCCGGTCCGGGCGGCAGGTGTACCTCTCGGTCGGCCCGCACGACCGGCCGCCGCGCAGCTACCGCGGGCGGGACTTCTGCTGGTGGCTCGGCGTCCTCGGCCTCTGGGACCTGGAGACGCCGCCGGCCGGGGCCGAGCACGTCACGATCGCGGTCAGCGGCGCGAACGGCGGCCACACCGTCGACTTCCGCGCCTTGGCCGCGAGCGGCATCCGGCTGGCCGGCATGACCGCGTCGTACGGCGACGGCGTACTGCGGTTCGCGAACGACCTCGGCGAGAACATCGCCCGCGGCGACGCGAACTACCTGGCTCTACTGGACCAGGCCGACGCGTACGTCGAACGCAACGGCCTGGACCTCCCCGAGGAACCGTCGGCCCGGGAACTCGGCCCAGACCCGGAGTCCGTCACCGATCCGCTCCTTGAGCTCGACCTGTCCGGCATCAGCTGCATCCTCTGGGCCACCGGCTACGCCACCGACTACAGCTGGCTCCAGGTCGACGCCTTCGACGACGCCGGCCGGCCTCGCCAGCGCCGCGGCGTTTCCACCGAACCAGGCGTCTACTTCGTCGGCCTCCCCTGGCTCTCCCGGCGCGGCTCCAGCTTCATCTGGGGCGTGTGGCACGACGCGAAGTACATCGCCGACCACATCGCCACCCAGCGGAACTACCTCTCCTACTGATCGATGCCGCACGACGTTAGGTCGTGAGGAACGAGCGGATGTGGTCGAGCGCCATGTCGAGGGCGGTCTCCATCGGGGCGATGTCGTGCTGGGTCTCGGCGAGGAGGTAGCCGCCCTGGAGTGCGGCCATCAGGCCGACGGCGAGTTTGTCGAGGTCGGCGGTTTCGGCGAGAGTGCCGGCGGCCTGCATGCGGCGTAGGCCGCCGGCGATCAGGCCGGTCCACTCCGCGAAGGTCTCGGCCAGGGTGGCGCGGGCCTCGTCGTTTTGGTCGGACAGTTCGCTGGCCATCGAGCCGAGGGCGCAGCCGTACGCGCCGTTCTGCAGGGCGTTGCGTTGGACCAAAGCGTCCCGCCAGCGCAGCAGGCCGCGGAACGAGCGGAGGCGTTCCAGGTAGCCCTGCTCGCGTTCGAGAACCTGGCCGGACCGGAGCGCGACGACCGCTCGGACCAATTGGTCCTTGTCGGCGAAGTGCTGGTAGAGCTGCGACTTGCTCGTCCCACTGGCCGCCCGGACATCGTCGAGGGTGGTCGCGTTGACCCCACGGATGTACATCAGGTCCGCGGCGGCCTCGACGATGCGCGCCCGGGTCGCGACGCCGCGCGCCGTCAGGCGGCGGGACGGCGCGTCGGCGGCGGTTCCTCCAGTCACGGTCCCAACACTACCGGCCGGGGCCGTCACGGTGTATCGTTCTGGACGAAATAGTCCAATCTTGGGAGGTTCTGATGAAGGCGATCGTGGTGACGGACCAGGCCGCGGGGACGGCCGGGATGACGCTGACCGAGCGTCCTCAGCCGCCGGCAGCGATCAACGACGTCGTCGTGGCGGTCCGGGCGTCGGGATGGGTCCCGACCGAGCTGGAGTGGCCGTCGACCTGGACCGACCGCGCCGGCCACGACCGGGCGCCGTCCGTTCCCGGGCACGAGTTGGCCGGGGTGGTCACGGCGCTCGGTTACGGCACGACCGGGCTGTCGATCGGGCAGCGGGTGGTCGGCCTGACCGACTGGCATCGCGACGGCACGCTGGCCGAGTACGTCGCCGTCGAGGCGCGCAACCTCGCCCCACTGCCGGGCGACGTCGACTTCACGGTGGGTGCGAGCCTGCCGATCTCCGGGCTGACCGCGTGGCAGGGGCTGTTCGACCATGGGCGGTTGCGCGCGGGCCAGACCGTGCTCGCCCATGGCGCGGCCGGGGCGGTCGGGACGATGGTGACGCAGCTCGCGCGCGAGGCCGGCGCCTACGTCATCGGTACCGGACGCGCCGCCGACCGGCAGAAGGCGCTCGACTTCGGCGCTCATGAATTCCTCGACCTCGGCAACGACACCCTGGCGGACGTCGGCGGCGTCGACCTGGTGTTCGACGTGATCGGCGGCGACATCCAGAAGTACTCCGCGGCCCTGATCCGCCCCGGCGGCACGCTCGTCTCGATCGTCGGCCCGGTCGAGCACCGCCCCGCCGACGGCCTCGCGATCGACTTCGTCGTCGAGGCCGACCGCAGCCAGCTGACCGAGGTCGTCCAACGCGTTCGCGACGGCCGTCTCCGCACCAACATCGGCGCGGTGGTCACGTTCGACGAGGCCGTCGCCACCTTCAACTCCACCGAACGCACCAAGGGCAAGACGGTCATCCGCGTCCACGACTGACTCGCCAACCCCGGCTGATGGTGCTATAAAAGCACCGTGAAGCTTCCGGCGCAGCCCAACAAGTCGTTGATGGATGGGCTCGCCTGTCTGCAGGCGCTGTCGCTCTGCACCGAGCCGGTCGGGTCGCGGGAGCTGGCGCGGCTGTTGCGGCTGGAGCCGACCAGGGTGAATCGGCTGCTCGGCACGCTGGCGTCCATGGGGCTGGCCGAGCAGGACGCGCAGCGGAAGTACCGTCCCGGTCCCGGCATTCACGCGTTGGCCGCCCAGAGCCTCTTCGGTTCTGGGTTGGTCAACCGGGCGGTCCGGTATCTGCCGCCGCTGCACAAGTACGGCCATGTCGTCGCGCTCGGCGTGCTCTGGCGCGATCAGACGTCGTACCTGTATCAGGTCAACCCGCAGAGTCCGGCGGACCGGGGCATCGTGCAGGGCTTCCCGTTCCCGGCCGCGTCGTCGGGTATCGGGCTGGTGCTGCTCGCCCAGCAGCCCGAGGAGTCCGTACGGGAGCTGTACGAGCCGACCGAGCCGCCGCTGCTGCCGCTGAACTTCGACCCGCCGGACCTGGACGCACTGTTCCGCAGGCTGGCGCAGGTCCGCGAGGAGGGGCACGCGCTGGTGACCACCGACCTCGGGCGCCGCACGCTCGCCGTACCGGTGGGAGACACGGCGTACGCCGGCGTCGGGTTCGCCGGCAAGTTCCGCAACGACGACGTACCCGGGCTCAAGGCCGCTCTGACCGACGCCGCCGCCAACATCGACCGAACCGAGGTGCCATGAGCATCGTCCGCGAACCTGCCACCGCCGGCCGCGCGTTCCGTACCGAGCACCTGCGAGCCGACCTGGTCGTCGTCGGAGGTGGTCTGGCCGGCACCTGCGCGGCGATCACCGCGGCCCGCGCCGGAGCCCGGGTCGTCCTGGTCCAGGACCGGCCGGTGCTCGGCGGGAACGCGTCCAGCGAAGTGCGGCTGTGGGCGCTCGGAGCCACCGCACACATGTTCAACAACAACCGCTGGTCGCGCGAGGGCGGCGTGATCGACGAGCTCCTGGTCGAGAACACGTTCCGCAACCCCGAGGGCAACGCGGTCCTCTTCGACGCGGTGCTGCTCGACAAGGTCGTTGCCGAGGACAACATCACACTGCTGCTCAACACGGCCGCGACCGCGGTGTCGAAGGACGGCTCGCGGATCACCTCGGTGACGGCCTTCTGTAGTCAGAACTCCAAGCGGTACGAGCTCTCCGCGCCGATGTTCTGCGACGCGTCCGGCGACGGCGTCCTCGGCTACCTCGCCGGGGCGGCGTACCGGATGGGTGCCGAGTCGAAGGAGGAGTTCGGCGAGCTGTTCGCGCCCTCGGAGTCGTACGGCGGGCTGCTCGGGCAGTCGATCTACTTCTACAGCAAGGACGTCGGCGTACCGGTGCGGTTCACGCCGCCCGACTACGCGCTGGACGACATCACGAAGATCCCGAGGTGGCGGAGCTTCAACACCAAGGTGCAGGGGTGCCGGCTGTGGTGGATCGAGTACGGCGGCCGGCTCGACACCGTGCACGACACCGAGGAGATCAAGTGGGAGCTGTGGAAGGTCGTGTACGGCGTCTGGAACCACCTGAAGAACTCCGGTGAGTTCCCCGAGGCCGAGACGCTGACGCTCGAGTGGGTCGGCCTGATCCCCGGCAAGCGCGAGAGCCGCCGTTTCGAGGGCCTCACCATGCTCACGCAGCACGACCTGGTCGAACAGCGCCGGCACGACGACACGATCGCCTCCGGCGGCTGGTCGATCGACCTGCATCCGGCCGACGGGGTGTTCAGCGAGCACGCGGGCAGCAGCCATCTGCATCCGCGCGGCGTCTACCAGATCCCCTATCGTTCGCTGGTTTCCCGCGATGTCAGCAATCTGCTGCTGGCGGGCCGGATCATCAGCGTCTCGCACGTCGCGTTCGCGTCGACCCGGGTGATGGCGACCTGCGCGCAGCTCGGTCAGGCGGCCGGGATGGCCGCCGTACTCTGCACTCGCGACGGGCTGCTGCCGGCCGACCTGGTGGAGCCGGAGCGGATGCGCACGCTGCAACGGGAACTGCTGCGCACCGGGCAGCACATCCCCGGCGTACGCCTCGAAGACCCCGACGACCTGGCGCAGCGGGCCGCCGTTGTGTCGGCCTCGAGCTCGCTAGTTCTCTCCACCTTGCCCGACGACGGTCCCGTCGTACCGCTGAACCACTCGCGGGCCCAGTTGCTGCCGCTGCCCGCGGGGCCTCTGCCTCAGTTGACGGTGACCGTCGACGTCGCAGCGCCGACGACGCTCACAGTCGAGCTCCGGACCGGCAGTCAGCCTGACGACTACACGCCGGATGTCGTCCTCGGCAGCCGGCGGTTCTCGCTGGATGCGGGCCTGGGGCAACAGCTGAAGGTGGACATCGAAGGTTTCGTCGACGAGCCGCGGTACGTCTTCCTGGTGCTGATACAGAACGACGACGTGGCGGTCCGAACCACCACGAGACGTGTCACCGGCCTGGTCTCCCTGGAGCACAAGTCGACGCAGGAAGCCGACGACAGCGTCGGTCGCCCGCGAGTCGAGTTCTGGACGCCGGAACGTCGTCCCGGCGGACACAACTTCGCCCTGTCCGTCGACCCGCCGGTGCACGCGTGGCCGGTCGAGAACGTCCGCAACGGCCACGCGCGCCCGACCGCACACCCCAACGCCTGGGTGGCCGACCCCGATGACAGCCGGCCCACCGTTCACCTGCACTGGCACGACACCCGACGCATCGCCCGCGTCGAGCTCGGCTTCGACACGGACTTCGACCACGCGATGGAATCGGCGCTGTGGAACCACCTCGAGCACGCGATGCCGTTCTGTGCCAAGCATTACGTCGTACGGTCGGGCCAAACTGTCGTCGCGGAGCACACCGACAACCACCAGACCCGCCGTACGATCGCCTTCGACCCGCCCCTCGAGACAACCGACCTCTCCGTCGAAATCGTCGCGAGCCAGGGCGACGTTCCCGCCGCCCTGTTCGAGATCCGCTGCTACTAGTCGAGGACGAAGGCGTGCAGCCAGGTTCACAGGACCGGGTTCATCATCGCCAGCATTACCACCATTCCGGCGGTCGCCAGGGCGTGGCAGCAGCACATCAGCCGGTGGCCTGAGCAGCGGGTCGCGCGCAGTACCCACCAGCCCGCGGCGAGGGCGAGCGAGCCGGTGACGACCCAGCTCAGCATGCCTGTCCACGTCCGTAGCGCCATCGGCATCGTGCTCAGCATCCAGACCATGCCGAGGTTCATCGCCGCATGCATCAGCGCCCCGGCCCGTACGGCGACGTCAGCCGACCTCGCCAGGTGCCGGAGGAACACGACCGCCGCTCCCCCGAACGCCACCACCTGCACCCAGCGGGCGACACCGTCCAGAGGCAACCACAACATCGCCAGCATCGCCGCGCTCATCACGACATGGTTCACATCGGTGAAGACCTCGATCCCCCGCCCGCGCCCGGTCGCCAGCCGCCACAGGCAGTACAACCCCGTCGTACCGAAGACCAGCGTCAGCGTGTTCACATCAAACACGTCGAAGCCGGGCGGAGGATCTCGACATGGTCAGGCGAGCGGCAGCAGCGCCCGGTGCGATCGCAGGATCAGGTGCAGCGAACTGTGCAGCGCGAGCCCGCCGAGCGAACCCAGCGCCCGGAACCGCAGCGTCACGTCGACGACCGCCGGTCCGTCGAACCGCACCCGCAGGCTCCCGTCCTGGGCCGGCTCGCCGGTCAGCTCGTGCACCGGCAGGTCCAGCTCGACGCCCGGCACCGGGTCGCTCTCGATCATCAGCCTGCCGGTGACGAATCCGGTGTTGACGATCGGGAACTCGATCGTGTGCCACTCACCGGCGGCCAGGCTCGGCACCCGGTTGCCGGTGGTGGCGACGTTCACCCGGGCCTCCGGGTTGATCACCACCGAGAGCGCCGCGGTCGTCTCGACCGGATCGCAACAACCCGCCATCAGTCCACCTCGCATTCGTCGCGCCGGCTCGCGTACGTGGCCTGCGCCTCGTCGTACGCCGACCGTGCCGCCTCCCGCTCGTCCTCGCGGATGAAGCCGGACTTCGCCGTCCACAGCGCGTCGACCGAGTCGTACAGCCACTGCGCGCTGCGCCGCGACGCGCGGATCGGCTGCCCGGCGATCTCGACGAAGACCGGCTGGGTGTGGACGCTACGCAGGATCCGCACCGCGACCCACGCGGACCGCTCCAGCGGTACGTCGAACCCGATCGCCTGCTCGTTGCCGTCCGCAACGATCTCCTGGGAGCCGACGGGTACGCCGTTCACCAGCACCTCGACGAGGACGTTCCGGGTCTGCCCGATCCGCGACCGCTCCAGATGCCAGCCGACCGGCGCCGAGTACACCGGCTGTCCCGCGGCGGGTGCGGCCGGCGGCTCTTCCGGCAACCAGGCCGCGACCGTCGCCGTCACGCGCGCAGTCCCCGGAGCGTCGACGGACTGTTCGCGGTCGGGCGAGCCGTTGACCGCGAAATCGTAGACGTGGCTGCGGCCGTCCCCGAAGTACGACGCCCTGTCCTTCAACCCACCGAGCCAGGTTTCCAAGGCCTGCGGGCCCTGCGGCGGCTCGGGCAGCTGGACGTACGTCCGCCCGACGCCCGGCCCGTCGTCGTAGATGCACGGGTAGTCGGTCTCGCCGAGCATCAGCGTGCGGTACCCGACGTTCAGCAGGTGGTACCAGATGTTCAGCTCGGCCGCCGGCGCGAACTCCGCACCGCACTGGAAGTCGGCCGCCCCCAGCGGTACGTCGACGATGATCTCGTTGGACCCGATCGACTGGAACCCCGGTACGACGTAGTTCGGCAGCTCGTCGGTGTCGACCGCGAGCCCGAGGCCGCAATGCGCGTACCCGACCAGGGCGTTCTGCGCGTGCCCCCAGCGCATCACCGGGAGGTTCCAGGACGGCCAGTCCTCGATGAGCTTCGTCCCCGGGTAGTCCTGGTCGGTGAGCCCGAGCAGGATCACGTGCCCCGAGTGGCTGGACGGGAACCCGGACACCTCGAGGTCGTACCGCAGCAGGCTCTGCCCGTCGCGGTCGGTGTCCTGCGGGTCCCAGGTCATCCCCTGCGCCCGCTGCATCGCCGGGTACTCGAGCTCGGCGCGCGGGCTGATCGACGAGCCGCTGAAGAACTGCTTCTGGTGGTAGTAGCACGGGCCCCAGGTGAGCACGCTGCCCATCCACAGGCCCTCGCCGCGGACGTGCCGGATCATCGTCTCCGGCGTCACGCCCTCGGACGGCACGTTGTAGTGCGAACAGCCGCCGGCGTGGATGTGCGGGTCGCCCGAGTAGTACCCGTGCGCGGCCGGATCGGTCCAGCGGTCGAGGGCGATCGTCAGCGCCGACGTACCGGCGTCCACGTCGACGTCGAGCCGCACCTCGCGGTACTCCGGGCCGCGCCGCGCGGAGATCTCGTACCGCCCGGCCGGGAGCGTGATCACCTCGCCGGTCGCCCGGTACACGTGGTCGTGGAAGAACATGTCCGGCGCCAGCCGCATCGCCTTCGACGGGTACGCGCGGCGCTGTGCGTCCCGGACGGTCAGCGTCGCCACGGTGCTGCTGCCGTCGGGTTCGCGGACGTCGAGCCGGATGTCACGGGCGGCGGCGCACTCGAAGTCGTACTTCGCGGCGTACGGGCGGGTCTCGAACCCCATCCGCTGCCACGCCTGCCGGAGCGGACCGCGGGTGATGCTGTCGTACTGCTCCTCCACCGCCATCACGAACGACAGCTCGCCGCTCCGGGCGCCGTCGTCGCGGCTGTACAGGCTGATCACCTTGTACTCGACGTCGACGCCGGACACGTCCGTGGCGCCGGTGAGCTTCACCTCCAGCCGGCTCTTCTCGATCCGCGGTACGACGGTCAGCGTGTCGGGCATCGCGATCCGCGCGGAGTGGCTGTGGAAGTCGACGTTCTGGAGCACGTGGTTCGAGACCGCGGACAGGTCGCCCAGCAGTTGGTGCGGGTTCGCGACCCGGACCAGGAAGCTCCGCCAGCCGTGCTGGACGAGCCGCGGCGGCGCGGCCCCCGGCGTACTGGCGGTGAAGCCCTGCTCGTCGATCTCGACCTCGACGATCACGTACGGGCGGAGCAGTTCGTCGACCTTCGCGGCGTCGGCGGCCTCGGCCAGCCGGTCGGTCAGATCGTCAGGGAGTGGTTCGCCGATATCGCGGAGTTTCTCAACGGCACGAGTCGCGGATGCCAGCAGCGGCTGGAACACAGGACCTCCTCGTCGTGGGCCAGCCATCGACACTAGTCCCGATCCGCGCGCCCGGCCTCAGGTTTTCCTACTCCGGGGGGAGTACGCCAACGGAGTACGCGCAGCCGGGGCGTCCTTCGCCGGGAGGACGTTCTGCGGCGGGGCGGCGCCTATGGTGAGCAGGTGACGTCTCGGGAGCGACTGGTGGACGCCGGGTTGGCCGGCGTCGTACTCGTGGCGGCCGAGGTGGCGATCCTCGCCGGGCGGGAGCCGGGGTCGATCCCGCGGAACTGGTTCGCGTACGTGCTCGGCGGCGTGATGGCCGGGGCGATCCTGCTCCGGCGGCGGAACCCGCTGGTCGAGGTGTACCTGGTCGGCGTCGCGTTGTTCGTGTACTACGCGATCGGTTATCCGGGCTTCCCGCCCGCCGTCGTGCTCGCGGTGCCGATGTACGACGCGGCGTACGCGGGACGCACCGCACGTGCGGTTCCGGTGCCGTTGCTGCTGTTGACGACCGGGGTGGTGGTGTCGCTGCGGAAGGGTACGACGCCGCTGGACACCGTCGACATCTTCCTGCCGCAGTACGCGCTGGTCGCGGTCGCCGTACTGCTGGGTGCGCTGGTCCGCAGTCGGCAGGCGTTGGCGGAGCAGTCGCAGGAGCGGTTGCGCGCGGCCGCCGCTGAGCAGCAACGGGAGGCCGAACGGCGGCTGGTCGAGGAGCGGCTGCGGATCGCCCGCGAGCTGCACGACACCGTCGCACACGCGATCTCCACGATCACGGTGCAGTCCGGTACGGCGCTGTTCATGCTGGACCAGGACCCGGACAAGGCGCGCGAGGCGCTCAGCGCGATCCGCCGTACCGGCAAGGAGGCGCTCGGCGAGATGCGGAGCACGCTCGGGGTACTGCGGTCGCAGGGTGAGCCTGCAGTGAGCCCGGAGAACGACGCCGGGTTGGCCCGATTGCCTGCGCTGCTGGACGCTGTGCGCGCGGCTGGTCTGGAGGTGGAGGTGGAGTCGCGGGTGTCGGCGCTGCCGGAGCCGGTCGACCATGCGGCGTACAGGATCCTGCAGGAGGCGTTGACGAACGTACTGCGACACGCCGGGGCGGACGCCCGCGCGCGGATCCGGTTGGAGCAGACCGGCGACGCGCTCGAGGTCGAGGTGGTCGACGACGGCACCGGGCCGTCGGATTCGGTCGGTGGGTACGGGCTGAAGGGGATGACCGAGCGGGCCGCAGCACTCGGCGGTCAGGTCGAGACCGGCGCGGCACCCGGCGGCGGGTTCCGGATCCGTGCAACGCTGCCGGTTCGTGACACCGGAGGTGAGCGGTGATTCGGGTGCTGCTGGTGGATGATCAGGCGTTGGTGCGGGCGGGGTTTCGGGGGTTGCTGGACAGTGCTGCTGACCTGGAGGTCGTCGGCGAGGCGGCGAACGGCGGTGAAGCGGTCGCGTCGACCCGCGCGCTGCTGCCCGACGTGGTGCTGATGGATCTGCGGATGCCCGAGGTCGACGGCGTGACCGCGACCCGGCGGATCACCGAGGACCCACGGCTGAGCGCGGTCCGGGTCCTGGTACTGACCACCTTCACCGACGAGGACGACGTCTTCGCCGCACTCCGGGCCGGCGCCAGCGGCTTCCTCGTCAAGGACGCCGAACCCGAGGAGCTCCTGCAGGCCGTACGCACGGTCGCCGCCGGCGAGGCACTCCTCTCGCCGCGCGTCACACGCTCGGTCATCGCCCGCTTCACAACCACCGACACGGGACCCGCCCAGCGCCGTACGCCCCCTGAACTCGAACTCCTCACCCAGCGCGAACGTGAGGTCGTCCAACTCGTCTCCGCCGGCCTCTCGAACGACGACATCGCCCGCCGACTCGTCGTCAGCCCGCTGACCGCGAAGACGCACGTGTCACGGGCAATGGCGAAGGTCGGCGCGCGCGACCGCGCACAACTGGTCGTCTTCGGGTACGAAAGCGGCCTCGTCGTACCGGGCGGCTACTCCCCGGGGAGTACCCAACCGCAGTAGTTCTTGACGGAGACTGTCTGCGGTAGGCGGACGATCGGGCAGCGCGTTCTCGCGACCCTCCTGGTATGACCCGAATCGCAAGCTTCTGCTACCGGCACCGGCTCGTCGTCGTGCTGTGCTGGATCGCGCTCACCATCACGTCGATCGGACTCGCCAAGCAGTACGGCGGTCCCGCGGCCACCGAGCTGGGCACCGGCTCGTCGCAGTCGTCCCGGGCCCTCGCCCTGTACAAGCAGCACTTCCCGCGGCAGGCCGCCGACACGCTGACGCTCGCGGTGCACGCGGACCGGCGGCTGGACGACCCGGCCGTGCGGACCGCCGTACTGCGGACCGTCGACCGGCTCGAGGCCGCGGATCACGTCGCGTCGGTCGTCACGCCGTACCAGAACCCGCGGCAGCTCTCCGCCGACGGCCGCACCGGGTACGCCGTCGCGACGCTCGACGTCTCCGCCAACAAGATGCCCGCGGCAACGATCAAGGACCTGCTCAAGGCATTGCCGACGGGGAACGGCGTGCAGTTCGCGCTCGGCGGTACCGCGGTGGACGCGGTCGAGACGCCGGGCGGCGGTCCCGCGGACGCGGTCGGGCTGGTCGTGGCGGCCGTCGTACTGCTGCTGACGTTCGGATCGGTGCTCGCGATGGGGCTGCCGATCGTCACCGCGCTGTTCGGGATCGCGGTCGGGCTGTCCGGGCTCTCGCTGCTGCAGAACGCGTTCCCGGCGCCGTCGTTCGCGCCGATCCTCGCGACGATGATCGGGCTCGGCGTCGGCATCGACTACGCGCTCATCATCGTCACCCGGTACCGCGAGGCGCTGGCCACCGGGCGTACGCCGCACGACGCCGTCGTCCTCGCCGCGTCGACCGCCGGACGGTCGGTGCTGTTCGCGGGCGGTACGGTGGTGATCGCGTTGTGCGGGCTGCTGCTGCTCGGCCTCGACTTCATGCGCGGCGTCGGCCTCGGTTCGGCCGTCACGGTCGCGATGACGATGGCCGCCGCGACCACGCTCCTGCCCGCGCTGCTCGGCTTCACGGGTCGCCGGCTCGCCGTACGACGGAAGTCTTCGAAGGTCCCGTGGTCCGCGCGCTGGGCCGGTGTGATCGCGCGCCGTCCCATGCTCGCCACCGTCGTCTCCGCCGCGGCGCTGCTCGTCCTCGCCTCGCCCACGCTCAGCCTGCGGTTCGGGATGCCCGACGCGAGCACGCAGCCACACGACACGAGCGGGTACGCCGCGCAGAAGATCATCACCGACGGCTTCGGACCAGGCGCCACGTCCACGCTGCTCGTCACGGTGAAGCTGCCCGGCGCCGACCCCGCCGCCGTCGGGGCCGAGGTCGCCCACACCGCGGGCGTCGCGTCCGTGAGCCCCGCGCAGGTCAGCCCGGACGGGTCGATCGCCGTACTCGCGGTCCAGCCGACGACCGGCAGCCAGGACCCGGGCACGACCGATCTGGTCCAGCGGCTGCGGGCGGTCGACCCGCATATCCTGGTCGGCGGAGCCGCCGCGGCCGCTGTCGACTTCGCCCAGCTGACCGCGAACCGGCTGCCGTTCATCATCCTGGTCGTGGTCGGGCTCTCGCTCGTCCTCCTGGTCGGGATCTTCCGCTCGGTGACGCTGGCGCTGAAGGCCGGCCTGATGAACCTGCTGTCGATCGGCGCCGCGTTCGGTGTGCTGGTCGCCGTACTGCAATGGGGCTGGATGCACCGGGCGCTGAACTTCCCGACAACGATGCCGGTGACCGCATGGGTGCCGATGATCATGTTCCCGGTGCTGTTCGGCATCTCGATGGACTACGAGGTGTTCCTGATCTCCCGGATCCGCGAGTCGTACGTCGCCGGCGGCAGCACCCGGGCCGCCGTCCAGGACGGGCTGTCCCGGACCGCCCGGGTGATCACGGCCGGTGCGGCGATCATGATCGCGGTCTTCCTGTCGGTGATGCTCGGCGCCGATGTCGGCGTCAAGCAGCTCGGGTTCGGCCTCGCGGTCGCGGTCTTCGTCGACGCCACGATCGTCCGGCTGGTGCTGGTCCCCGCCTCGATGGAGCTGCTCGGGCGGCTCAACTGGTGGATCCCCCGCTGGCTGGACCGGCTGCTGTCCGCGCGGCAGGGTGCGATGCTTGACCTTGACACAGTGTCAAGGTCTTGACTGGCGGACAGGAGGTGGTTCGCGTGAACCCGAAGTACGACCCCCTGGGGTCAGCCGACACATCCACCCGGCTGCGGGCGGCGATGGCAATCGGGGCGGAGGCCGACCCGTCGGCCGTCCAGGTGCTGGTGGCGCGGTGCGGGGTGGAGCCGGACTTCTTCGTACGCGACATGCTCACCTGGGCGCTGATCCAGCTGCCGCGCTCGGCGACGGTGCCGCTCGTCGTCGCGGAGTTGGAGTCCGCGAACGCCCAGGCCCGGAGCCAGGCGCTGCACACGCTGTCGAAGCTGAAGGACCTGGCGACCTGGCCGGCTCTCACCCGTGAGTTGCTGCACGACCCGAACGACGAGGTCAGGCGGACTGCCTGGCGTACGGCGGTCGGGCTGGTGCCGGCCGGCCAGGACCGGCAGCTCGCGGCGGAGCTGGCGACAGAGCTCGGGCGCGGCGACCGCGACGTACAGCTGAGCCTCAGCCGCGCGCTGGTCGAGCTGGGCGACGCGGCCTCGGACGCGTTGGAGAGTGCGCTGTCGAGTCCGAAGCAGAAAGTGCAGGCGCACGCCCAGGCCACCGAGCGCCTGCTGCACGACCCGGGCGCGAACTTCGGTGCGCTGCTCGACGAGGCGAAACGAGCCGTTGCTCTTGGCCCCCAGCAGGTCCATGCTCATCGGTGAAGTGGCCCGCCGGTCCGGGGTGAGCTCGCGAATGCTCAGGCATTACGAGTCCCTCGGGCTGGCGCGGCCCACCGGCCGGACGATCGGCGGCTACCGCGAGTACGCCGACGACGACATCCGGCGGATCTTCCACGTCGAGGCGCTGCGCTCCCTCGGCCTGTCGCTGCGCGAGATCGGCCGCGCGCTGGAGGACCCCGGTTTCGCGGCGCCCGCGCTGCTGAGCGACCTGATCCGCCGTACCGAGGACCGCCTGCACCGCGAGCAGGAACTCCTCGACCGCCTCCGCGCGATCGACGCCGCGACCCCCGGCGACTGGCCCGACGTACTCCGGGTCGTCGAACTCCTGCACAGCCTCAACTCCCCCAGCGCAGCCCGCCGCCAGCAGGCCGTCCTGGCGCCCACCGAACTCCCCGCGGAGGTCCTCGCCGGCGCCCTCCTCACCGAGTCCGACCCGAACGTCGCCGGCGCGCTGCGCTGGGCGCTGGCCCGCTCCACCGACGACGTACTCGCCGCCCTGACGCCCGCCCTCCGCTCGGCCGACGTCACCATCCGCCGCCGCGCCGTGGTCGCGATCGCCGAGATTGCCGATGCTGATGCGATCCCGGTCCTGACGGCCGCCCTGAAAGACCCGGACCTCGCCGTCCGCAAGCACGCCGCGCTGTCGCTGGGCACCCGCGGCGAGCGTTCCGCCGTACCCGCGTTGGTTGCCCTGATCATCGAAGGCGCCAACGACGTCGAGGCCGCCGAAACCCTCGGCACCCTCGCCACCGACCCCACCACGGCCACCCACATCCTCGCCGCCCTGACCCACAAACTCAGCCACAGCACCCCCGAAGCTCGCCTCCGCCTCGTCCAGGCCCTCGGCGAACTCCCAGCATCCGTCACCAGCGAGACCCTCTCGACGCTCACCGACGACGCCGATGTACCCGTAGCCCTTACCGCAAAGGCCCTGCTGAGGAAATTCGGTTGATGCTGAGGCGCGCGGCGCGCATGGTGCAGGCATGGCGTCGACGGCCTCGTTATGGCGGCGGGAGATGGTGCAGCCGCTGCTTCGTACGTACGCAGCCGCGCCGGGAGTGTGCGCCGTACTGCTCGGCGGCTCGACCGCGCGGGCAACGCCGACCGCTGGTCGGACGCCGAGATCGGCGTCTTCTGGGAGACCGCGCCGACCGAGCTCGCCCGCTCGGAACTGGCCACGGCCGGTGGCGCGCGGGACAGCCGGCTCTTCGAGTACGACGCCGGCGAGCAGGTGTGGTGCGACGATCTCTATCTGGGCGTGGGCTCTCCGGCCGGCCTGCTGGTCGAGGTCGTTCACCAGTTGGCCGCGGCCACGTCACAGGTCCTCGACGCTGTTCTCGTCGACCACTCGCCGGATCCGGCCGCGCTGAACGTCGTCGACGGCCTGCTGGACGGGATGCCCTTCCACGGCGTCGATCTGCTCTCGGGATGGCGCGAGCGCGCGGCGATGTACCCGCGAGAGCTTGCGGTCGCGGTCATCGAGTCCGCGGGCGTCATCGACCACTTCTGGCGCTGGGAAATGCTGATCGAGCGACGCAATCCGGTGCTGTTCGCCGGGCTGCTCAGCTCGGTCAGCCAGCAACTGCTGACCATGCTGCTGGCGCTCAACCGCCGCTACGGCCCCAAACACAAGTGGCTCCCGACGAACCTCGACCTCGCACCGGACGACCTCGACCGCAGACTCCGGCAGGTCTTCGCCGTCGCCCCGGCCAACGCCGCCGAGATGCTTGCCGAACTCGTCGAGGAGACCTTCACGCTGGTCGAGACCGAGCTGCCCGAAGTCGACATCACCCGCCTCCGCGCCATCTTCCGCCACCGCCGCCCACCCCTCGACCACCCACCGTTGGCACAATAGCCCGATGGATCCAGCACTTGTCCCGGAGCTCCTCGTCGAGTCGGTTGCCCAGAGCATCGAGTTCTGGTGCGGTGTGTGCGGGTTCGAGATCCGGTACGAGCGGCCCGGTTTCGCGTACGTCGTACTCGGCGACGCTCACGTCATGCTCGAACAAGCCGGCGTCGGCCGGAACTGGGTGACCGCTCCGCTGGAGAGGCCGCTGGGCCGAGGTATCAACCTGCAGATCGCCGTACCGTCGATCGTGCCAATCGTGGAGTCGCTGTACCGGGCCGCGTGGCCGCTGTTCATGGAGCCGGAGACCAAGTGGTACCGCACCGATGAGGGCGAGGTCGGCGCCGAGCAGTTCCTGGTGACCGATCCGGACGGCTACCTGCTCCGCTTCCAGTCCCCCGCGTACGTCCTGCAGGTCAACGGCGAACGCTTCCAGGTCGCCACCCGCCCGGGCCATCCCGGCACCTACGACTACACCTGGCTCACCGGCCCCAACCCCGGCTACGGCTTCACCGAATCCGGCCCCACCACCCCCACCCGCACCAACCCCGACCACCACCAGGCCATCACGTCCTTCCTCTCCGGCATCAACCCTTCAACCGGCTACCTCGACTGACCCCTCGGCGTCGCCGTCGACGGCCCTCGCAGCGGCGACTCCACGGGGCGGCTCCACGGCGCGGGCTTGCTGCCCGGGGCCGCAGGCAATCTCGCGCCGGAGCCCAACACCGCAGGCACAACAGGCACCGCACGCCCGGCGGCCTATCGGATCCGCCGAGTACCACATGCGGCGATTGCCGCGGAACGGCGAACAACCAGGTGCCGTGCGCACAGCAGGTAGGACATCTACTGTGAGTGCTGCGGCGACGGCGAGTGCTGCGAGGTACGCCGGCGCCGCGATGACGGCGCGTACGGCGGACACAGCACGTCCCGCGCGTGCCACGGGTACGCCGGGTACCGCAACGACCGGCAGAGGTAGCGCCAACACGACGGCCGCCAGGCGTACCGCAGGTGCGGTACGCCGTGAGTACGGCGGCCGCCTCGCGTCGAGTACCGCCGGGGTACGGCGGCACAGCGAGTACGCCCAGTACAACGGGGGCCGCAGGTGCGGCAAGTGCTTCGTATCCCGCAGATACCACGGATACGGCGAACACCGCACGTACGGCACAGCCCGCAAGTACAGCGGTTCCGGCGGCCGCCAGGGCACTCACAGGCACGGCAGGCACCGCAGGCACGGCAGGCACGGCAGGCACGGCAGGCACGGCAGGCACGGCAGGCACGGCAGGCACGGCGGGCGCCGCGGGTACGGCGGGCGCCGCGGGTACGGCGGGCGCCGCGGGTACGGCGGGCGCCGCGGGTACGGCGGGCAAGGCGCGTATCACAGGTGGGGCAAGGTGGTGCGGCCGGTGCGGCACGTACGGCGACGATGGTGAGCCGCCGCAGGCATCGCGGGCACGGCTGGTACGGGACGTGGGACGGCTTCCGCAGGTGTCGGGCGCACAGGGGATGCCGCGAGCACCGCAAGCGGGGCGGGTGTGGAGAGGGCAGTTGGCTCGCCGTCGAGTATCGCGGCGTACGGCAGCACTGCGGAGTACGGGCTGTACCACGGGCACCGCAGGTACGGCAGGTGCGTCGTGCACCGCACGTATTGCGATTAGGCGAATGCCGCGAGTACGGCGAGTGCTGCGGGTCCGGTGGATGCCGTGAGGCTCGGGGTGCTGTGGGTGAAGAGGGTGTCGTGAGTACCGCATGTACGGCGAGGGCGGCCGGTTGCGCAGGTGCGGTGCGGAGATTGACGGCGGCGGGTGGTGTGGTGACGGGCAGGAAGCGTGTCGGCGCTGCGCCTGCTTTGGTCGCGTTCGGTGGGTGAATGGATAGCGGGCCGGGCGCGACTTTGGCGGATGCTGACGTGGGTGTGACTTGTCGGTCGCCGCTTCGCGGGGCTGTCAGCCGAGGGCCTGTGTGCCTGTGATGTGACGGGCCGAGGCAGGTGGCGGTCGCCGAATTGTGGCCGGAGTCTGGGGATGCGTTCCGGGGTGGGCGGGTAGCGGCTGGAGAGAACGCGCGGTGTCGAGGTCGTCAGGGCGATCCGGGCGTGCCGGACTGTCGAGCACAGGCGGGTGGGCACCCGCGCTCGACAGATTGGTGGCATATTGCCCGAGCTGGGTCGAGGGTCAGATGGTGGCGAAGGAGGGTGGGCCGGTTGCGGGCTCGGTGGGCGTGCGGTTTCCCCAGACGGCGAAGTGGGTTGCGGCGGTGAGGGTTGCTTCGTCGGCTGTCCAGCGGTTGGGTCGTGGGGTGGGTGGGTCGGTGTCGCCCCAGGGGTTGAGCGTTGGGGGCGGGTCGCCGGCGCAAGCAGGCACGGGCCCTGGCAAATCGGAGCAGGCGGGTACGACGCCTGGTGAGTCGGGGCAGGCGGATACGGCGCCCGCCGGCTCAGGGCAGGCAGGTACGACGCCCGCCGGCTCAGGGCAGGCAGGTACGACGCCCGCCGGCTCAGGGCAGGCAGGTACGACGCCCGCTGGCTCGGGGCAGGCGGGTACGACGCCCGGCGGCTCGGGGTAGGCGGGTACGACGCCCGGCGGCTCAGGGCGGGCGGGTGCCGTGCTCGGTGGCTCGGGGTGGGCGGGAGCGGCGAGTGGTGGAACGGGGGTGGTGGGGGTGTCGCGCTGTGGTTCGCGTGGGAAGTCGGGGTGGGCGGGGGCTGGGCTCGGTGGTTGGGTGGGGCGTGTAGGCGTCGGGTCGGCCCAGGTGGGGCGGGCTACGTCGACCTTGCCGTTGGTGATGGTGATGTGCCAGCGGTCGTTGTGCAGATCCACGTGGTGGCGGCGGCACAAAAGCGCGAGGTTGGTCAGAGCCGTGGCTCCGCCGTCGACCCAGTGCGTCAGGTGGTGGGCGTCGCACATTACCGGCGGCGCTGCACAGACCACGCAGCCGCGGTCGCGGGCGATCAGGGCGTGCCGGATGTGTCTGGTGACGAGGCGTTCGCGGCGGCCGACGTCCAGGGGTTCGGAGTTCGAGCCCAGGACGAGCGGGATGACGTTCGCGTCGCACGCCAGACGCCGGACGGTGGCAGCGGAGAGGTCGTCGCCGTAGATGGTTTGGCCGGTGGCGTGGGCGGTGGCTGATTTCAGGTCGTCGAGGTCGATGGTGACGGTGATGTTGGCCTTCGCGCCGTGGCCGGCGGTGTCGGTGTCCCAGGCGTTCGCGGCCACGGTGAGCGCTGTGGTCAAGGCGTCGGCTTGGCGTTTGTCGCGGGGGCGGGGGTCGTGTTCGCCGTCGACGGTCTTGTGGGGGCGGGCACCCGCGTGTATGACGGCGCGCAGGAGTTCGGCGTTGTCGTTGGCGAGGTAGCCGCGGAACTTCACGCCGTTCTCGGCGGTGCTCAACGTCAACGACTCGCGCTGATAGGCCTTGTGTTCTTCGGGTTCGGGGCCGTCGGCGTCGATCCGGTCGCAGAGGTGTTTGGCGGCGGTGCGGAGTTCTTGGGGGGTGTGGGTGGGGACGAGGCCGACCAGTTGCTGCTCGGTGACGTCCAGGGTTTCGGTCGGGACGCGGTCACGGACGCGTTCGAGTTCGGTGATGATCGCGGCCGCGTGGCCGATCTGCATCTGATGGACGGTGCCGTCGGCCGACTCGATGCCGCCGGTGAGGGCGTCGTTCACGGCCTGGTACTTGGGCAGCGCGCGGGCCAGGCGGACGTCGCGCCAGACCTCGGCACGGTCACGGCGGTGGCGGACGGTGAGGAGTTCGACGGTGTCGCGGGCACCGAGCTCCTGGGCGAGGCCGTCGGTCTCGGAGCGGGCGATGAGTTGCAACTCGACGGATCGCAGGCGGGTGATCTGGGTACGGACCTTGTCCAGGGCAGGCAGCACCTCGTGGTTGCCTAGAGCAACCACTGTGCGTCCGCCGAGAATGTCCATGCCGATGACTGTAGCTGGCGGGCCGGACAGTTTTCAAAGCCGGGAACCCCTTATTTTCAAGGGAATTAGTTATCCACAGATTTATGACTTGTTGAGGACGCAATCGCCGCAGAGAGGGCCGTCGCGATCGGGAGCGGCGCGGTAGATGAGGCAGCAGCTGCGGCGGCGGAAAGGGTTGGAGGTGTGGGCGCCGCGAAGGGGTGGGACGTCCAGCAGGGCAGTGGCGACGGCACGGGAGCGGGTGGCGAGGGTGGGGGCGGCGTTTGACAGAGCGGTGGCGGCGCCGTTGACGGCTGAGGCGACGTTGCCTACCAGGATGTGGTCCGAGAGGTCGAAAGCCTGGGCGATCGTGGGCAGTGGGCCGTCGAAGAGTTCGTGGTGCAGGTCTCCGCCGGCCGGCGGGATCGGGGGTAGGGAGAGGGGGAAGGCGCCGCCGAGGACGGGTTGCCAGTGGAGTTGGTCGAGGGCGAGGGTCGGGACGCGGTCCTCGAGTACGACGGCAGCAAGAGCTGGGGAGATCAGGCGGGCGACCAGGCCCAGATGGGTCACCGAGGCGGCGACGCGTACTTCGATCGCCGTCGGGTCCTGGCCGCTCGCGGCGCCTAGGTAGGCCCGTGTCTGGGCGATGCGATCCGCCAGGATCGCAGGATCGTCAACAATCTCCACGAGCCGGCGCCAGGGCGGATCCGGCGTCGGGTCCACGTGCTGTTCGACGGCGAAGAACGGGCCCAGGGCGGCGATCCGGTCGAGGAGTGTCACACCGCGACCTGGACGGGAGTGCGGAGCAGGCGGTCGGCAAGTGGGCCGAAGACCGCGCCGATCACGCCCCAGAGCAGGACCTGTGCGCCGACGGAGTACAGGCGGAACGCGTACAGGCGGTCCACGTCGAAGCCTGGGTAGACGATCGTCCCGTGGGAGTCGGTCAGCGGCAGCGGGGTCTCGGTCGCGTGCCGGCCGTACTCCTGCACGTTCGCGGCGAGGTGGCCGAGTGATGGCAGGACGGCCATCACGACGCCGATCAGTACGACGTACGCCGCCAGCGCCAGGAGGGTCGCGTTCCAGTTGCCGAAGCGGGGGCGCAGGAGCTTGCCCAGGGCAACGGCACCGATCAGGAAGAGGAGTGAGCAGACGACCATCGCCAGGTACAGGTTGGCGCGGGTCTGGATGGTCTCCTCGTGGCCGATCGCGGGTGGGTTCGCGGGGTACTTCAGGAAGAGTACGAAGTAGAACCCGAGGAAACCGCCCACCGCGACCAGCATCGCGAGCGTG
Source organism: Kribbella sp. NPDC059898 (assembly GCF_042730855.1). Classification (NCBI taxonomy): domain Bacteria; kingdom Bacillati; phylum Actinomycetota; class Actinomycetes; order Propionibacteriales; family Kribbellaceae; genus Kribbella; species Kribbella sp. NPDC059898. Next base: position 103,300 of record NZ_JBHWKR010000002.1, read on the forward strand.
CGCGGGCGGAGGTTGCCGACGCGGCCGAGGCAGATCGTGTACGCGACCGCGAACACGGCACCCATCGCGATCCCGAACAGGATCATGCCGACGCCCAACCCGGCGTTCGCCTGGAGTGTCCGGCTGAACAGGTCTGGCCCGGACGGCTCGTGGGCGGCGTCGCGGCCGGCTTCGTAGTCGATCGCGGCCTGGATCTGCGGTTCGGCGAAGATTCGTGCGAAACCGAACGCGACCAGACCGCCCGCTCCGCCGGCCAGCAGGCCGCGGAGGATCAGTTTGCGCTCCACCTCAGTGGCAGGGGAAGCCGAGGAAGTGCCGCGCGTCGTGCACGAACTCGTGGATGTGCATGTCCTTGCCGAAGATCGAGTACGCGCCCTGGTCGACGCCGATGAAGTAGTACGCCAGGAACGCCAGGAACGCCGTACCGACCAGCCACAGCACGGCCTTCGACACCGGAAGAACAACCGTCGTCGTCGACGCAGACAGATTACTCACGTGAGAGCCTCCTTCAGGGGATCGTGCGTCCCGCTACCAGTGGAGCGTCGTGACGGCGAAGTATCTGACTTACCGGACGTGTCCGGCTCACAGTGGCGCGACCGTGCCGAATTCCCATCGGCTTCCTTGCGCCGTCACTGTCTGGGAGGGTACGGACCTCACCCCCGGCCAGTCAACCGACGAACGTGCGCAGCTCCTTGACCAGCTCGACACTGGCGTCGTTCTCGATCCGCCGGGTCGAGACGCTCTCGACGTTGAACCCGAACGGGATCCCACGGTCCCGGCAGTACGTCGACAAAGTACGGGCGATCCCGACGCAGTGCGCGTACGAGTCCGCGACCGGGTCGCCGGAATGCACCAGCTCGTTACGGAGCCACCGCGGCACCCGGACACCGAGCCAGGCAAGGAACTCCAGCGTCTTCACCGAGCCGCAGATCGACAGCGTGAACACGATCGGCACCGGCTCGACGTTCTCGGCGCGGCACAGGTACAGATAGTCCGACGCCAGGTCCATCGCGGCGCCGACGTCGTAGATGATCTGCGTCACGAAGAACGAGCAACCGCTGCGCTGCTTCCGGAGCAGCCGCTCGTGCTCGTCGAGGCGGGACGAGTGCCGTTCCGGGATCGTCACGCCGCCGAGCGGCAGGGCCGACCCGGAGCGCTGCCACAGGTCGTACGCGGCCGGCAGCGTCGTTCGTACCTCGGCCGCGCTGGTCGGGGCGCCGACCATCACGGTGCCGAGCTGGTCCGAGGGACGCCGTACCCAGGAGTCCAGCTCGGCCGCGGTGTACTTGCCGACCGAGCGGTACACGATCGTCGGCCGGTCCCACCAGGACAGCTGGTCGGCGAGGAAGTCCGCCGGGTCCATCGTCGGGCTGAACGGGAACGGCCGCTCCTCCGGTATCCGCTCCGCCTCGTCGTCGATGTCGTAGAGGATCAGCGCGTCGATGTCGAGCTGCTCGAGCCGCGTCCTCGTCACCGCGGTGAAGCGTTCGAGCGCGTCCGGGGCGATCGACCGGCGGGGCGGCGTCATCCCGTACAGCAACAACTCAGTACCGCGCCCACTCCCCAGCAACGCCGACAGATCGTTCACCGAGCCAGCTTAAAGGAGGACACCAGCCGGCACGCGAGGTAGACGAGGAACGAGATCGTCGTGATGTACGGGCTGATCGGCACCGAACTGCCCGCGGACAAGAGGATTCCGCCGACCGCCGCGGTGACCGCGAAGGCGACGCTGAGCAGCGGTACGACGATCGGCGACGACGAGACCCGGAGCGCCGCGGCGGCCGGGGTGACGAGCAGCGAGAGGACGAGCAGCGCCCCGACGATCTGCACCGAGACCGCGACCGCGAGGCCGAGCAGGATCATGAAGACGATCGACAGTACGCCGACCGGAACGCCCCGCGCGGCCGCGACGTCGGCGTCGGTGCTTGCGAAGAGCAACGGTCTCCACACCAGCACCAGTCCGGCCACGACCAGCACCGAGATCCCGATCAGCGACGTGATCTGCGGGGTGTCGATCGCCACGATCTGCCCGGTCAGCAGGCCGAACTTGTTCGCCGCCCGCCCGTGGTACAGCCCGAGGCACAGGATGCCGAGCCCGAGACCGAACGGCATCAGTACGGCGGTCACCGAGTTCCGGTCCCGCGCCCGCGCGCCCAGTACGCCGATCAGCAGCGCCGCGACCAGCGATCCGGCGAGCGCGCCGGTGACCACGCCGGCGCCGAACAGCAGGCCGGCCGCCGCGCCGGCGAACGACAGCTCGCTGACGCCGTGCACCGCGAACGCCATGTCGCGCATCATCACGAACACCCCGATCAGCCCGCCGACGACGCCGAGCACGACGCAGGCGATGATCGAGTTCCGCAGCAGCGGCAGCAGTTCGGCGTACCCGGAGAAGTCGAAGATCATCGGGCACCGACCGGTTCGTGCTGCTGCTCGGGGATGCCCGCGACCAGGATCCGCCCGTTGTGCCGGATCACCTCGACCCGCGCGTCGTACAGCTCGCTCAGTACCTCGGTGGTCAGCACCTCGTCCGGCGTACCGATCCGGAACCGCTGGTTGGCGATGTACAGCACCCGGTCGACCTTGTCCAGGATCGGGTTGATGTCGTGGGTGACGAACAGTACGCCGAGGTCGAGCCGCCGGCGGGCGTCGTCGACGAGGTCGCTGACCAGCCGTTGATGCGGCAGATCCAGCGACAGCAACGGCTCGTCGCACAGCAGCAACCGCGGGTCGGCCGCCAGCGCCTGGGCGATCCGCAGCCGCTGCTGCTCGCCGCCCGACAGCGACGACAACGGGGTGGACGCGTACGCCTCGGCTCCGACCGACGACAGCAACTGGTTCACCCGCTGCCGGCGCCGCCGCGACGGGATCGGCACGCCCCACCGGTGCCCGTCCAGCCCGAGCGCGACCAGGTCCCGGCCCCGCAGCGGTACGCCGTCATCCGCCGGCCGTTGCTGCGGGATGTACCCGATCCGCCGGTCGCCGCGACGGACCGGCGTACCGAGGAACGTCGCCGTACCGGAGCGGAGCCGGGTCTGCCCGAGGATCGCCTTGAGCAGGCTGGACTTCCCGGACCCGTTGGCGCCCAGTACGGCGATCAGCTCGCCGCTGTGCACCTCCAGGTCGAGGCCGTCCCAGAGCGTCCGGGACCCGAAGCCGAGCGCAGCCTGCTCCAGGGTCAGTACGACGCTCATCGCCCGAGCGCGGCGCCGACCGCGTCGAGGTTCGCGGTCATCCAGCCGATGTAGTCCTTGCCGCTCGGAAGCGTCTCAGTGACCGGCACTACCGGGATGTTGTTCTGCTTGGCGGCGGCGAGCAGCTTGTCGGTCTCCGGACCGCTGGTCTGCTCGTTGTACGCGAGCAGCTTCACCTCATGCTTGCTGTACAGCTCCAGCGTCGCGGCCAGGACCTTCGCAGGTACGTCGCTGCCCTCCTCGATCGCCTCGCTGAACTCGGCGGGCGTCTTGTTCTGCAGGCCGACCGCGTCCAGCAGGTACAGCGGCACCGGCTCGGTGATCGCGACCGGCTGCCCGGCGTACTTCGTCTTGAGCGTCGCCTCCTGCCGCATCAGGCCGTCGATCTTCTGCTTCAGCGCGGTCGCGTTCTGCTGGAACGTCGACGCGTTCGCCGGCGCGGCCTTCGAGTACGCCTGCTGGATCTGGTCGACGACCTTCGCGACCGACGGGAAGTCGTACCAGACGTGCTCGTTGCCGGTCTTGCCGGAGATCGTGACCGCGTTCAGGACCGTCGCGGACGAGTTCTTCGCGGTCTTCAGCATCCGGTCCATGAAGTCGTCGTACCCGCCGCCGTTCTCGATCACGACCGCGGCGCCGGCCAGCGCCGCCTGGTTGCGGGTACTGGCCTCGAACTCGTGCGGGTCGGCGTCCGGGCTGGTGATGATCGAGGCCACCTCGACCTTGTCGCCGCCGACCTGGCCGGCGAGGTCACCCCAGACGTCGGTCGACGCGACCACCTTGACCTTCCCGGCGGACGAATCGACGGCCGCCTGGTCCCCGGACGAACAGGCACTGGTTCCGAGGGCGAGAGCGGCGGCAAGAGCAGGCAGAACGAGCAGTCTGCGGTTCACGGTACGACCAACCTTCGAGCGGAATGAAATGACAATCGTTATCATTATCGCATCTCGTGCCGGACCGCCAGCCGGCCGGGTGCAAAACTTCCGTCAAGGGCGCTCGCGAGGCACGCCGAGCACTGTGGGTGTGACGCCTGACCGGAGTAGGGTTCTGCTGCCGGTGTCACGGTGAGTTGTGCGCCGGTTACGATGAATTCCAGTTCTGAACCGCACCGCGAATGGGATGTTCATGGCCGAATCGCACGACGCCGAACCGGGGATGTACGACCAGCTGAATCTGGACAAGCCGCACCCTGCCCGGGTGTACGACTACTTCCTCGGCGGGAAGGACAACTTCGCCGCCGACCGGCAGGCCGCGGAACACCTGCTCCAGGCGTTCCCGGGGTTCCGGACCGCCGCCCAGTCGAACCGGATGTGGATGCACCGGGCCGCGCGCTACGCCGCCGAGCAAGGCATCACGCAGTTCCTCGACATCGGCACCGGCATCCCCACCGAGCCGAACCTGCACGAGGTGGTCCAGGAGATCATCCCGTCGGCGCACGTGGTGTACGCCGACAACGACCCGATCGTGCTCGCCCACTCGCGCGCTCTGCTGGTCAGCAAGCCGGAAGGCAAGACGGCCTACCTCGAGGCCGACGTCACCGACCCGCAGGCGATCCTGGCCTCCGACGAGGTCAAGGAGCTGATCGACTTCACGAAGCCGGTCGCGCTCAGCATCGTCGGCGTCTTCCACTACCTGCCCGACCACCTGAAGCCGTACGACCTGGTCAGCCAACTGGTCGCGCCGCTCGCGCCGGGCTCGCTGCTGATCTTCTCGCACTGCACCCCGGACTTCGCGCCGGAGCTGTGGGAGCGCGCGATGGTCGTCTACAAGGCCGACGGCGGCGAGGCCCAGGTCCGCAGCAAGGAAGAGGTGACCCGCTTCTTCGAGGGCACCGAGCTGGTCGAGCCCGGCGTCGTGTCGCCGTTCCGCTGGTTCCCGGACGACGAGACCCAGGAGTACGTCGACCGCGGCGAGTTCACCGACATCATGTGCAGCCTCTGGGTCGGCGTCGGCCGCAAGCCCTGACCCCGGCCGGGCTGACGGCAGCCTAGGACGCTGCCGTCAGCCGCTCAGCCGTCAGGGCCGGAAGGCCTCGACGATCTCGTCCTTGCCGAACCCGCCGTGCAGCATGCCGTAGAACCGGTGGTCCGGGGTCAGGTCCGTACGGCGGACCCGGGTGCCGGTGATCGCCGACGCGTACAGCGCGGTGACGAACTCCATCGTCGGCCGCGTACTGGCCAGCGACGTATCGTGCGGACGTCCCGCCAGCAGGTCGTCGACCAGGTGGCCGATCTGCGCCTCGTGGTTGCTCGGGACGTCGGCACCCGCCGACGCCGCCCACGGATCGGCAGCGACCCCGGCCTCAGCGGACTCGGCCTTGCGGACACCCGGGTCCAGCCCGAGGGTGGCCGCCTTCGCCGCGTCCGGCGCCGGATGGAACGTCCAGTCCTTGTCGGAGTACCCGTAGACGTGGTTCACCTCGAGCGTGCCGCCGGCCGTGTCGATCCGGATCCGGCTCAGCTCCCGCGGCGACAGCAGGCTGTTGATCACGGTCGCCACCGCCCCGCTCTCGAACACCACCGACGCCATCGACACGTCCTCGAACTCGACCGGCCGGTCGAGCCGTACGGCGGTGGCGTCGATCGACTTCCACGGCCCGAGCAGATGCAGCAGCAGGTCGATCTGGTGGATGCCGTGACCGAGCGTCGGGCCGCCACCCTCCCCGATCCAGGTACCGCGCCACTCCGGGTCGAAGTAGCTGACCGGCCGGAACCACAGCGTTTCGCAGACCGCGACCAGCGGCCGGCCGAGCGCGCCGCGGGCGAGCAGGTCGTGGGCCCGGATCGCGCCGGAGCCGTGCCGGTGCTGGAACACCACCGACGCCGATCCGGCACTCGCCGCCTCGACCTTGGCGACGTGGTCCAGCTCCTCCAGGCTCAGTACCGGCGGCTTCTCCAGCAGCACCGACCGGTCCGCGGCCAGCGCCTCGGCCGCGAGCTCGCCGTGGCTCTCCGGCGGGGTCGCGATCGAGATCAGGTCCGGCTCCTCGGCCGCCAGCAGCTCGGTCAGGCTGCCGTACGGGCGCCCGCCGAACCGGTCGGCCAGCGTCCGTGCCTTCTCCTCGTGGATGTCCGCCGTACCGACGAGCTCCGTCCGGCCTGTGCTCGCGTAGGCCTCAGCGTGCCGGCGGCTGATGTTGCCGCACCCGACGATCGCGACCTTCAGGACGCCGTCCGTCATCGGGCGGCTCCGCGCAGCACGGCGTTCTCCTGGGCGACCAGCGCGAGCCGGGTCGCCTCGAACGTGTGCTCCTGCGGTGCGGCCGTCGTGGTCCGCTCCCGGACGTCATGGATCAGGTCCTCGTAGTACGAGGTCTTGACGTCCGAGCAGTCGATGTACTGCGTACCCTCCTGGTTCGCCAGGAACAGGTGGTTGCCGCCCTCGCGGCCCTCGATGTCGATGTACTTGCGGAGCTCGATGTAGCCGTCGGTGCCGAGGATGATCAGCCGGCCGTCACCCCAGGTCGGCAGCCCGGCCGGTGTGTACCAGTCGACCCGGATGTAGCCCTGGGCGTGCTCGCTGCGGAGCAGCATCTCGCCGAAGTCCTGCAGGCCGGGGTCGTCCGGGTTGCCGAAGTTGCCGACCGTACTGGTGACCACCTCGGCGGTCTTCGCGCCGGTGAACCAGAGGAACTGGTCCACTTGGTGGGAGGCGATGTCGGCCAGGATCCCGCCGTACCGCGCCTTGTCGTAGAACCAGTCCGGGCGGCCGGCGCCGCCGGCCAGGTGGGCGCGGTCGCCGATCCGGTGCGGCCCGAGGCCGAGGGTCTGGACGACCGTGCCGATCTTGCCCTCGCGGACCAGTGTGCCGGCCTTGATCGCGGCCGGCACCTCGAACCGCTCGGAGAACGTCACCGACCAGAACCGGCCGGTCTCTGCGACCGCCCGCTCGATCTCGGCGAGCTGGTCGAGCGTCGTGCAGCCGGGCTTGTCGGAGACCACGTCCTTGCCGGCCCGGAGCGCGGCGACCGCGATCGGCCCGCGCCGGTCCGGCACGGCGGCGGTGACGATCACGTCGATCCCGTCCCGGGCGATCAGCTCGTCGAGGTCGTCGGCGAACGGTACGTCGGGGTAGCGCTCGCGGAGCTGCGTCGCGACCGCGGCGGACGGGTCGTCGGTGGCCATCCCGACGAACTCGGCACCGGCCCGGAGCAGGCCGGCGACCTGCCCGAAGATATGTGAATGGTCAAGCCCGACGGCGGCGAACCTGACGTGCTGACTGGAGGTCAAGGTGTTCCTTCCGTAGAACGTGTTCCGGATGTTCAGCGCGAGGACTTCAGGGCCTGAGCGAGTTCCTCGGCGATCTTGTCCCCACCGTCACTCTTCCACTTCTTCACCGCGGGCGCCCAGGCGGACAGCGGCTTGCGGCCCTGCACGATGTCGTCCGTGACCTGACCGATCGCGTCGTTGAGCTGCTTGTTCTTGCGGTTCCCGGTCTCGGAGTACAGACCGGCGGCAGGGTTGTCGAGGGCGGTCGGTACGACGCCCTTCATCGCGTTGAACTGGGTCTCGGCGCTGCCCGCGTGCTCGGGCAGGAAGATCGTCCACGGCGCGTCGGCCTGGTACATCAGGCCCAGCTGGACCTCGCTGAAGCCCTTCGCGTTCAGCACCGGGTTGCCGTCGACCAGCTTGTGGTGCACGCCGGCCAGGCCGTACTTGCGGAACAGGTACTCCTGGGTGCCGAACGGCGTCGCCAGGAAGTTCAGGTACCCGAGCAGCGCCTCGACCCGGCCCTCGGCCTTCTTGCTGATCGCGGTCACGCCGATCGCCGGCGCGCCGAGCCAGATCGTGCCCATGCCGGAGCCGTCGTGCTTCGGCGGCGCGATGATCGAGATCGTCGCCTTCGGGTCGGTCATTGTCTGCAGGTACGTCGGCCAGCCGCTGAAGGTGTCCTGGACGAGCGGGCTGGAGCCGTTCGCGAACCGGGTCTTCATGTCCAGGTTCTGGCCGGAGTACGCGTCCGGGTGGATGTAGCCCGACTTCCAGAGCTGCTGCAGGATCTTCAGCACCTCTTCCTGGCCGTCGTGCTCGAGCGAGTTGACGAGCTTGTCGCCGTCCTTGCTCCAGCCGTTCGGGATGTCGAACATGTTCCGGACGAACTGGGTCGGCGCGGTGGCCAGCGCGAAGCGGTTCAGCTTCTTGTTCGTCAGTGCCTTGCAGAGCTCCAGGAACTCGTCCGAACTCTTCACCTCGGCCTTCAGGCCCTGCGCCTCGAGGATGTCGCCGCGGCTGTACATCACCTGCGAGCTGATCGCGCCGCGCGGGACCGGGATGCCGTAGATCTTGCCGTCGAAGATGCCCGAGTTCCAGGCCAGCTCCGGCAGGTTCGCCAGGTACGGGTACTTCTTGATGTTGTCGCCGGACAGGTGCGGGGTCAGGTCGACCGCCTTCGCGGCCAGCATCTGCGGCGTCTGCGGTACGTTGCCGACCGTGAAGACGTCGCCCAGCTGGTCGCCGGCGACCACGGTGGCGAACTTCTTGTCGTAGTCCACCGACGGCGTCAGGTTCACCTGGACCGGCGACCCGACCCGCTTGTTGAACTCCTGCCAGAACGTGTTCTGCTCGAGCTTCGGCGGGATCGGCGTGTTCGTGTACGTCGTCACCGTGATCGGCTTGCCGTCGCCCGGCGCCTGGGTGATCGCCTGCACCGGGCTCGCCGGGTACTTGTTGAACGCGTCCGGGATCTTGTACTCGGCGCCGGGCAGGTCCGGCTTGACCCCGTCGTACCGCTCGTACGCCGGCCGGATCTTTGTCTTGGTGGCCTCGTCGTTGCCCGCTCCCGACGCGCCGCGGCCGTTGTTGGAGCAGCCGACCGTACCGGCCAGCCCGAGCGCCGCGGCACCGGCGAGCACCGCCCGGCGGCCGAGCCGCGCATCGTTGACGTTCATGGGGGTTCCTCTCTGAGAAGTTTCAGCCCTTGACGGCGCCGGTCAGGACGCCCTTGGCGAAGTGGCGCTGGATGAACGGATACACGCAGAGGATCGGGACCACGGAGATCATCAGGATCGCCATCTGGATCGAGGTCTGCGGCGGGGCCGCCTCACCCGCGAGTCCCAGGTCCTGGCCGCCGAGCTCGACGCCGTTCACGACGTACGTCCGGAGCACCAGCTGCAGCGGCCACTTGGCGCTGTCGTTGAGGTAGAGCATCGCGTTGAAGAAGCTGTTCCAGTAGCCGACGCCGTAGAACAGGCCGATCACCGCGATCACCGCCTTGGACAGCGGCAGGCCGATGTGGCGGAACAGCTTCCACTCCGAGGCGCCGTCGATCCGCGCGGCGTCGATGATCTCGTTGGGCAGTCCAACGAAGAAGGAGCGGACTACGATCACGTTGAACGCACTGACGCTGACCGGCACGATCACCGCCCAGAGGCTGTTCAGCAGACCGAACTGCTGGACGGTCAGGTAGGACGGGATCAGGCCCGGGTTGAACAGCAGGCTGATCAGCACCAGCAGCAACAGCGCCTTGTTGCCGATCGTGCCGCGGCGGCTCAGCGCCCACCCGAGCGTGCAGGTCAGCGCGACCGCGATCGTCGTACCGACGGCGGTGACGAACGCGCTGATCAGCAGCGCCTGCGTCACGGTCCCGCCGGACAGGATCGAGCGGTACGCCGTGAAGTCGATGCCTTTGGTCGGGAACAGTACGAACCCGCCGGCCTTGGTGACCTCCGCGGCCGGCGCGAGGCTGGTCGAGATAACGCCGATGAACGGCAGCACGACGACCGCGCAAATAACGGTCAGGAAGACCGCCTTGACCACACGCTCGGTGACGCCCGGCATCGGCATGCCGCCCACCATGGTGCGGGACTGTTTGGCTTTCATCCGCGGTACACGCCTTCCTCGCCGAGGCGATGGGCGATCTTGTTGGCGGACAGCACCAGGGCCAGGGCGACGGCGCTCTTCACCAGGCCGACCGCCGCTGCCACCCCCCAGTTGCCGCCGAGGATGCCGTTGTTGTAGACGTACGTGTCGAGTACGTCGCTGGCGTCGACGCCAACTGCCTGCTGCTGCAGGACGATCTGCTCGAACCCGACGGTCAGCGAGTCACCCAGCTTCAGGATCAGCAGCAGGATGATGATCGGTTTCAGCCCGGGCAGCGTGACGTGCCAGGTCTGCCGCCAGCGTCCCGCGCCGTCCACCGCCGACGCCTCGTAGAGCGAGCGGTCGATCTGGGACAGTACGGCGAGGAACAGGATCGTCGCCCAGCCGGTGTCCTTCCAGAGCACCTGCGACGTGAGCAGCGCGCGGAAAGCCTCGACGTTGCCGATGATGTGCATCGGGCTGTAACCGTGGCTCCGCAGCCAGTTGTTGATCATTCCGGTGCCGCCGAGCACCTGCTGGAAGATCGCCACCACGATCACCCAGGACATGAAGTGCGGCAGGTAGATGATCGTCTGCACGAACTGCCGGAGCTTGTTCGACAGCAGGCTGTGCAGCACCAGCGCCACCACGATCGGCGCCGGGAACACGATGACGGTCTGAATAAGCGTAAGAATCAGCGTGTTCTTGACAGCGTTGAGAAATTCTCCGTCACCGTTGAAGATCACCGAGAAATTCTGGAATCCGGACCAGAGACTCTTACCGACGCCCAGGTACGGCTGATAGTCCTGGAAGGCGATAATATTTCCCCAGAGCGGGTAATACTGGAACGCCAGCAGGATCAACAGACCCGGAACCGCCAGCAGCAACACTGGGTAATCACGCCTCAATCGCGTCCCCAGCGAGCGCTTTTCACCCACGGACTCTCCTCTGGTCGGTCGCTCGAATAAAAAGTGATCGATCCACTTCTGAGCCGGTAGCTAACCTCAGCTGTGTTTGGGTGTCAAGACCTCGGTGATAGGCTGCGGAGCCTCGGAGGATCCCGGGGAGAAGGAGGGGGTTCGTGGCAGAGTCAGCACCCAGACGGCCGGCCACCATTCACGAAGTGGCCAGTTTGGCCGGCGTCTCGCACACCACTGTGTCGCGCTACCTGCAGGACAAGGACAGCCTGAAGCCGAAGACCCGGGTCAAGGTCGAGTTCGCGGTCAAGACCCTCGACTACCGGCCGAACCTGGTCGCCCGGTCGATGCGCACCCGGCACACCAACCGGCTCGCGATCGTGCTTGCCTCCGGCATGCACTTCCCCGGCCGGATGCTGGCCGCGGCCTCCCACACCGCCCACGAGGCGGGGTACCAGGTCGAGATCGTCAGCGTCGAGGGCGGCTCCGCGGCCCGGTCGGCCCGCGTCGACGAGCTGGCCAGATCCGGACAGGTCGAGGGCATCCTGGCGTTCTCGCCACTCGCCCTCAAGGGCAAGAAGACGAACCGGGTGCCGATCGTCGAGAGCAGCACGTACGACGACAAGCTGCACGGGCTGGCCGAGCTCGCGGACGCGACCCCGGTCCGGGAGATCGTCGACTACCTGGCCTCCCTCGGGCACCGGACGTTCCTGCACCTGGCCGGCGACCTGGAGAACTTCGCCTCCGCGCGGAACCGGAAAAGCGTGTACCTGGAGACGATCGAGCGCCGCGGGCTGCGGTCGGCCGGGGCGATCGACTGCGACTGGTCGGCGCAGGCCGCGTACGACGCGATCCTGGCGCTGCCGGACGACACCGACGTGACCGCGGTGGTGGCGGCGAACGACGTGGTCGCGATGGGCGTCGTGCGCGGCGCGCTCGCCCGCGGATGGAAGGTGCCGGACGACCTGAGCGTGTTCGGCTGGGACGACGAGGAGATCGGCCGGTTCGCCACGCCGTCCCTGTCCACCGTCGCCGTCGACCGCGAGGCGCAGGGCCGGGTCGCGATCCAGCGCCTGCTGGCCGAGATCCGCGGCGAACCGGCTCCGACGCCTCCCGAGCAGAAGATCAACCGGCTGATCTTCCGTGAGTCGACGGCACCTCCGCGCGATCAGCGTGGGTGACGATCGACCAACCGATCCAGCTGCCGCAGATCCATCGCGTCCGCCAACTGCTGGTACGCGGCGGCGTTCGGGTGCAGGTGATCGCCGCTGTCGTAGGCAGCCAGCAGGTGGTCCGGGTTCGCCGGGTCGCGGACCACGGCGTCGAAGTCGACCACCGCGTCGAACGCTCCCGACGTACGGATCCAGCTGTTCACGATCGCCCGCTGGGCAAGGGGCCCGGCGCCGCAGACGCCGTACCCGCCGCACGGTGTGATGGTGAGGCCAACGATCTTCAGGCCGGCCGCGTGCGTCCGGTCGACGAGGTCCCGCAGGCCGCCGATCACCTCGTCCGCAGGGATGTTGCTCGCGGTCAGGTCGTTGATGCCTTCGGCAACCAGTACCAGTGAAACCCCTGGCTGGTCGAGGACATCGGCGTCGAGCCGGTGCTGCGCGCTGACGCCGAAGTAGGGCGGCTGGCGGTCGAGTGTCACCTCGTTGCCGCCGATCCCGGAGTTCGTGACCGCCTGCAGTTGCCCGGGTTGGCCGGCCGCGATCCGGGCGAACAGCGCGTCGCTCCAGCGTGTGTTGCTGTTGTCGGCCGTTCCGGTCCCGTCGGTGATCGAGTCGCCGAGCGCGACGCTCGTACCGACATGCGGCGCCGTCACCACGTCGACGCCGGCCGCGAGCGTCACCGACGTACCGCCGCCGAAGGTCACCGGGGTCTTCGCTCCGTTGGGCTGGCCAACGGTCACCTGGTCGAACGTCACCGGCCGGGTGCCGTACCGGTTGGTCAGCCGGACGCGGACCGACGTACCGCCGACGGTGGGGTAGACGACGTTCCGGATGGTCTGGTTGGCAGCAGCCAGGCAATCGAGGCGACCGAAGGTAGGGCGGACTCCACTTTCGGCGGTTACGCTGAGTGTTGTGATCACAACACCGCAGGGGTGGGTGCCGGTTGAGCATCGGGTGGTTGGGCTGGATCGGCGGACGTTCGGGGCCGGGTTCGCCGCGCTGGTGGTGGCGTTGCTGTTGATCTACGGGTTTCAGGCGTTGAACTCGGCGATCCCGTGGCACAACGAGATCAAGGCTGGGCAGGTGCTCGACCTCGGCGGCGGTGCGAGCGCCGTACCGCCGGTGGGGTGGCAGCTCGAGCGCGGCACGCTGGTCGGTGGTGCGGGGGCCGTCGCCACGAATCTGCAGGTGGTGCTCGCGTCCGGCGGTGCGACGGTCGAGCTCGACGGGACGACGTACGACGGGGACGCCGCCGCGTTTCTCGATCAGGTACGGCGGTCCGAGGGCGACTCGGCCACCGTGCTCGGCGCGCGGGGGTCGTTGACGACCGAGGCGGGGCTCGTCGGGGTCGTGCAGAGCAGCACCGGGCCGAGCGGGGACGCGGTCGACGTCGCGTTCAAGATGGCCGTCGGTACGCCGGAACAGGTCGCCGCGGCGCCCGCGCTGCTGGTGGAGGTGCGGACCTCGGCCGGGCAGTTCGAGCGCTACCGGGATCAAGTGGACGCCTTGCTCCGCAGCATCAAGCCGGGAGCGCCGCAGTGACCGCGCAGCAGGAAGCGATCGAGGAGTCCGGGTGGGGACAGCCGTACCGGTTCCTGCAGCCGCAGAACGTCGCGTTCTGGGTGTACCTGTTCGGTGTCGGTAGCGGCGCGTTGACGATGTGGCGGTACTTCGCGACCGGCGCCCAGTTCTACCAGGCGGCGCTGACCGGCGGCGTGATCCTGTTCGGGCTCTACCTGGTCCCGTGGCTGATCCTGCTGCAGCGGCAGAACCGGTTCACCGCGCAACCTCCGGCGCTGCTCGCGACGGGCTTCGTCTGGGGCGGGGTCGCGGCGACGTTCTGGATCGCGTTGCCGGCCAACAGCGCACTTCTGGAGATCTGGACCAAGCTCGGCGGTACGTCGTTCGCGACGAACTGGGCGGCCGGTCTGACCGCGCCGGTCAACGAGGAGTTCGCGAAGGCGCTCGGCCTGGTGCTGCTGATCGGGCTCGCGCCGCGGCTGGTGCGGAGCGCGTACGACGGGTTCATCATCGGCGCGTTCATCGGGCTGGGGTTCCAGGTCTTCGAGGACCTGCTGTACGTGTACAACGGCGCCACCCAGGTGTACGGCGTCGACCAGTTCAGCTCGTCGTTGCGGGTCTTCGTGGTCCGCGGCGCGGCCGGGATCGTCTCGCACGCGATGTTCAGCGCGATCTTCTGCGCGGGGCTGATGTGGGTGCTCGGGCGGAGCGGTGACCGCCGGGTGGTGCGCGGCGTACTGACGATGCTGATGGCGATGGTGTTCCACTTCGCGTGGGACGACATGGGTGGACTCAGCGGCGGCTCGGCGTTCGCCGTCGTGCTGCCGTTCCTGATCGCGATCGTCGAGCTGACGGCGCTCTTCTACGTACTGCGGCACGCGGCGGCGCAGGAGCGGACCTGGATGCGGGACCTGCTCGCGCCCGAGGTGGAGTCCGGCGTACTGGACGAGGCCCTGCTCGACGCGGTCAGCGGGCTGCGGAAGGACCGGAAGAAGTACCGCAAGCAGCTGCACAGCCGGTCGAAGGCGCGGCACCGGATCGAGGCCGCGAACGACCTGGCGCAGGAGATCGCCCGGGCCGGCGGCGGCAGCTCCCCCGGCGTCGACCACGCGCGCTCCGAGCTGGTCCGGGTCCAGGGGTAGAGCACGCTCTACCTCGCGCCGGGCGCCAGCGGGATCGATTGCCGACGGCATCGTTTCTAGCCTTTTCGACATGCCAAAGTTCACTCTCGCCGTCGCCGCCGTCCTCGCACTCGCCGGACTCGGCACCGCCGCGACCCTGACCAGTACGCCGCCGGCCGCCGAGGCGGCAACGATCCGGCACGACGCCGTACAGCAGCAGCTCGACGCCCTTGCCAAGGGCAACAGCTTTCCAGGCGCGATCGCCACCGTCCGGGACCGCAGTGGTCGGGTTCGGACCTACACCGCCGGAGTCGCGGACCTGACCACCCACGCACCGATCGCCCGCGACAGCCGGGTGCGGATCGGCAGCAACACCAAGCCGTTCACGGCCACCGTCGTACTGCAGCTCGTCGGCGAGGGGAAGGTCGACCTGGACGCGCCGATCGACAAGTACCTGCCGGGGATGGTCCGCGGCGACGGTCTGGACGGGCGGCGCATCACCGTTCGCCAGATCCTCCAGCACACCAGCGGGATCCCCGACTACGACGACGTACTGGCGGGCGATTACCTGAAGCTGCAGCACGTGTACTGGGAGCCGCGCGAGCTGGTCGACGTCGCGCTGAAGCACAAGGCATCGTTCCCGCCGGGGACGAGCTGGGAGTACAGCAACACCAACTACATCCTGGCCGGTCTGCTCGTGCAGAAGGTGACCGGGCGGCCGATCGGCGAGGAGATCACCCGGCGCGTGATCGACCGGATCGGCCTCAGGGACACGTACTGGCCGGCGCTCGGCGACCAGACCATCGCGGGCCCGCACCCGCACGGCTACTACAAGACGACGCCCACCGGCCGGAACGTCGATGTCACCGAACTCGAGCCGTCGCCGGGATGGTCCGCCGGCGCGATGATCTCGACACCCGCGGACCTGAACCGCTTCTTCACCGCGCTCATCAACGGCAA
Source organism: Kribbella sp. NPDC059898 (assembly GCF_042730855.1). Taxonomy (NCBI): domain Bacteria; kingdom Bacillati; phylum Actinomycetota; class Actinomycetes; order Propionibacteriales; family Kribbellaceae; genus Kribbella; species Kribbella sp. NPDC059898. The sequence continues at coordinate 118,982 of NZ_JBHWKR010000002.1, forward strand.
ACTCCTCCGCCCCGCGCAGCTCAAGCAGATGCTCACCACCGTCCCCGCACCCGACCTGGATGTGACGCCCGGCGGCAGATACGGCCTCGGCATCGCCGCCCGGCCACTCCCCTGCGGCGGCTACGCCTGGGGCCACGGCGGCGACATCTTCGGCTTCGAGACCCGCAACGAGGTCACCACCGACGGCCGCGAAGCTGCCCTCGCCGTCACCTCGATGCCAACCACCGAAGCCGACGCCAAGCGGGTGGCCGGCGCTCTCGACACCGCCCTCTGCCAGTAACTCAGGCCGGGACCGGGGCGGTGAGGCGCCCGTCGTCCATCGTCACGGTCCGGTCGACGAGGTGCAGGTGTTGCAGGTCGTGGGTGACCATGACCGTGGCGACCTGCTGCTCGTGCGTGATGTCGCGCAACAGACGGACGACCGCCTCGCCGCGGTCGTGGTCGAGGGCCGAGGTCGGTTCGTCCACCAGGAGCAGAGCGGGGTCGCCCATCAATGCGCGGGCGACCCCGACGCGTTGACGTTCGCCGCCGGAGAGCTGCTGCGGCCGCTTGCCCGCCTTGGAACCGAGCCCGACCCGGTCGAGCAGTTCGCGCGCACGGGTTTCCGCCGTACGCCGAGAGGTTCCGGCGACATGCGCGACGAGCAGCAGCTGGTCGACGGCCGTCAGCGAGGCGAGCAGGTTGGCCTGCTGGAACACGAACCCGATCCGCTCCCGCCGGAGCCGGTCACGGCCCTGCTGGTCGAGCGCGGTGACATCGGTCGACTCGAGGACGACGGTCCCGTGCTCCGGTGTCGTGAGCGCTCCGGCCACCGCGAGCAGACTGGACTTCCCGGAGCCGGACGGGCCGGTCACCGCGACGAACTCGCCCGGCGCGACCCGCAGGTCGACGGCGTCGAGGGCGACCAGGCGCCGGTCGCCGTCCGGATAGGTCAGGCGGACATCGGTCAGGGTCAGGGTCATCGCGCTGCTCCCAGAGCGGTCAGTGGGTCGGCGGTGCTGACCCGGCGGACGGAGAAGGCGGCGCCCAGGGCGCCGGTGACGATCACGGCGACGAGCGGGATTCCGATCGTGCTGACGTCCAGGACGAACGGCATCACGCGAGCCGCCAGTACGCCGACGCCCGCGGCGACCGCCGCGCCCACGGCGGCACCGGTGAGCAGGACGATCCCGGCCTGCGCCAGTGCATCGCGCAACAGGTATCCACGGCTGCCGCCGATCGCCCGGACGACGGCGAGGTCGGGGCCGCGCTGCATGGTCCACACCGTGAAGAACGCGCCGACGACGAGCGCGGAGACCACCAGCAGCAGCGCGCGCATCAACTGCAGCGAGCCTTGCTCGGAGGCGTACCCGCCGACCGCGGCGAACGCCTGATCGCGGCTGACCGACGTCCACCCGTCGCCGTCGCCCGGCAGTTTGCCGGCGGACGCGACCGCGGAGATCGTGTCGGTCCGGGCGATCCGCTGCCAGGCACCGATCGGGGTGTACACGACCGGCAGGTGGTTGAACGAGGTGCTGTCCACGATCGCCGCCACGGTGACCCGCTGACCGCCGAGCAGCACGGTGTCGCCGACGGCGTACGACTGGGACTTGGCCAGCTCACTGCCCAGCGCGACCTCGGCACCGGTCGGCGCCCGGCCTTGCCGGAGCGCCGGGTAGAGCGCGGGATCGGTACCGAGCACCGTGACCGCGGTCGAGCGGTCGCCGGTCTGCAGCCGGGTGGTCGCGGCGCCCAGCGGATAGGCGGCATCGACACCGGGCCGGGCCGCGACCGCGCCGGCGGTGTCCGCGGGAAGGTTGCTGGTGGCAAAGGAAATCTGCTGCCCAGCGGCCGGGCGCTGGAAGGTGACGGCGTCGACCGGCAGCGCCGACACCGCCGACACACTGGCCGCGCCGAGCCCGGCTGTCAGCCCGGTCAGCAGGACGACCATGGCGGTCATCAGCGCGATGATCGACCCGAGCAGCACGAACCGCCCGCGGGCGAATCGAAGGTCACGAACTGCGATGAACATGTCTCCAGCGTGCTCGCCCGGACGCCCGCGCACATCGCGCGACCGATGGGACCTGGAACCCATCGAAAGTTGGGGGTGCGGCGCCCGCCGGGCCGGTACCGTCGTTACCGTCATGGATCGTCCCCCGACGCGGCCCGCGGCCGTCACGCTGTCGTTCCTCCGGCAGGCCGAGCATGTCCTGTTCGCGGTCCTGCTGGTGGTCGGTGCCGTCCGTACGGCGCGGTCCGGCGGGCACACAGCCGCCGTACTGGCGGTGGTGGTCGCGGTCGCGGTCTGGTACGTGCTGGGCATCGTCCTGGCGCGCCGGGCGTCGGGCCGGGGCGTCGCCGGCGGCTGGTTCGCCGGTCTCGTCGCGGGGTGGATCGTGCTCGCCGTGCTGTCGGTCGACTTCGTGTGGCTGGCGTTCGCGTTGTTCCTGCTCGCGATGCAGCTGCTGCCGCGGACGGTCGGGCCGCCGGTGGTCGCCGTACTCACCGCGGTGGCGATCGCGGCCGTCGCCGTACCGGCCGGGAAGCTGACCGCGCCGAGTGTGCTCGGCCCGGTGATCGGCGCGGCGGTCGCGGTCGTGATCATGACCGTCTACCGGAACCTGCGGCAGTTGCTCGCCGAACTCACCGCGGCGCAGGACCAGCTCGCGGCCGCGCAACGCGAGGCCGGGGTGCTCGCGGAGCGGGAGCGCCTGGCCGGCGAGATCCACGACACCACCACCCAGAGCGTGTCGGCGATCGTGCTGCTGCTGAAGTCCGCGGCCGGCCGCTGGCCCGACGCACCGCCCGCGGCCCGCGAACAGTTGGACGCCGCGATCGAGTCGGCCCAGGCGGCGCTCGAGGACACCCGCCGGACGATCCGTGCGCTGACGCCCGCGTCACTGGCCGGACGCCCGCTGACTGACGCGCTTGGCCAGCTGGTCGAGGACGCGCGGCGGCTCGGCGTGGACGCCCACCTGACCGTCGACGGTACGCCGTACCCGCTCGCTACTCCGGCCGCTGTCGCGCTCCTCCGCGCCGGGCAGGAGGCGGTCGCCAACGTCCGTGCCCACGCCGGCGCCGGCCACGCGGAGCTCACGCTGACGTTCCATCCCGGCGCGGTCAGCCTGGACGTCGTCGACGACGGAGAGGGCTTCGATCCTGGACGGCCGCGGTCCAGCAGCACCGGTACGGGCCTCGGGCTGAGCACCATGCGCCGCCGGCTGGAGGCCGTCGGTGGCACGCTGGTGATCGAGTCCGGTGCCGGGCAGGGCACCGCGCTCAGCGCCCGGATCCCGATCGAGGAGGCACCGTGAATGCCGAGCCGCTGCAGGTGCCGATCGAGGAGGAACTGTGAGTACCGAGCCGCTGCGGGTGCTGATCGTCGACGACCACCCGATCGTGCGCCGCGGGCTGCGCGCGGCGCTGGCCGCCGACCCGGGGATCGAGGTGGCCGGTGAGTCGGCCACCGGCGCCGACGCGGTTACCCAGGCGGCCGAGCTCCACCCCGACCTCGTCCTGATGGACCTCAATCTTGGCCCCGGGATGAACGGCGCCGAAGCCACCCGGCGGCTGCTGGAGCTGCCGCGGCCGCCGCGGGTCCTGATCCTGACGACCTACGACAGCGACGCCGACATCCTCCCGGCCATCTCGGCCGGCGCCACCGGCTATCTGCTGAAGGACACCGACCCGGACGAGCTCCTGACCGCGGTACGGCTGGCCGCCGCGGGCGAGACCGTCCTGACCCCGGCCATCGCCAACCGCCTGGTCACCCGGGTCCGGGCACCCGAGCGGGCCTTGACCGCACGCGAGATCGAGATCCTCGGCATGGTCGCGGCCGGCCGGTCCAACCAGGCCATCGCCCGTGCCTCGTTCATCACCGAGGCGACCGTCAAGTCGCACCTCGTCCAGGTCTTCGCGAAGCTCGCCGTCGACAGCCGCACGGCTGCCGTCGCGGAGGCCCGCCGCCGCGGCATCATCCCGTGAGCGTCGAGTGCGCGCCGGCGTCGCTGCTCTTGCGCCGCGACGAGGCCGGCCGCACGGCCTGCGCGTACCCACCGATGCTGGTCCGTATAGTCGCCGCATGACCCCCTTCGGTTCGCTGGCCGGGCTTGGTGTCGGGCCGGCTGCCGAACGGGTCTACCGGGACCTGATCTCCGGCGGTACGTCGACCGCGGCCGAGGTCGGCGTACGGCTCGGGATCGGCGCCGGCGAGGTGACCGCTGCACTGGACGCGCTGGTGCCCGCGGGGCTGGTCGACGTTGCCGACGGGCGGCTCTCCGCGGTGTCGCCGTCGCTCGCGCTCGGAGCGATCGTCGTGCGGCGGGAGCAGGAGGTGCGGGACGCCCGGACGGCGCTCGACGCCTTGGCCGAGGAGTACCAGAAGGCCCGTCAGGTGCACGTCTCGGACGGGATCGAGATCGTCCGCGGTGAACGCGAGCTCGGCGGTCTGCTCAGTCGCTTGCTGTTGTCCGGCCGGGAGCAGTACCGGCTGTTCGCCAAGCCGCCGTTCTCGGTCAACGGGCTGTCGGAGACCGAGACCGAGCGCGAGGTGGCGGGCCGTGGTCTGCGCGAGCGGGTGATCATCGAGCGGACCGTGCTCGACGAACCGGCCGCGGAGAAGGATCTGCTGACCTCGCTCGACCGCGGTCAGGAGATCCGGATGGTGCAGTCGTTGCCGGCGAAGTTCCTGATCGTCGACGACACGATCGCGATCGTCCAACTCACCCGCGGCGGGGCCGCCGAACCGGAGAACGCCCTGGTGCGCAGCGGCGGGTTGCTGGACTGTCTGATCTTCACGTTCGAGAGCTTGTGGCGTACGGCGATGCAGTTGCGGGAGGCACCGGGACGGCGGGTCGACCCGTATCTCGCCTCGCCGACGGACCTCAACGACCCGGCGGACCGCGAAGTACTCACGTTGCTGCTCGCCGGGTACACCGACGCGGCGGTGGCCGCCCGGCTCGGGATCGGGCTGCGGACCGTGCAGCGCCGGGTGCGCCGGCTGATGGACCTGGCCGGCACCGACTCCCGCGTCCTGCTCGGCTGGCACGCGCGGGATCGGGGCTGGCTGTAAAGCGGGCCGGGCCGCCGCGGAACGACGGCCCGGCACCACGTGCTACTGACCCAGACCGGCCGGGATGCTCAGCAGGACCGAGCTGGACGTCGCGTTGCCCGGGCCGCCCTCGCCGTACAGCATCAGCTGGTGCTTGTTGTTGATGCCGAAGCTGTACGTCGGCTGGAACCAATCGCTGCCCGGGATCATCCCGGACAGGTCCCACAGCCGCCCGGACGGATCCCAGAGCGCGGACACCTCGAAGTCCGGTGCGAGCTCGACCGTCCCGAGGATCCAGCCGTCGTCGGTGACGCCGGTCGCGGTCGCGTTGAATCCGTAGTCCGCGAGCCGCCGCATGCCGCGGTCCTTCGTCCACACGAACGCGTCGTCGCCGCTGGTCCCGACCACGGTGCCGGTCGCATTCACGTCCATCGCCTGCGCCGAGCGCTGCCCCGGCAGGGTGCCGAGGTCGTGGACGGCGCCGGAGCCGGCGTCCCAGGTGACCGCGTGCATGACGTGGTCCGCGGTCAGCGCGTTGCCCGCGATCGTGCCGGAGTCGTTGATCGCGCGCGGCTGCGTCCCGGACGGGTCGCTCGACAGGTGCTCCAGCTTGGTGAACGTCCCGTTCGCGTGGACGAACGGGTCACTGTAGTTGTGCCAGCCGTCGGCCTCCTTGACCGTCAGCTCCGCGAACCCGGTCACGGTCCCGGAGTTGTTGATCGCGGTCGCATAGCCACCGGAGTACGCACGCCAGCCAGGCACACCCAGCTCTGTGAGTGAACCGTCCTTGGCCCACTCCGCCGGCATCAGGTGGCCGGACGAGCCGATCACGATCCCGGCCGCGGTCTGCGCGTCGTTCAGACCCAGGACCGAGCCTTCCCGGTTGGTCCCCAGGTCCAGGTTGGTGAACCCGGTCTGCGCGGTCCAGACCGTCGGGGTCATGTGCGAGTTGTACTGCCGGTCGCCCGCCACCACACCGCTCTCGTTGATGGCCGCACCAACGAACGGCTTGTCCCACTTCACGACGTCCAGCTTCGGTACGTCGACCACCGGCAGCTTCACGTTGACGGCGCCGATCGTGGTCCCGTACTGGTTCGCGACCCGGACCCGGCCGACCATCGGCGCACTGCTCAGCTGCCGCGCGGCGACGGTCATCGTGGCGTCGATCGGCATCGTCCGGCCGCTCGCCACCGGATAGCTGGTCCCGGTCGCCGAGGTGATGGTGCCGAGGCCCTTCGAGTACATCTCCTCGTGGTAGTCGAAGGTGACCTCACCGCTTGGCACGTTCGCCCCGGCCACGACCACGAAGTACGAACCCGGCCGCGGGTCGTCGAGCACGATCCGCTCCGGCGCACCCCCGGTCGTGGTGCCCGAACCGACCATGCTGCTGCCGAGGAACAGGTAGAAGTCCAGGTCGGCCGCCGGGTCCCGCGGCGTCAGCGTCAGGTCCAGGCGGGTCGCCTGCCGCGGTACGTCGACCTGGTTCATCGTCGTCGCGCCCTGCGACACCGGCGCGTACAGATCACGGACGTACCCGATCTCGCCCGTACCGACCGTGGCGATCGCCGGGGCGAACGCATTCGTACCGGTGCTCTTCACGGGCGTCGGCGCGTTCATCGTCACCTTGTCGAGCGTGACCGTACCCGGGTCGAACTTCATGCCTTGCAGCGAAACCGTTGCCACGTAGGGGTTCTGCTCGACCGCCGACGTACGGCGGGACTCCACCACGAACTCCCATACCCCGGGCTTCGGGCGGTAGACCGCGCGGGCGGTCGCGTTGCAGCCGGCCGGGTCGGTGTAGTTCGTGTAGCAGTGGTTGCTCGCGTTCGAGTCGGCCGGCATGCCGTCCGGGTCGATCGGCAGGATCCGGACCTGGCTGCCATTCGCGACGCCGTTCAGCGTGAGCTGCAGCGCCTCGACGCCTTCCGGTACGTCGACCAGCAGCGACGTACTGCCCGTCTTCGGGAGCTTGCCCGCGCTGGTGACGGCGAAGTCCGGTGCCGTCAGCTTCTTCGTGGACAACACGGTGACCGGGATGAACTGGTCGATGCCGACCGTGGCCGGGTCGTCGACGGTCATGATCGCGCTGTGCACCCCGGAGGTCCGCGGGAGCGCCGTGACCGTGATCTCGGCGGACTTGCCGAGCTGCAACGGCAGCGCCGCACGGGCGCTGAACGTGCCGTCGTTGCCGATCCAGCCGATCCGGTGCACGGCGTTTCCGGCTGCGCCGCTGGTCCGGGTGACGTTCACCTTGTACGTCTGCTCCGTGCCGGTCGCCTGTCCACAACGGTTGTAGATGCCGGTGCCCGTGTTGGGCTGCGCGAGCAGACCGGACAACGAACTGCAGACCGGCGCGGACACCGTCAGGTTGTTGACGTGGACGCCCGCACTGAGCTGCTTCCAAGCCGCGACAGTGTCGATGACGCCGGCGCCTTGCGCGGTCGTCGGTACGCCGGTGATCGGACGCGCGGTGCCCGTGAACGCCGTACGCAAAGCGGCCGGCGAGACCGTGAGTGAACGAGCTTTGGCCGCAGACAGCAGCAGTGCCGCGGAACCGGTGACCTGCGGTGTCGCCATCGACGTACCGTTGGCCATCCCGTAGCCCGCGGGCAGCGAGTAGCCGGCCTCCGCGACCGCCTCACCGGGCAACCACATCGGGATCGACGAGATCGCCGCGCCGGGCGCCGCGATCTGCGGGGCGAGCGCGCCGTTCTCGGCCGGACCGCGGGACGAGAACCCGAAGATGCCGAGCGGGGTGGCGACCTTCGACCCGTAGTTCGCCCACCAGGTGGCGGAGCTGACCGAGGCCGCGACCGAGAGCGCCTTGCTCGCAACCGACGGCGAGCTGACCGTGTTGGTGCCCAGCTCGTCGTTCCCGGCCGCGACCACGATCTGTACGCCGTACTTGTCGATCAGCGTGTCGTACAGGGACGCGATCACGTCCGAGCCGTCGTTGAGGGCCGGGAGGCCGCCGATCGACAGGTTGACGACGTCGACGTGCCGGTTCACGACCAGGTCGATCATGCCCTCGGTGAGCGCGGCCTGGGAGCAGCCGCCGCTCCACACGCAGGCGCGGGCGGAGACGATCTGGGCGCCCGGTGCGGCGCCGTGCATCTGCCCGCCGAACATCGACGTACCGGCGATGATGCCGGCCACGTGGGTGGCGTGCGCCGCGACCGGGAGGCCGATCGAGACGTAGTTCGCGGTCTTGCCCGCGTAGCTCGGGCCGAGCGGCGAGAGGTCGACGTTGTCGCGGTACTCGACGACGAACGGGATCCGCTCGTTCTGCGGGGTCTTCGGGTCGTCGGCGCCGAAGTGCCCGACCTGCTGCCGCACCGCGTACGGGGCCATCGCGCCGTCGTCGAGGAAGTTCTGGTCGTTGTTCCCGTCGACCCAGATCCGGTGCGTGGCCGGGTCGTACAGGACGCCGTACGAATCGTTGGTGTCACCATCCTGGTTGAGGTCGCCGGCGAAGTCGCTGCCGGCGGTGGACCCCTCGTAGAACAGGCCGAACTGGAAGGTGCCCGCGGGCGCGGTCCAGGTCTTGCCGCCGGACGTGAACGTCGGCCCGGTCTTCGTCAGGGTCATCCGGATCCAGCTGCCGTCACCGTCGGTGACCGGGTCGGTCTCGGTGACCCAGTCGACGATCTTCGGCTTGCCGTCGCTGGTCTTCTGCAGCGCCGGGTGCTCCACGTCGACGCCGGTGTCCAGTACGCCGACCCGGACGCCGCGGCCGTCCCACGCCGGGTTCGCGGCGGCGAAGGCGGAGGCGCCGGTCTCGTCGATCGGCAGGTACGGGTTGTCCACCGGGGTCGCCGCGCTCGGCGCCTGCGGACCGGCGGCCTGCTCCGAGCGGGCGCCGGACGTGCTCACGTTGGGAACGGGAACGGCGTACGTGCGGTTGAGGTCGATCGCTCCGACCGCGGGCAGCGCGGCCAGCGTGGTGACGCTGTCGGTCGGGACGCTGGCCCGGACGTACCCGACCTTGCCGGACACCGACCCGACGGTACCGCCGGCCTTCTTGACCGCGGCGACCACGTCGTCGGTCGCACCGTTGTGCGCGAGCATCAGCACGGTGACGGTCTTCTTCTTCGCGGACTGCGCCTGCTGGAGCAGCTTGGTGTCGGCGGCACCGAGCTTCTCGGCGGCCGGCTTCGACACGGTGTCGCCGGTCGGCTGGAACCCGTCGGCCTGGCGCGGCCGGTAGAGCGGGTCCGGCGTACCGGAGTTCTGGCCGAGCGCTGACCGCCCGGCGGCGTGGGGTCCGTTCGGATCCGCGGCGCTGCTCGCGGCGGCGCCGGCCGGCGCCAGCAGGGCGGCCGCGATCACCACCGCGGACGCGGCAGCGATACCGCTGGTACGTCGTTTCATCGTGCTCCTATCAGTGGCGGAGAGCACAACCTCGCAGCCCGGCGACGGCCCGATCAACGCATGCGCGGGGCGGATGTACGCCGTGGCAGAATGCCGCCGCCTTCAGCTGACACTCAGCTACGGGTGGGTAGGTTGCCCTGGTGGCGAGAGTTGCGGTGTGTGAGGACGATCGTGCGTTGCGTGGTGTGCTCCGGCGGGCGCTGGAGGCCGACGGGCACACGGTCGTTGCCGCCGCCAACGGCCGGGAGCTGCTCGCGCAGCTGGAGCCGGCGCCGAACGCCGTGGTCCTCGATCTCGGGCTGCCGGACGCGGACGGGCGGGACGTGTGCCTGGCGTTGCGGGCGCACGGGGTCGACGCGCCGGTGCTGATGCTGACCGCGTTGAGCGGGCTGCACCACAAGGTCAGCGGGTTCGAGGCGGGCGCCGACGACTACCTGACCAAACCGTTCGACGTACCGGAGCTGCTCGTCCGGGTCCGCGCGCTGCTCAAGCGGACGACAGTGAACGTCACGGCCGACGAGGTGGTGCTGGACCCGACGAGCCACGAGGTACGGCGGGGTGTGACCGGCGAGCCGCTGACGCCGACCGAGTTCCGGCTGCTCGGCCGGCTGATCTCGGTCCCGGGCGAGGTGGTACGGCGGCACGCGCTGGTCGCGGCGGGCTGGCCGCACGGCGCGTACGTCAGCGAGAACACGCTCGACTCCTACCTGCGCCGCCTCCGGGTGAAGCTCGACCGCCTCGGGATCGCGGAACGGGTGGCGACCGTCCGCGGGGTCGGGTACCGATGGGACTGAGCGGTTTCCGCGGGCGGATCGTGTCGCTGGCGGTGCTGACGGCGACGCTGGTCGTCGCGGTGCTCGTCGTACTCAGTCACGTCCTGCTGACCCGCGCGACCGACGCCGACACCCGGACGCTCGCGCGGACCCGGGCCGAGGCGGTCGCGGCGACGGTCGAGGTGGTCGGCGGGAAGCTCCGGCTGGTCGAGGGCGCCGGCGACGCGTTCGACACGGTCACCTGGGTGTACGCCGACGGCCGGCTGATCGACGGCACCCTGCACCCGTCGACCGCCGACGACGTCCAGCGCCTCGGGGCGTCGGGCCGCAGCGAGTTCGTGACCACCCCGCCGTACCTGCTGTACGGCGCCCCGCTGCCGATCCAGGGGCAGCACGTGACCGTGGTCGTGATGGTGGACCTCGCGCCGTACGAGAGCTCCGAGCAGCGCAGCCTGGTGATGTCGCTGATCCTCGGCGCGTTCGCGATCGTGCTCGCCGCCGTGATCGCGTACGTCGGGGTCAGCCGCTCGCTGCACGTCGTCCGGCGGATGTCCGCGCTGGCCGACGAATGGGGCGACCACGACCCCGACCGGCGGTTCCGGATGGGGCCGCCGCGGGACGAGTTCGGCGAACTCGCGCAGACCTTCGACCGGCTGCTCGACCGGGTCTCGGACACGATCGCCGACGAGCGCCGGCTGACCGACGAGATCGCGCACGAACTGCGCACGCCGATGTCGGTCCTGCGCGGCGAGGCGCAGCTCGCGGAGCTGTCCGGCGCCGAGGTCGACCCGGAACTCGTCCTCACCGAGACGGACCGGCTGAGTACGGCGGTCACCGCGATCCTGGACGCCGCCCGCTCCCGGATGCCGCGCGAGGCGAGCTGCCGGCTGGCCCCGGTGCTCGAACAGGTCGTGGAAGGCCGGGTCGTGGACCTCGACCTGCCGCCCGACCTCGACGTGGCGGTCCCCGCCGACGTGGTGGTGGCCGTCCTCGCGCCGCTGCTGGACAACGCCGCCCGGCACGCCCGGAGCCGAACGTCGCTGACCGCGGCGACGTACGACGACCACGTCGTCGTCCACGTCCTCGACGACGGCCCCGGCTTCCGGGAGGACGAACTCGAGCGGGTCTTCACGCCCGGCCACAGCCGTACCCGGGGTCACGGCCTCGGGCTGGCCGTGGTCCGCCGGATCGCGACCGCGACCGGCCTCACGGTCCGCGCCGTCGCCGACGGCCGCGGGCACGTCGAAGTACGGTTCCCCAGGCCCTAGAGCAGATCCTGGTCAGGTTGTCTGCAGGTTGCGCGCGCGAGGGTGGGCAGCATGACTACCAACACCGCAACCCGCACAGCGACCCCTCGGGTGTTGCTGAACAAGGTGCCCGAAGTCACTATTTGGTTCTGGCTGATCAAGATTCTCTGTACGACGGTCGGCGAGAGTTTCGCGGACTGGATCAACATGCAGCTGGGTGTCGGGCTGGGGATGACCGCGGTGATCTTCACCGTGGTGTTCGCGGCCGTCCTGATCTGGCAGTTCAGCACCTCGCGGTACAAGCCCGCGGCGTACTGGCTCACCGTTGTCGTCGTCAGCGTCACCGGCACGCTGTACACCGACATCCTCACCGACCAGCTCGGCGTACCGCTGTGGATCAGCACCTCGGTGTTCGCGGTCGCGCTCGCGGTGGTGTTCGGGATCTGGTGGGCCCGTGAACGCACGCTGTCGATCCACAGCATCGTCAGCAAGCCCCGCGAGGCCTTCTACTGGCTGGCGGTGCTGGTCACCTTCGCGCTCGGTACGGCGGCGGGCGACTGGACGCTCGAGCTGACCGGCTGGAGCCCGGGTGTGTCCGTACTCCTCCCGCTGGCGCTGATCGCGATCATCGTCGGCTGCTGGCGGATGGGCGGGAACCCGGTGCTGGCGTTCTGGCTGGCGTACATCCTGACCCGCCCGCTGGGCGCGAACCTGGGCGACTGGCTCGCCTCCCCGAAGGTCCCGGACAAGGGCCTCGGCCTCGGCACGCTGGTCACCAGCCTGATCTTCCTGGCCGCGATCCTCGCCACCGTCGTGTACCTGACGATGACGAAGTCCGACGTGATCGAGGGCCACGAGCAGCGCGAGCGGACGCCGAAGTACCACCGCAAGCACCTCGAATGGCCGATGGTCGGCGTGATGGCGCTGGCCGCCGTCGCCGCCGGAGTCGTGCTGAACTGGGCGTCCGCGCAGCCGCACGCCAACGCGGCCGCCGAGGGCGAAGGCCCGAACCCCGCGGCGAACCTGCACCTCAGCTCGAAGCAGGCGCTCGCGAACTTCCCGGCCGTCGACGTGCGGCACTTCCGGACCATCGTCAAGGGCATGGACGCCGCGCTCGCGAAGGGCGACCAGGCCACGCTGAACCAGGGCGTGAACGCCTACGAGAAGGCGTGGGACGACGACCAGGGCAAGCTCCAGCCGCTCGACGGCAAGGCCTGGGGCTTCATCGACAGCCAGAACGACGCGCTGTTCACCTCGGTCCGCGAGAAGAAGGACCCGACCGCCGAGAAGGCCGCGATCACGGCACTGCTGAAGACCTTCGGCTGACGTAGTACCGCGGTACCACGCACTCCGGAAGATCAGGCCCCCGGTACTACGGTTCCGGGGGCCTGGACTTCCTACCTTGGCTCCATGATCGAAGCGAAACAGCTGACGAAGCGGTACGGCGAGACGACGGCGGTCGACGGACTGGAGTTCACGGTCCGCCCGGGCGCCGTCACCGGGTTCCTCGGGCCGAACGGCGCCGGGAAGTCGACCACGATGCGACTGATCATCGGCCTGGACGCGCCCACCCACGGTTCCGTGACGGTGAACGGCAAGCATTACCGGGAGCACCCGTCGCCGCTGCAGGAGGTCGGCGCGCTGCTCGAGGCGAAGTCGGTGCATCCCGGCCGGTCCGCCTTCAACCACCTGCTCACCCAGGCGCAGACGCACGGCATCCCGCGCCGCCGGGTGGACGAGGTGATCGAGCTGACCGGTCTGCAGTCGGTCGCGAACAAGCGCGCCGGTCAGTTCTCGCTCGGCATGGGCCAGCGGCTCGGCATCGCCGGCGCGCTGCTCGGCGACCCGGCGACCGTGATGCTGGACGAGCCAGTGAACGGGCTGGACCCCGAAGGCGTGCTGTGGATCCGCAACCTGCTCACCCGGCTCGCCGCCGAGGGGCGGACCGTGTTCGTCTCGTCGCACCTGATGAGCGAGATGGCGCTGGTCGCGGACCGGCTGATCATCGTCGGCCGCGGCAAACTGCTCGCTGACACGAGCGTCGACGAGCTGGTCCGGCAGTCGGGCGGTGACGCCGTACGGGTGGCGACCGCGGAGCCTTCGAGGTTGCGGGACGCGCTCGCCGGGCCGGGCGTGCAGATCGTCGGCGCCGGCTCCGAGCAGCTCGAGATCACCGGCCTGACGGCACGATCGGTCGGTACGACGGCCGCCGAGCACGGGATCGCGCTCTACGAGCTGACCACCGTGCAGGTGTCGCTCGAGCAGGCGTTCATGGACCTCACCCGCGACGACGTGGTGTACCACGGCACGACCGACCTGAAGGAGCGTGCCGCATGACCGCCGTCGCGCAGAAACCACCCGCCGCCGCCACGAAACCGGTGTACCGGGTCACCGGGGCGCACGTGCTGCGGTCGGAGTCGACCAAGCTGTGGTCGTTGCGGTCCACCTGGATCACGCTCGGCCTGGCCCTGCTGTTCCTGCTCTTCTTCGGCATCGTCGCGGCCTGGCGCTACCACTCCGCGTTCACCTCGGGCCGGCGGATGGACCCGGACTTCGCGGACTCGACAGCGCTCAGCCTGTCGCTGTTCGGCGTACCGATCTCCCAGCTGGCGCTCGGGGTGCTCGGCGTGCTGGTGACGGCCGGCGAGTACTCCACCGGATCGATCCGCTCCACCCTCGCCGCGGTACCGCGCCGGTTGCCGGTGTTGTGGTCGAAGGCAACGGTGTACGGCGTGGTGGCGCTGGTGGTCGCACTGGTCGGCACGTTCGTGGCGTTCCTCGTGGACAGCGGGATCCTGCACAACACGCCCGCGGCGCTGACGATCTCGAGCAGCGGGGTCCTGCGGAGCCTGCTCGGGGCGACCGTGTACCTCTGCCTGGTCGGCGTGATCGGCGTCGCGCTCGGCGCACTGCTGCGGTCGGTGGCCGGAGCCATCTCGGTACTGGTGGCGGCCCTGATGCTGATCCCGGGGCTGATCTCGCTGCTGCCGACGTCGTGGCACAACGCGATCCAGCCGTACCTGCCGAGTGTCGCGGGCGAGTCGATGTACTCGCTGCAGCACGGACCGCACACGCTGTCGGCAGGACCGGGATTCCTGGTGTTCGCGGCGTGGACCGCGCTGGCGCTGGCGGGGGCGGCGTGGCGGTTGTCGCGCAGCGACGCCTGAGTGGTAGCTGAGAGCAGTCTCCTACCATGCGCCCCGACGGTCACAATGGAGTCGTGACGGTGGTTGGTGGCCAGGTGCCGCCGGTCGATCCTGATCCGCTCTGGCGGCACCCGTGGGTGGTCCGCCTCAGCCAGGTCGCCCGGCGGCTGCGCCGCGCGGACCGTGCCCGCCCGTGGGTTCTCGACACGCTCGTGGTGCTCGGCGTCGTGCTGCTGTTCTGCGTACCGGACCTGCTGCGCGGCGTCGATCCGCGGGAGCTGGCGCGTCCGTTCGCCGAGCCTCCCAGGTGGGCCATGATCGCGCTCCAGGCCGGTCTGGTGCTGCCGTTGTTCGTACGGCGGCGTGCGCCGATGACCGCGTTCGTCCTGACGGCCGTCGCCTTCACCGTGCAGTGGTCGCTGCTCGTGTTCCTGCGGGCGGATGTCGCGTTGCTGATCGCGCTCTACAGCCTCACGTTGCACAGCTCGCTGCGCCGGCTGCTCTGGGCGTGCGCGATCACGATCGCGGCGTTCGCGTTCGCCGTGGTCCGGATCGCGCCGATCGTGTCGGTGGCCGAGATCGCGTTCTTCCTGGTCAGCGCGATGACCGCGGCGATCGCGCTCGGTCTGGTGGTCCGGATCCGGCGCTCGCAGCTGGCCGGGCTCCGGGACCGCGCCGCCCGGCTGGAGATCGAGCGCGACCAGCGCACCCTGCTCGCCGTCGCCGGTGAGCGGGCCCGGGTGGCGCGCGAGATGCACGACATCCTCGGCCACAACCTGTCGGTGATCATCCGGCTCGCGGACGGCGGCGCGTACGCGGTCCGGGTGCATCCGGAACGGACCGCCGAGGCGCTGACGCTGATCGGCGAGACCGGGCGCGAGGCGCTGAACGACCTCCGCCGGACGCTCGGCGCGCTCCGCGACGACACCGTCGTACCGGAGCTCAGCCCGCAGCCCGGGATCGCGGACGTCGACGCGCTGTGCGAGCGGTTCCGGCTGGCCGGGCCGCGGGTCAGCTACCGGACCGCGGGCGAGTTCCCGGCCGACCGCGGTCTGCAGCTGGCGGCGTACCGGATCGTCCAGGAGGCGTTGACCAATACGCTCAAGCACGCCGGGCCGGACACGGAGGCGCAGGTGTCGCTCGAAGTCGTCCAGCAGCAGCTGCGGATCCGGGTCGAGGACACCGGGCCGGTCGGCGTACCGCTCGTCCCCGAATCCGCGGCCGGGCAAGGCCTGATCGGGATGCGGGAGCGGGCCGCGCTGTACGGCGGCGTCGTCCGGACCGGGCGTACTCCGGCCGGCGGGTGGCGTGTCCAGACCGAGCTCGACCTCGCACCGCAAGGGACCCCATGACCACGGTACTGATCGTCGACGACCAGCCGCTGCAGCGCCTCGGCCTGCGGATCCTGCTCGAGTCCGTCCCGGAGACGCAGGTCGCGGGCGAGGCCGAGAGCGGTTCGGAAGCGGTCCGCCGGACCGCCGAGCTGCGCCCCGACGTGGTGCTGATGGACATCCGGATGCCCGGCATGGACGGGATCGAGGCCACCCGGCGGATTGTTGCCAGCGGCAATCGCTCGCGGATCCTGGTGCTGACCACGTTCGACCTGGACGAGTACGCGCACGCCGCGCTCCGGGCCGGGGCGAGCGGGTTCCTGCTGAAGGACGCGCGCCCCGAGGAGCTGCTCGGCGGCATCCGCGCGGTCGCGGCCGGCGACGCGATCATCGCGCCGGCGCTGACCCGGCGGCTGCTCGACACGTACGCCTACCAGCTGCCCAGCGCCGCGCCGGACAGCGAGAAGCTCCGCGCGCTGACCGACCGCGAACGCGAGATCCTGATCGCGATCGGCCGCGGCTGGACCAACCCGGAGATCGCCGCCCGGTTGCACCTGTCCGAGTCGACCGTGAAGACCCATGTCGGGCGAGTGCTCGCCAAGATCGGCGCGCGGGACCGCGTTCAGGCCGTCATTTTCGCGTACGACGTAGGGCTGGCGTCGCCGAATCCCGCATAGCGTCCACGAGGAGCGGGAGCGCCACGGCACAACAGATGCCGAGCACGATCACGCCCGAATCGTTGGCGGCCAGACCGACGACGGCTGCCACCAGGCAGGCCGCGACACACGAGCGCAGGACCGGCTCGGTCTCGAACAGCTGGGTGGCTCTCCGTCCAGGCCGGATCACCACGTACGCGGTGAGCAGGACGACGAGTGCGACCAGTACAGCCAGCCACGGGCGGCCCGCGAACGACTGCACGTTGGCGTCGAGCTTGCGATGCAGCGTGCTGCCGGCGGTGCCGTCGATCACCTGCTGCACGAAGTTCCCGAGGTGCGACCGGCGGCCAGGTCCTCGTGACCAGTCGGCCAGGGCGAGGCCCACGACCGCCGCGATCGCCGCCGCGCCGGCGATCAGCACCCAGCGGGCGCGGACCCGTACTCCGGCGACGGCCGCCGCGAGGAGCGCGAGGCCGGGGATCAGCGCGAGCACTCCGCCGAAGTCGGCGCCGAACGACGGCCAGCCGTCCACCAGCACTGCCGCGAGGCCGATCCCGGCGATGCTCAGCACGGCCCGGCGCCGAGGCGCCACGCTGGCAACCCACGCACAGGCGATCAGGACCGACATCGCGAAGGCGCCGAAAGCAACGTTCCCGACCCCGTAGAACCGTCCCGCGTCGAGCGGCGACAACCCCCACAGACTCGACAACTGCAGCCGCGACCCGGTCACCACATCCGCCGCCAGCACAACCGCCGTCACCGCCGCCACGAACCCGGCCGGCCCGAGCCGCTGCCGCCGCCACGGACCGAACCTGGCCACCGTCCCGACGACGACCGCCCAGCCGATCACGCCGATCCACAGCACGAGTGACGCGGCGGAGAATCGCCACCACTGCAGGAGATTCGCCAGGAACGATGCTACGGGCAACGAGGCACTCACGAGCAGCAACCACCGCGGCCGCCCGAACGCGATCACTAGCCCGCCGGCGACCAGCGCCCCGATCCCGACGAGCCAGTAGAACGCGGTCACGTTCCGATCGATCGTCTGCGCCGCCCGATCGAACTGCGCCGCCTGGTGCGGCGCGCCGGGCGTTGTCCACAGTACCGAACCAACCGCTCGGTCGGGGGTGCTGACGCCCAGGGCGTTCAGGATCGTCGGCGTCAGGTCGGTGAGCTGCACCAGTCCTGGGTGTCGCGTCGAGTTGGCGGTCAGCAGACCCGTACCGCTGCCATGGACGACCAGCGCCTGCAGATGCGGAGCCGATCCGTTGGGCAGCCCCACGACCACCAGCTCGGCCGACGGCGCCGCCGCACGCACCTTCGCGATCGCGGCCTCCAGCCCGCTCGACGGCACGTCGACCACGGTCAGCGGACAAGCTGTCAGGTCCGCGGTCTGCAGGTCCGGGCTGTAGCGCGCCACCTGACCACGCGCATCAGCAAGCGCAAGCCCCGCCCCCGGACCGACCGCACTCGCGCACCCGTGACGCGCCGCGCCCGCCGCCAGCAGTCCGAACTCCGGATCGTACGACGACTGCCTGCCCAGCAGCCCGATGTCGGACCACCGCGACACAGTCCCCTGCCCCATCAACTCCGCCGGCGCGACGCAACCGCCGCCTTCGCTCCGCGGCGCGTCCGTCCGTACGCCGGTGTTCAACGTCAGCCACCCGTCCGCCGCACAACCGACCACAGCCACCGTCCGCACCGAGACAGCGGCCACGGCGGAGTCCCCCACCAGCCCCCACAAACCCGGCGTCGCACTCGTCGACACGTCCGACCACGTCAGCCCACTCACCCCGAGCACCACGACAGGCGCCGCATCGGGCACGGCGAGCGCCGGAGTGGCGGCGGCGTGGGTGAGGAACCCGAGCAGCAGCGCCGCCAGGGCACGCCTCCCGATCCGACGTACGAGCCGTGCCATGGCTGGAAGGTACCCACGGTTACCTGAGTACTAGCTGAGTGCTAGTACGCATCGCGTAGTACGCAGTGTGTACTATGGCCGGCATGCGGAGACATCGATGGAGGCGACGGGTCCTGATCGGGATCGGCAGCGTGCTGGTGCTGCTGGCCTGGTACGTGATGGCGATGGCGGCGTTCGGCGCGCGGCAGGTGGTGCTGCCGGCGCTGACCGGGAAGTACCAGGTCGGCCGGACGAGTTTCGAGTGGGTCGACACCGGGCGGACCGATCCGCTCGACCCGCACCACGGCCCGCGGCGACTGTCCGTCTGGCTGTGGTACCCGGCGCCGGCGGACGCGCAGGGGCCGCATCCGGCGTACGCCCCGGGGCTCTGGTCGAAGCTCGCGTTCGGAGCGCCGGCCGGGTGGTTCGAGACCGACTTCGGGAAGATCCGGGTGCGGTCGATCGAGGGCGCGGCCGTGGCGGACGGACGGTTCCCGGTCGTGGTGCTCGAGCCGGGCCTGGGGTTCGCGGCACCGCAGTACAGCGCGCTGGCCGAGAGCATCGCGAGTCACGGGTACGTCGTCGCGGGCCTGACCCCGACGTACAGCGCGAACCTCACCGTGCTCGGCGGGCAGGCCGTCCGGTCGACCCGGGAGGGGAATCCTCCGGACGCCGGCCAGCACAGCGGCGAGGGCCAGCGGACCGGCGACCGGCTGGCGACCGAGTGGGCGACGGACGCCCGGTTCGTCGCCGATCAGGTGCTGGCGCTCGGGCAGACCGGGCAGTTCGGCGGGAAGCTCGAGCCGAAGGTCGCGTACGTGGGGCATTCGTTCGGCGGGGCGTCGTCGCTGGAGGCGTGCCGGGTGGACGCGCGCTGCGCCGGAGCGGTCGACCTCGACGGGACGCAGTTCGGCAAGGTGGTCGACGCCGGGCTCGCGAAGCCGTTCATGATCCTCGGCGCCGAGGACTCCTGCACCACCGGCGCCTGCGGCCCGAAAGCCACCGACCAGGGCGGCGAACAGGCCGTCGCCTCGAAGTTGCTCAAGGCAAGCACCGGCCCGCACTGGCAGGTCGTCGTCTCCGGTGCCCATCATCTCAACTTCACCGACTACGACCTGTACTTCATCGGCCCACCACTCCGCAGCCTGATCAGCCTCGGCTCCATCAACCCGCGCCAGGCCGTCGCGATCCAGAACGACTACGTCACAGCCTTCCTGGACCACAGCACCCGCAACACCCCAGCCACCACCATCACCGCGCTGCACACCAAATACCCAGCTGCCACGCTGCGGTGAGCCGGGTCAGGTGGTGCGTACTTCGGTCAGGTCGTGGACTGTGCCGTTGACGGCGGCTGCGAGGGTGAGGATGGTGGCGCCGGCCAGTACGCCGGTGAGGTTGCCGCTGGCGGTGAGGAGGGTCAGGCCGCTGCCGGCGAGGCCCGCGGCCGTGGTCCACAGGCCGAGGCGGAGGCGGCGGGGGCTTGGTACGGCGACGGCCGCGAGGTCGACGTCCGCGACCGTGCGGATCACCTGCCCGGCGACCATCATCAACGCCAACCACCAGGCGGCGACCACGGCGAGCTTCACCAGGGCGGGTACGGCGAGATCCCGGTGGACGACGAACACCACCGCCGCCCCGATCCCCACCGGCAAGGCGATCCGCCGTACCGCGAGCACCGCCAACCGGACCACCGAACGCAGCCGCGGCACCGGCAACGCCAGCAGGAACCCGAGAAACGTCAGCGTGTCGCACGCCGTCAGGCGCCACGAGTGCGCCAGCCCCCGCGGCACAGCCCCCGTCAGCTCGAGCACCGCATGCGCCGTCAACCACCCGGCCGCCGTCACCACGACCCCAAGCGCCGCCACCCGCCGCCGCCGCTCCACCATCGAATCAGCCGGCCAGATCGCCGGATGCAACCACATCCCCGCGACCGCCCACACCAACTGCGGCATCCCCCGCCACCCGACCCGCTCGACCTCCCCCACCAACTCCCCACCCCACCGCTCCCGAACCGCCCGTGGATAGCACCGCACCAACACCTGTGCGGCGTTCATGTGGGGTGTACTCCGAGGTTGCGGAGGCCGGCGTTGGCGAGCTTTGCCATTGCGCGGAGTTCTTTTTCGAGGACCTCGCGGCCGGCGGGCGTGAGTTGGACCGGGCGTTGGCGGCCCTGTTCTTCCAGGGTTTCGATCAGGCCCTTGGCCTCCAACCGGGTCAGCGCGCCGTACAGGCTGCCGGCCCCCAACCGCTGCCCGGTCAGCTCCTCGATCGCGTTGTTGATCGCGTAGCCGTGCTTCGGGCCGTCCGCCAGCACCGACAGCACCAGCGTCTGCGAATCGTTCGCCTGCATCCGCCCACGGTACTACGCGACGCGTATCAAGCGCAGTACAACCCGACCCCCAGCAGCCCCGCCCAGCTCAGGCCCGCGACCAGCAGCACGCGGTCGCGGAAGATCTCGTGTTCGGGTTCCTCCCCACGCCCGGTCGACACGAGCAGCGCGTAACGCAGCAGCCCGGTGAAGAACGGGAGGAACGAGATCGCGAGCAGCTCGCGGTACACGTCGTGACCGAGGTACTGGAACGCCCACATCCCGTAGGACAGCGCGGTCCCGAGCAGCGCGACCGTCATCACCTGGTCGAGCCAGGAACTCGGGTACGCCGCCAGCACCGGTCGGCTGACCGCGTTGCCCGCCGAGTGATGCTCGGCCTTCCGCTTGCCGGTGACGAGGAACATCGCCCCGAACAACGACACCAGCAGGAACCAGTGCGACACCGGCAGCCCGGTCGCCGTACCGCCCGCCGCCGCACGCAGCACGAAGCCGAGAGCGACGATGACCAGATCGATCACCGCTACGTGCTTCAGCCCGGTGACGTACAGGACCTGCGCGACCAGGTACGCCGCTGCCAGCGCGAACGTCCGCCAACCGAGCCCGCTCACGACAGCGAGCCCCAGCAGCGCGGCCGTCACTCCGAACACCCCCGCCACCAGCGGGCTCAGCGCACCGGACGCGACCGGCCGCGACCGTTTGCGCGGATGCCGACGATCGTCGGGCGCGTCCCGGATGTCGTTGAACGCATAGATCGCCACCGACAGCAGGATGAACCCGGCTGCCGCGACCGCCGCCCGCGCGACCACGCCCGGCGACTCCAACGCACCCGCGGCGGCCGGTGCCGCGAACAGCATCACCGCCTTGTGCCACTGTTGCGGCCGGCTCAGCCGCAGCAGCGACCTGGCCGTACTCTCGTGCCGGACAGTCTCGAGAACGCTGGTCATTTCGCCGTCACATAGAAGAAGTCGCGCTGGTCGTCGACCAGGTAGCGGTTGGCGGGAGAGCTGATCGACGGCAGCAGGCGATGCCCGGTGACCGTGCCGTTCGGCCCGGGCTGCTCGATGTCGAAGCTGACGATCGCGGAATGGATGTCGAGCTCCATGCCCTGCACGATGCCGGCCTGGTGCATCGCCGCGGCCAGCGTGGCGAGCGTGAGCTTGCTGCCGACGACGTAGATCAGGTTGCCGTGGGCATCGGTCCCGAGCCCGGACCGCCAGGTGTACTGGAACTGGCTGCGAACGGTTCCCCAGCGCCCGTTCGCGTTCGCCGTCAGCCCGGGCACGATCTGACCGTCGACGATCACCTGGTCGAGGTTCTGCCGGACCGCGACGACGTCCTTGGTCATCCGTACCGTCTGGTTCCAGGTACCGATCCGGGCCGAGCCGTCGCGGTAGATCACCGCCGACGCGCGCCCGTCGACCAGCGGAATGGCGGCGGAGTCGGTCGTCCACCAGCCGCCGTGCGAGTCGTTCATCTTGAACCCGGCGTTGAACGTCGCGACCAGGTTCGGCCGGTCCGCCTGCGGGACGGAGTACCCGCTCCTGGACTTCATCCCCACGATCGGCTCGCGGGTGCCGGGGTTCAGGTGCAGGTGGTAGGTGCTCCGCGGCAGGAGCGCGGCCGCGGCCGTCACCGGCAGATGGCCGGGGTCGGTCCGGAACCAGCTCGTCCAGATCAGCGGTACGCCGGTCGTCGACTGACGCGCCGTCGACCAGACGCCCTCCTGCGGCAGCGCGGGCACGCCCGGCAGGAGGTGGACGACCGGCAACCCGGCGGACGTCGGGCGTACTCCAGGCCTGCCTGTCGCCGGCGGTGGGACCGGCGCGGGGACGGTGACGTCGATCGGAGCGCCGGTGGCGGGCGGCTGCTGGTGCGAGTACTTCCAGGTCTCGATCGCGTCGATCAGACCGCCGCCGCCGTGATCACGGAACCACTCGACGGTCCGCACGCTGAAGCTCGCGTTCCCCGGATAGAGCAGCGCCCGCACGTACGAAACCGCGGGGACGACCAACAACAAGCAGACGGCCAGCGCTATCCACCGCTTCCGGAACCGGCGCCGCTTCATCGCCACGCCGCCGGCAGCAGCTTGCGCGGCACGAGACTCAGCACCCGCATCGCGAGACCCATCGCACCAGGCACCCAGACCACCGCCTTGTGCAGCTCGACCGCCGCCGCGACCCGCCGCGCCACCCGCTCCGGCGTCGTCGACAACGGCGGCTTCGCCAACCCCTGCGTCATCCGCGTCGTCACGAACCCCGGCCGTACGACGAGCACCCGCACCGCCGACTGCCGCGCCAGCAGCAGCGCCGTCGAGTCCGCCAGCTGCTTGCCCAGCGAGTACGCCGCGATCGACGCCCGCGGCCGGACCGCGGCCGCCGACGACAGCAGCACGACCTGCTCGGGCGCCCGCCGTACCAGGGCCTGCAGCAGCAGCGAGACCGCCGTACCGTTCACCAGCAACCCCTCCGCGAACGACGTCGTCGCCATCGACCCGACCGCGACGATCGCCAGCTCCAGCGGGTGTTCCGCGCACAGCTGGTCGAGCATCCCGTCGAGCGCGCCGGTGTCGAGCGACGCGTCGTACTCGGTCGTGTCCACCGGGTACCCCGCGTCCCGGAGCTTCTCGGCGTTGCGCCAGAGCTCGCCGCTCGGGCGGCCGGCCAGGATCACGTGCCGCGGCGCGGGGCCGAGCAGCTGCGTCAGGACCGCCATTCCGATCTCGGAGGAACCGCCGACAAGAAGGACGGAGCCCATTCCCACCGCAGCAGTCATGACAGCAGTCCCAGGCGCTCGGCGAGCCCGGACGTCCAGCGCCCGGCCGGGTCGAGCCGTTGCCGCGTACGTCGCCAGGTCGGCAACCGCGGGTACATCAACGGGATCAGCTCCGGGTCGGTCACCGCGTCCTTCGCCAGGTACACCCGCCCGCCGGCGCCCGCGACCAGCTTGTCGATCGGGTGCATCGACCCGGGCCGCAGGTGCCGCGCCGGGAGGTCGACCGCGAGCGTCCAGCCCGGGATCGGGAACGACAGCGCGCCCGCCGTACCGAACCCGAGGTTCTTCAACGTCGCCAGCGCCGGCGTCGGCCCGTGCGTGCCGAGGTACGCGAGTACTTCGTGGATGGTGCCGATCTCTTCGGGCGGTACGGCGAACTGGTACTGCACCAGCCCGCCCCGCCCGAACGCGGCGGGCCAGCCGTCGGCGCGGTCGAGCGGGCACAACGCGGAGCGCATCGCGACGAGCTGCGAGTTCGCGGACCGGCTGAGGTGCCAGCGTGCGGCCGACGCGGCGGCGATCGTCGCGCCTGTCACCACGCCCGGCCCGGGCAGCGATCGGCGGGTGCGGGTGCTCGGCGACCTGGTCTCGGGGAACGGGGCGACGGCGCCCGGGAGGTCCAGCGTCGACGCGCCGTAGTACTCGTCCACGATGCCGCGGCCGAGGCTCGCGCCGTGGGCGTGCGCGTCCAGCCAGGCGACGACGTGCCGCTCCGGATCGAACTCCTGCCGGGTGGCGCCCGCGCGCATCGCCGCGACGGTCTCTTCCAGCGAACGGGTCCGGCGGCGGTTCCGGATCATCCAGCCGGTGTCCACCCGCTGCAGCTGGATCGCCGCCCGGAGGATCACGCCCGTGAGCCCCATCCCGCCGATCGTGGCCCAGAATCCGTCGGCGTCCTGGCCGGCCGACAGCTGCACGATCGTGCCGTCGGAACACAGCAAGGCGATCCACAGCACGTGCTGCCCGAACGACCCCGCGCCCGGGTGGTTCTTCCCGTGGACGTCGGACGCGATCGCGCCGCCGACCGTGATCCGTTCGGTCCCGGGAACCACCGGCAGCTTCCAGCCGATCGGGAGGGTCTGGTCGATCACGTCCTTCAGCAAGGCCCCGCCCTCGACGACCACGACACCGTTGCCCTCGTCGAACGAGACGATCCGGTCGAACGCCGTCAGGTCGAGCACCACGTTGTCGCCCGGGAGCGCCGCGTCGCCGTAGCTCTTCCCGGCGCCGCGTACGGTCAGGCGCGGCGCGCCCAGGACCGCGTCGACCAGCCCGCCGTCGAACGTCGGTCGCCGCACCTCACACGTACGGCGCATCGTGCGGCCCCAGCCGGACAGCGACTCGGTGCGGTGCTCTTCGGGTGTCACCTTTCGAAGCTAGGCACGGGGCGCTGAGAGCGTGCTGAGTCGGCGGGACTCAGGTGCTACTCAGGTCGCGCCGACGAGAATTGCCCGAGGGCACGTCTCGGGAAGGAGCACCGGTTTGCCGTCGATCTCCCGGCTCCGTCGTGCGAGTGTACGGAGCAGATCGACCGCGGCCGCGATCGTCGTCGTCGCGGCGGCGATGGCGCTCGGTGCCGGCGTACTGCTGCTGCTCCTGCAACGGGCGCTGATCAGCGCGGCCTCGGACGCCGCCGACGGGCGGGTCGCCGACGTCGCCGCCCAGGTCAGCGAGGAAGGCGTCGGCAACATCAGCGCGGATCTCGCGAAGACGACGAGGGCCAGCCAGATCGTGCAGGTGCTGGACAGTTCCGGGCAAGTGGTCGCGGCCTCGTCGGCGCGCGCGGAGACCGTACCGTTGACCAGATTGCGGCCGGCCGCGGGGACGGTACTGCGGGCCGAGGTCGGCGAAATGCCCTTGCTGGACGACGATCACGACTACCTGATCGTTGCCCGCGGCGTCGAATACGGCGGTACGACGTACACCGCGGTGGTCGCGTCGTCGGTGGAGACGCAGCGGGCGACCGTTGCCACCGTCACGCAGTACCTGCTGCTCGGGTTCCCGGTGCTGCTGATCGTGGTCGGCACGGCCAGCTGGCTGCTGACGGGGCAGGCGCTGCGGCCGGTGGAACGGATCCGGTCCCGGGTGCAGGGCATCGAGTCCAGCGACCTGACCGAGCGGGTCCCGGTGCCGGAGACCGACGACGAGATCGCGCGGCTGGCCGCGACCATGAACGAGATGCTCGACCGGTTGCAGGCCGGGCAGGCGAACCAGCGGCGGTTCGTCGCCGACGCCAGCCACGAGCTCCGGTCGCCGCTCGCGACGATGTCGGCCGGGCTGGACGTGATCGAGCCGACGTCCCGCGGGCAGGCGTGGGAAGGGCTGCACGAGCTGATGCGGGGCGAGGCCGACCGGATGCAGCGGCTGGTGGAGAACCTGCTGCTGCTCGCGAAGGCCGACGACGCCGCGCTCCCGCTGCATCGTTCCGACGTCGACCTCGACGACCTGGTCGACACCGAGGTACGGCGGCTCCGGGCGGCACGGCGGCTCGAGGTGCGGGCCGACGTCCGGCCGGTCCGGGTCGTCGGCGATCCGCTGCGGCTCAGTCAGCTGATCCGGAACCTGGTCGAGAACGCGGCGACAGCCGCGCACAGCACGGTGCGGCTGAGCGCTTCCGAGCAGGACGGGCAGGCGGTCGTCACGGTCGAAGACGACGGCGACGGGATCCCGGAGAGCGACCGGGAGCGGGTGTTCGAGCGGTTCGTGCGGCTCGACACCAGCCGGGCGCGGGCCAGCGGCGGGTCCGGACTCGGGCTGTCGATCGTCCAGGAGATCGCCAGGGCGCATCACGGCACCGTCACATTGACCCCAGCCGCCTCACAGGGAACCGTCGCAACGGTCACGTTGCCGCTCCCGACACCCTGACTCAGGTTGCTCTCAGCAATCTGGCAGGACACTGGAAACATGCGGGTACTGATTGTCGAGGACGAGGTCCCCCTGGCCGAGACGGTTCGGCACGGGTTGACCGAGGACGGGTTCGTGGTCGAGGTCGTGCACAACGGCGAGGACGCCGTCTGGGCGGCCACCGAGAATCCGTACGACGTGATCGTGCTCGACATCATGTTGCCGAAGCTGAACGGGTACAAGGTGCTCGAGCAGATCCGCGAACGCGGCGTCTGGGCGCCGGTGCTGATGCTGACCGCGAAGGACGGCGACTACGACCAGACCGACGCGTTCGACCTCGGCGCCGACGACTACCTGACCAAGCCGTTCAGCTTCATCGTGCTGGTCGCCCGGTTGCGCGCGCTGATCCGCCGCGGCGCGCCGGAACGCCCGGTCGTGCTGACCGCCGGCGACCTGCTGCTCGACCCGGTCCGGCGCCGGGTGGAACGCGCCGGCCAGGAGGTCGTGCTGACCCGCCGCGAGTACGGCCTGCTCGAGTTCCTGATGCGGCACCGCGGCGAGACCGTCAGCAAGTCCGAGATCCTGGAGAGCGTCTGGGACCCGGCCTTCGAGGGCGACCCGAACGTCGTCGAGGTCTACATCCGCTACCTGCGCCTCAAACTCGACGCCCCCTTCGAGCGCAACGCCATCCAGACCCAACGCGGCATGGGCTACCGCCTCGACCCCGACGGCGGCTGACCCTTGGTGGTACCACGGGCCGCTGTAGGTCTGCTGCTCACCGCGCTGGGCACGTTCGCGTTCGTCGTCCAGGCGGACTCGGCCGTGGAAGGCGACGGTCTGGCCGCCTTCGATCCGCGGCTGACCGCGAACTTCGTTGCCCACCGCACCGATGTGCTCAGCTTCTTCGCCCGCGCGATCACGTTCGTCGGCCAGGTGCCCGTCCTCACCGCGCTCACCGTGGTGGTCGCGGCCCTGATCCGGCTGCGCACCCACCGCTGGCGCCCGGCCGTCGTACTCGCCGCCGGGATGGCGGGCGCGGCGATCCTCACCTACGTACTGAAGGTCCTGATCGGACGGCACCGGCCGGACGCGCATCTCGTGATCGGCACGATCGACACCGGGTTCTCGTTCCCGTCCGGGCACTCACTGAGCGGCACAGTCTTCTTCGGGCTGCTCGCCGGACTGCTCTGGTACACGGCTGTCACCCGAGCGGTGAAGATCGCCGGTACGGCGCTGGCGGTGGTGCTGAGCATCGCAATGGGGCTGAGTCGGGTGTACCTCGGCTACCACTGGGCGACCGACGTACTCGCCGGGTGGACGGTGGCGGTGACCTGGTTGTGTCTACTCGCCACGGTGGTCCACCTGCTCAGCTCGTCGCGGGTGGATCCAGGCGATAGCCGTGGCCGCGGAGCGTCGACACCGTAGGCAGCCGGAGCGACGGTACGGCGGCCCGCGCGGACTCGAGGCGGCGGCGAAGGGCGGCAATCGTGACGTCGAGGGTTTTCGTCGAGCCGAACCAGTTCTCGTCCCAGACCGTCGCCATCAGGTCCTCGCGGGACAGCGCCGCGCCGGCGTTCAGGACCAGCGTCTCCAGGAGCTCGTACTCCTTCGGACGCAGCGGGAACTCCGCGGCGGCGACCGTACAACGACGGGCGGCCGTATCCACGGTCAGGTCCGCGATCGCCACCGGCCCTTCGACCCGCGGCGCCGGCCGACGCCGAAGGTGGGCCCGCAGCCGTGCCAGCAACACGGTCAGGCTGAACGGCTTCACCAGGTAGTCGTCGGCGCCCGCGTCCAGCCCCGACACGATGTCGATCTCCTCGCCGCGCGCGGTCAGCATCACCAGCAACAGCCCCGGCAACTCCGCCCGCAACCGCCGCGCCAGTTCCACCCCGTCGACGTCGGGCAGTCCGAGGTCCAGGAGGACAACCTCGGCCTGCTCCCGACGCGCCACCGCCAGCCCGCCCCGCCCGGTCCGGGCCCAGAACGCCTCGTACCCGTTCCCGGTCAACGCCCGCTCGAGCAACCCCCCGATCCGGTCATCGTCCTCGACGATGACCACCGGAGTACGTACGGCCGTGGATCTCACACCCCCGAAGGTAAAACCCGCCAACTGAGGACAAGCTGAGTTACAGCTCCCGCAGTTCCTCGACCGCGGGCCTCGTCGACCGCTGCGCGCTGGCCAACGCACCGACCGCGATCGCCGCCACCGCGACCACCAGCGTCGCCGACAGGTACGGCCACGGCACGGCCGCCGTCGACGGCGGCGGATCGAACACACCGGTCAGCACCTTGATCAGCATCCCCGACAACCCCCACGCCACCAGCGCTCCACCGATCAGCCCGCCGACCGTCACGGCCAGGGCCTCGCTCAGCACCAGCCCGCGCAACTGCGCCCGGCGCGCGCCGAGCACGGTCGCGATCGCGAACGTACGGCGCCGTTCGGCCAGCCCGAGCGCCAGCACCAGACCTCCCGCGCCGGCCGCGATCAGTACGGCGAAGGCCAACTCGAACCGGGTCAGGCCGGCCAGATCAACCGACGTCAAGCTCGACCCGACCTGCGCCCGGACCTGGGTCAGATCGGTGACCTTCGCCGAGTCGCCGAGCTTGGCCCGTACGGCGGCCGCCACCGCGGCCTGGTTGCTACCGCCGGTGTCCAGCAGGAACGACCCGATCGCGTCGCTCCCGGTGGCCTTCGCGACGTACGCCGCGTTCGCCACGAAGAAGCTGTCCCGCGGCGCGGTCGGGAACTCCTTCACGATCCCGGCGTAGTGGAAAGCGACCGTCTTGAAGCGCTTCGTCCGGCTGTCCTGCAGCCGCAGGCGGATCAGGTCTCCCGGCGACAGCTGGAAGTCCTTCACGGTCTCGTCGCTGACCAGGATCGAGTCCGGCCGCTGCGACAGCTTCTGCAGCAGCGCCTGCGCCGTACCGCCGACGAAGTACGCGTCCTGCAACGCCGTCGACGCGGCGATCGAGTCCGGCCGTACGCCGTAGAAGTCCTGCAGATCCGACCCGACGTACGCGAGCCGGTGCTGCAGCGGTTCCACCCGGCGTACACCGGGAATCGCCGCCAGCGCGTTACCTGCGGAGGGGCCGACGACGACTCCCGGCGACTGGGTGACGGTGACGTCCGCGCCGTTCGTCAGCACCGCATCGGCCTCCGCCTGCTGCCGGTACGTCGCGTTGAACGTCGCCGTCGACACCGCGAACGAGATCGCCAGCGCCAGCAGTACGACGGACCGCACCAGCGGCGTGCGCTGCCGCGACATGCTCGCCGCGGTCGTCCGCGCCAGTCGTCCCGTCAACGGTCGTACCAGCACGGTCAATGCCCCGCGCCCATGCGCCAACGCCAGCCAGGCAAGGCGCCACAGCAGCAGCGCCCCGCCGATCCACAACAGCGCCGGACCGAAGAACGCCCAGTACGACACCGAGATCTGCGGTACGCCCTCGGGCGCGAGCACCAGCGAATAGTTGTTGCTGCTCGACGCGCGGAACACCAGCAGCGACACGACCAGGCAGATGACGTCCAGCCCCAGCCGCATCCACAACGGGCTGCGCGTCCGCTCGACCTGCCGCCTCGCCGCGACCACACTGCTACCGCGCAGATCGCGGACCGCTGGCAGCAACACGGTCAGCCCGGCGATCACCAGGCCGGCGCCGAACGCGATCCCGAACCAGAACAGCGAGGCCCCGGCGCCGAACGACGTACTGCCGAAGGCGATCCGCCCGACCGCCGCCGCCGCGACCACTCCCAGAACGCCTCCGACTACCCCGACCAGGACAGCCTCGACCGCCGCCAGCACGACGACCTGGCGAACGCCGAACCCGCGCACTCGCAGCAGCGCCTGCTCACGCCGCCTTCGGACAGCTCCGGACCCAGCCACCGCCGCCGTCAACAATGCTGCCAGCACGGCGCCGGGAAGTCCGAGGCAGAGGAACAGGATCTGCGCGTACGCCGCGTCGCTCCGGGCCGCGTCGAGCGCCGCCGCGAGGTTGTCCCCCACCACGGCCGACCCCGCCGACGCCGCCTCCAGGTTGTGGGCGGCACCAACGACCGCCGTGTACGCGGCCGCCGGTGCGTGCGGCAGGGGCGCCGTACGGTGCGCATGGACCTGGGTCGTGATCGCCTGCGGATCGACCGCGGCGACCGGGCCCATCAGCTGCGCGAAGCGGTCGGCAGGCAGCAGTACGACATTGTCGGGCGGCGCGGACGGCTGCGACTGCGGCGGCGCGCCCACCTTCTGGAACAGCGAGTCGGCCTGCGGCAGGTCGATCACACCGTCCACCGTGACGCTCACGGCCGGCAGCCCGGGCCGGCCGATCCTGATCGTGTCGCCCGGCGCGGCATGCAGGTTCGCCGCGGTCTGCTGGGCCAGCAGTACGCCGTCCGACCGCCCGGTCAGCTGCCGTACCTCGCCCGGGAACGCCGCGCGGTAGTCCTTCGGGAGCCCGAGTACGACGCCCGGCCCGGTGGACTGCGACGAGCCGGCGGTGGTGGCCTGGAATCCCGTCGTACGACCGAACTGGACCGGCAACGCGGTGCCGATCCCCGGCGTCTGACGGACCGCGGCCAGGACGGCCGCGGGATCGCCGCCGGGCTGGACCTCGACCTGCCAGTCGACCGCGACCGTCGCCACCGCGCGAGCTGTCATCGTCGCCTTCGAAGCGGTCAGGAACGCACCGATCGCCGCGACCAAGGCGACCGACAGACCGACCCCCGCCGCAGTCGCCAGCAACCGCCACGCCCGGTGCTGAACCAGGCCACGCAACCAGAGCATCATCACCGGACACCTTCCGTCGCCGGCACCAGCAGCCGGCCGTCGTTCATCTGCCATTGCTCGTCGAGGCGGCCGGCAACGGCCGGATCATGCGTCGTCACGACCAGGGCGGCGCCGGTCTCCGCGGCAGCCGCCAGCAGTACGTCGAGAACGTGCGTACCGGTGTCCGCGTCGAGCTGGCCCGTCGGCTCGTCGGCGAGCACGAGCCGCGGCCGGAGCGCGATCGCCCGCGCGATCGCCACCCGCTGGGCTTGCCCACCGGACAACGTGTCGGCGAGCTGCCCGGCCAAGGCCGCGACGCCGACCGTTTCCATCGCCGCCGTCGCGCGGCGATCGGCCTCGGCCTCGTCCGTTCCCGTGAGTACGGCGGCCAAGCTCACGTTCTCGGCAACCGTCAACGCCGGCAGCAGACTCGGTCCTTGAAAGACGACAGCGATGTCGCGTGAACGCTCCACCGCGCTGTCTGCCAGCTCCGGCCATTCGACCGTCCCGCCCGTCGGGGCTTCGAGGCCGGCCAGCACGTGCAGCAGCGTCGATTTGCCGGAACCGGACGAGCCGGTGATCGCGATCCGCGCCCCCGGTTCGACCGCACACGTGCAGCCGTGTACCGCGACCACTGCCTGGTCACCCCGCCCGAAGGTCCGCGCGACGTCCGTACAGCGAACGAGCGTCATACCGCGATCCTCCCGTCGGCCAAGGCGATCACGCGATCGGCGATCGCCGTCACCGCCGGGCTGTGGGTCACCAGCAACACCCCACGCCCGTTCCGAGCCCGGCCCCGGATCAGATCCAGCACCACCTGCTCGGTCCGCCCGTCAAGCTCACCCGTCGGCTCGTCGGCCAGCAACACGTCAGGATCGTTGCTCAACGCAACCGCCAACCCGGCCCGCGCCAACTCCCCACCGGACAACTCCCGCGGCAACGCCCCAGCCCGCTCCCTGAGTCCAACCCACTCAAGCAACTCCTCAGCACGCAGCCGCTCACCCGGCCGCTCACCCGGCCGCTCACCCGGCCGTTCACCCCGCTGTCCACCCTTCCCCTCCACCCCGGCAGGTGCCGGCGGTTTGGTCCGGGCCTGGACCACTTGGATGTTCGCCCGCACCGTCAGGTGCGTGAGGAGATTGCCGGACTGCAGAAGCACACCGAGGCGACGCCGCCGGATCCGCGCCCGCTCGGCCTCCGGCCGGTGGCTGATCCGTTCGCCGCCGAGCGTCACCGCACCGCCGTCCGGCTCGTCCAACCCGGCCAGACAGGCGAGCAACGTCGACTTACCCGAACCAGAAGGCCCCACCACCGCGACCACCTCGCCCCGCGCGACCCGCAGGCTGACACCGCGCAACGCCAGCGTCTCCTCGTCCCCCGAGCGGTAGAACCGGTACAGGTCGTCGCACCACAACACGTCGTCCGCCATCACGCCCACCGGAACGAGTCGGAGACGGTCTTCCACGGATCGACGTTGTCGGCGTTCACCGGCCCGATCAGCGTCAGCGCGACCTGCTTGCCGCCGCGGTAGAACAGGTACCGTTCGAAGGCGTCGCGGACGACCTTGCCGGTCACCGGATCCTGCGCCGAGTCCCCCTGGTACGTGACCAGCACGACCCTTCCGGCAGCCCGGGTGATCTCGCTGACCTTGCCCATCGCGAACCGCGGCACGCTCCGCCCGAGCTCCGGGACGACCGTACTCGTCACCGACTGCGTCGACGGCGCCGACGGCACGCTGGACGGTGCGGTCTCGATCCGGTTCAGCTTGTCGGTGAACGACGTCGCCGTACCGGTGACCGTGCGCGCCCAGCCCTCCGGCACCTTCACCGAGAAGCCCGCGCCCTGGAACGCGACGAAGGCCTGGTTGTCCGGGATGTCCCCCGGCGGATTCGACTCGGTCGCCACCGGCTTCGACGGCTGCGGCGACGACGGTGTGGGGGACGACGGTGTGGGAGCAGTGGACGTCGGCGCCGCGGAGGACGATTGCACCGGCGACGGGACGGCAGAGCCGCCACCACCGCAGGCCGTCAGCAGTACGGCGGCGCCGAGGCAAAGCGCGAGGATCTTCATGTCTCCGACGCTAGAAAGCGACGGGTAAACGCCCGCGCCGACCGAGGTTAGAGGACGGCAAAACCTTCCGCCGGAACGGCTTCCGCACCCGCATGATGGTTGCATGCGGCGTCGTGTCGTCCGGGTCGCGCTCGCGGCCGCCCTGGTCTCGCTGGTGCTGGTCGCGGTCCCGCTGGCGATCGGCATCCGGATCTCGTTCCTCGCCGACGAACGCGCCGAGCTCGAACGCTCCGCGCTGGCCGCCGCGGTCCAGGTCGGCCCCGACTTCACCGCCGGCGACCCGGTCGAGCTCCCCCGCGCGGCGACCGACGGTCAGCTCGCGGTGTACGACCGGACGCTGCAGCTGCGCGCGGGCACCGGACCACAGTCCCCCGACGACACCACCCGCGCCGGTCTGGCCGGGCACGTCGTCCAGGGCGAATCGGCCGGCTCGCTGGTCGTCGCCGTACCGGTCGCCTCGTCCGAGCACGTGATCGGTGTGGTCCGCGCCTCCTCGCCGACCAGCGCGGTGTGGACCCGGATCGCGCTAGCCTGGCTCGCCGTACTCGGGGGTGCCGTCGTCGCCCTGCTGATCGGCATCACAGTCGCGACCTGGCAGGCCCGACGCCTGAGCGCGCCGCTCGAGTCTCTGGCCCGCACCGCCGACGCCGTCGCCGCCGGAGACCTCTCCGCCCGCGCGAACCCGACCGGCATCGCCGAGGTGGACGCCCTCGCCAATGCCCAGAACGCCATGGTGGACAGGCTTTCGCGAGTACTGGACCACGCCCGCCGGTTCGCCACCGACGCCGCCCACCAACTCCGTACGCCGTTGGCCGGGCTCCGCCTGACCCTCGAAGCCGCCGAGGCAGACCCGGCCGCCGACCCCCGCCTGGCAGTAGCCGACGCGCTCCGCCAGACCGACAGCCTGCAACACACCGTGCAGGACGTCCTCGAACTGTCCCGCCTCCCCGCCGACGGCCCGCGCGGAGCCCTGGTCACGATCGGTGACCTCTTCACCGAAGCCGAACACCGCTGGCACGGCCTCCTCGCCGACGCCGGACGCCGCCTCGTCCTCACCGTCGAGCCGCCGGTCGGTGGACGTCGCGTACCGCTCGCGACCTGCCGGCAGATCCTCGACGTCCTGATCGACAACGCCCGTACCCACGGCCAAGGCACCGTCCGGGTCACCGCCCACGACGTCCTCGACACCACCGCCGTCGATGTCGAGGACGAGGGCAGCCTCACCACCCCTGCCCCCGCCCTCTGCCACCGCAGCACTCGCATCGGCCTGTCCCTGGCCCGCAACCTCACCGAATCAACAGGCGGCCGCCTAACCCTCGCCGCTCCCTCCCCAACCCGCTTCCGCCTACTACTCCCCAACGACTAAGGCAGGGACGTCAGCTGCTGGGCGGATGCCGCGCTCTGGAAGCCACGGAGCGGGAGGAATACGGCCTGCTTGCCGACGACGCCCTGACCCTGCTTGCTGATGACGAACTTGATCAGCTCCTGCATGACCGGGTCCATCGAGCGCCCTGGGGTCTTGTTCAGGTTCAGGTAGACGAGCCGGCTCAGCGGGTACTGCGCCGACGCGACGTTCTCGTACGTCGGCGCGTACGCCGGATCGTTGTCGTGGTTGCTCAGCGACAGCACCTTGACCGGCTGGTCGACGTACGCCACGCCGGTGTAGGCGATGCCGTACGGGTCGTTCTTGACGCGCTCGGCCTGCTTGAAGACCGTCGTGTCCCAGGAGACCTGCGGATCGGTGTCCGCCGACCGCCACTCGCCGCGGTTGCCGTTGTAGTCGAGCACCCGCTCGCGGACGAACTCCTCGAACCCGTTCCACGGCTTGATGCCGTAGATGTGGATCGGCTTGTCCTTCCAGTCGCCGGTCAGCCCGAGATCGCCCCAGGTGCGGATCGGCGTGCCGCCACGGTTGTGGGTGCTGGACAGCAGCCGGTCGAGCTGGTCGAACGACAGCTTGCTGATCGGGTTCGACGCGTTGACGACGAAGCCCATCGAGTCCAGGAACCCGAAGTGCCGGTAGCTGCCGCCGGAGATCGGGATCGACGTCGGCCCGTAGCCGAACTTCGCCCGGAACGCCACGTCGTCGGACGGTTTCAGCTCCCGGGACACGAACACGCAGTCCAGCTTCCCGTCGATCAGTGCGAGCGCCCCGAGACTCCCGGCGTACGGCGGATCGAGGTTGATCGTCACCTTCGGGTACATCCGGGTGAACTCCCGGACCCAGTCCTTCGAGAGCGCGGCGAGTACGTCGGATGCGCCGCAGTCGTACGACCCGCGCAACTGGTTCCTCCCGAGCGGCTTGTACACGGGAAGGCTGCTGTCGAGGGTCGGTTGGAGCAGCTCGGGCGCGGGAGCGGGCCGGCCGTGCTCCTGGTTGTACTTGTCCTGCTCGCCGGTCTGTTTCGTCACCGTCTGCTGCGGCGCGACGGCCCAGATCGTCAGCTCCTTCGCGTTCAGGTCGGGCACGGCCAGGGCACTGATCGCGCCGGCGGCGGTAAGAGCCGCGCACGTCACCAGGATCGTCGCGAGTCGTACCGGGCGTTGTCTCATGCTGTCCTCCTCGTTCGGTGGATCGTCACGGTAGGAAGAAGCGTTGGTCCGGCCTACGTTGCGCGCGTTCGCGGCGTTGAGTTCATAAAGAACACGGCCGCTCGCCGGTCCGCCGGCGCGGCGTTCGCACTATGGTTCGGGCTGTGCGCCTGATCAGTGTCGCCGCGCGGAGGCCGCGGCTCCGGTTGCGCGACCAGCTCCTGCTGCTCGTCACCGCGCTGGTCGCCGCCACGCTCGTCAGCTCGGTGGTGATCGCGACGTACGTCGTCCGCGCGATCGTGCAACGGCAGTTCGAGATCCGGGCGCTGACGATCGCCCGCGGGGTGGCGCTGGACACCCGTTACGCGCAGTGGCTCGGTGGCTGGCCGGTCCCGGGCGGACCGGTCCAGGTCGAGGCCGAGCGGGTGCGGGCCGGCACGAACGCGCAGTACGTCGTGGTCGCCGACAGCTCGGGGATCCGCTACAGCAGTCCGGATCCGGCGCGGATCGGCAGCAGGATCGGAACCGGTCTCGCCGCCGTCCGGGCCGGCGGGCAGCTGATGACGATCGACCGCGAAGCATCCGGTACGTCGGCCACCGGAAGCGTGCCGTTGCGCGCTGCCGACGGGCGCATCGTCGGGACCGTGAGTGTCGGGCTGGCGATGAGCCGGGTGAACGAGCGGGTCTGGACGCTCACCCGCCAACTCGTTGCCGGCGGCACCGTTTCGCTGCTGCTCGGGATCGGCGGCGCGATCGCGCTGGCCCGGCGGTTCCGGCGTACCACGCACGGACTCGAACCGGCGGAACTGGCCGACCTGCTGCGCGGGCAGCAGGCAGTACTGAGCGGCGTCCGCGACGGCGTCGTCGCAGTCGACCCGAACGCCATCGTCACCGCCTGCAACACCGAGGCCGAACGACTGCTCGCCCCGCCACCGCCAACGAACAGAGACGCCGACGCCGGTCCACCGGTCGTGGGACGGGAGGCCACGGTCCTCAGCAGGTCCCCGGTCGTGGGTCGTGGGGCCACGGTTCTCGGTGGGTCGCCGGTGGTGGGGCGGGGGGTTCGGGAGGCTGGGTTGCCTGGGGTGGTGGTGGAGTTGCTCACTCGAGGGGAGGCGCCGGTCGGTGAGAGTGTGGTGATCGGCGACAACACGGTCCGGGCGACCCGGCTCGCCGTCACCCGGGACGGCACCGACCTCGGGCACGTGCTGGTACTGCGGGACCACTCGGACCTCGACAACATCGCCCGCGAACTGGAGGCGACCCGGGCGCTCACGGACGCGCTGCGGGCGCAGGCCCACGAACACAACAACCGGATCCACGCGGTGTCGGGGATGCTCGGCCTCGGCCATGTCGACGAGGCCCGGGACTACCTCCGCGAGCTGGGCGGATCCACCACCGCCTGGGGCGACAGGATCGCCGACCCCTACCTGGCCGGCCTGCTGGCGGCGAAGTCGGCCGCCGCCTCGGAGGCCGGCGTCCGGCTGCGGCTCGGGGACACCACCTGGGTCGACGGCCGCCTGACCCAACCCCTGGACTGCATCACGGTCGTCGGCAACCTGGTGGACAACGGCATCCGCGCCGCCGCGGAGCCCACCGCCAGGGAACCCAGCGTCGCCGGGTGCCGCTCCGCGCGGCCGGGCAGCGCGTGGATCGAGGTCACGCTTGCCTCGGACGGGCACGCGCTGGTCGTGCACGTCGTCGACTCCGGTACCGGCGTACCGGCCGCGGCGCGGGGCGAGATCTTCGAGCCGGGGTTCACCACCCGGGAGTTCGCCCGCGAGAGTCACGGGCTGGGCCTCGGGCTGGCCCGGCGTACCGCCCGGCGCTACCGGGGCGACGTACTGCTCGCCGATCCCGGTGCACCGGGTTCGCACGGCGCGGTGTTCTCGGCCCGGCTGGAGGACGTCGTCGCGGCGCCGCGGACGGCGGTGCTGCCATGACGCTCCGGGTGCTCGTGGTCGACGACGACTTCCGGGTCGCGAAGGTGCACGCGGACGCGATCGACACGCTGGCGGACTGCGAGACGATCGGCCAAGCCCGGAGCGCGACCGACGCCTTGCGCCTGGCGCGGGCCGAGCGCCCTGCTCTGGTGCTGCTGGACGAGTACCTGCCGGACGCACCCGGTACGACGTTGATTGGCCGCCTCGGTGCGCCGTGCATGATGATCACCTCGGCGAACGACTCCGCCACAGTCCGCCGGGCGTTCGCGGCCGGCGCCGTCAACTACCTCCTGAAGCCGTTCCCGATCGAGTTCCTCGCCGCCCGCGTCGCGGCGTACGCGCGCGGCCGGGCAACGCTCACCGGACCACGTCCGGTCGACCAGGCACAGATCGACCACGCGTACGCCGTCCTGCACAGCGCCGACCTGACCGCCGCGAAGGGCCGCTCGCAGGAGACCACCGCACTGGTGCGCGACATCCTGATCGCCGCGGCCGGCTCGGTCACCGCAGCGCAGGTGGCCGACGACGCGGGCATCTCCCGCGGTACAGCGCAACGCTACCTGGCCGACCTGGCGAAGACCGGCCGCGTCCAACTCACCCTCCACTACGGCTCCACCGGCCGCCCCGAGCACCACTACACCTGGCTGCACTGAAAATCTCGCTGGTGCCCGGCTGTCTTAGGCTACTGGTGCGACTGTTGTCGCCGGCTACGTCGCGAGCGAGGCGGGGGTCGCGGAGCTGACGCCGGCACCTCGATCCAAGTGGTCCGTCGTCCTGAAACGGACCGCCAGTGTTACGCCACCGTTCGTGATTGTTTCGGCGACGGTGGGCGACCGAATTGTTACCCCCAGCCGCAGTTTCGTGGAATTGGCACTCTTTTTACATTGGTGTTGCCCACGAGTGCGGTTCGGGGGTAATAATCGTTGCGGTTCTTGACGCGGCGGACTGGGGGCCGTGTCCACGGGGAGGAAACATGAGCGGGGGCTCACGCACGCCTGCCGTCACGGTGGTGGCGCTACTGCCGGCTCACAACGAGGAAGCGTCGCTACCCTCCGCACTGGCCGCGTTACGCCAGCAGACAAGGCGTCCTGACCACATCATCGTGATCGCCGACAACTGCACCGACGGCACCGTCGACGTTGCCCGCGCCCATCAGGTCGAGGTCTACGAGACCGTCGACAACCGGCACAAGAAGGCCGGCGGGCTGAACCAGGTCCTCGACCTGCTGCTGCCGAACCTGTCCGACGAGGATGTCATTCTCGTCCAGGACGCGGACTCGTTTCTGGACCCGGGATTCATTCAGGCGGGTTTGAAGGCGTACGCCGGAAATGTCGGCGGTGTGGGCGGCGTGTTCCGCGGGCGGATCGATTCCGGATCGCGGTGGGGCCGGTTCGTGGAATGGCTGCAGGCGAACGAGTACGCCCGGTACGAACTCGACATCCGCCGGCAGCGCGGCAAGGTCCTGGTGCTCACCGGTACGGCGACGCTGCTGCGGGTCGGCGTACTGCGGGAAGTCGTCCGGGCGCGGGCCGACGGGCGGCTGCCCGGGGAGCCGCAGGTGTACGACACGCGCGTCCTCACCGAGGACAACGAGTTGTCGTTCGCGCTGATGAAGCTCGGGTACATCCTGCGTTCGCCGTCCGGTTGCACGCTGACCACCGAGACGATGCAGAGCTGGCGGTCGCTCGCGAACCAGCGCATCCGGTGGAAACGCGGCGCGCTGGAGAACCTGTTCGACTACGGCTGGAGCCGCACCACCCGTCCGTACTGGGGCCGTCAGGCGCTCGGCGCGATCGGCGTCCTGATCACCGGGGCGTACCTGTTCTCGCTGGCGTACGGCGCCGTACACGGCCTGCGGCTGCACGGGTTCTGGCTCGGGGTCACGGTCCTGTTCATGGCCGAGCGGGTCGTCACGGTCCGCCGCCGCGGAAAGCTCGCGATGGCGGTGGCGGCGACGCTCGTCGTGGAGATGGTCTACGACATGTTCCTGCAAGGCGTGCAGGCGACCGCCTACCTGCACGCGGCCACCGGACGCGAGAGGAGGTGGTAATTCGTGTACAGCGTGAGTGAACTCGCGTCGACCGGCGCAGCGGCAGCCTTCTGGCTTCCCCTGGCCGGCTTCGCCCTGGTCATGCTCGGCATCGCACTATGGCGCGCGGCCGGTACGTTCCGGCGCACCACCGACGACCAGTAGGCACTTGGTCACCGGACCGGGCGCGGGAGCGGGGACCTTCGCCCGGTCACTAGTGGAAGGCATACTGAAGCCATGCGGGGAGTCGTACGGGGGCTCGGCATCGTGCTGCTGGTCGCGGGCCTCGGCGTGCTCGGATGGGTCGGCTGGCAGTACTTCGGTACCGGCATCGCCTCCAACCAGCAGATGAACCAGGCCGAGAACTCGCTGCGCAACCAGTGGAAGACACCGGCCAGCACCACCACCGCCGAGCCGGCCGCCGGCAAGCCGTTCGTACTGCTCCGGATCCCGAAGTTCGGCGCCGACTGGGTGAAGCCGATCGTCGAAGGTGTCACCGCCGACGACCTCGCCCGCGGCATCGGCCACTACCCGCAGACCCAACTCCCGGGCCAACCGGGAAACTTCGCGATCGCCGGCCACCGCGTCACCCACGGCTCGCCGTTCCGCCGCCTGCTCGACCTGAACAAGGGCGACCAGATCATCGTCGAGACCCAGAACGCCACCTACACGTACGAGCTCGACGGCTCCCCCCGCGACCTCACCGTCAAGGCCTCCGCAACCTGGGTCCTCGACCCGGTCCCCGGCCGGCAAACAACCCCCACCCGCGCCATCATCACCCTCACCACCTGCCAGGACCTCTTCCACTCCCCCGACCGCTCAATAGCCTTCGGCCACCTCCTCAAGGTCACCAAGAAGTCCTAGGCAGCGAGCAGGCCTTGGACCATCAGGTCGTTGCGGGCGTCTTGGCCGGCGGGGACTGTGGTGTGGACGCCTTCGCGGAGGAGTTGGGTGAGGCGGGAGGGCTTGGCGGCCAGGTATTCGGCCCAGCGGACGAGGTCGAGGTTCGGGTACTTCTTCTCGGCGTCGTGGAGCTGGGAGTTGATCCAGGCGCTGTTGCGCTGGTCGGCGACCTGGATCGCGGCGGACTTGGCGGTGCGGGAGATCTGGGTGTTCACCCAGACGACCTTGCGGTTGCTGCCGACGATGCGCATCGTGCGGTCGACCTGTGCCGCGAAGACCGGCGGGTTGAAGATGTCGTTGGTACCGGTCGCCATCAGGATCCGGCGCGGCAGGCCGTACTTCAGCGCCCAGTTCTCCAGAGCGTCGACGGCCGGCATCGTCGGCCGTCCGGACCAGTTGTGCACCGCGAGGCTGATGCCGCGGCTCAGCAGCTTGCTGGCGAGCGCCTTGCCGTCCTGTACGGCGATGCTGTCACCGAACATGCACACGCCGTCATGGTCGCGGACGTAGGTGACGGTCGCCGCGGTCGAGATCGAGCGGCTGAGGATCGTCCAGTCCCCCAGTTCGCCGGACCCGTACAGGTCGGCGGCGCTCGCGGTCTCGGCTGCTACGACACCCGCGACAGCGGCCGCGGCCCCCGCCACGAACAGCTGCCTACGGTTCGGTTTGATTGCTCTCAGACTCCCCACAGACAGGAACTGTGGGCTATACCAACTCGTCCGCGCAAGTACGGCTATTCGAACGTTATATCCGCACGGTGCGGATTGCAGCTTGTTGCAATCCGCACCGCTCAGATCGGCCTCAGCCGACGGTCAGGATCTTGTTCGCCGTGAACGCCTGCGCGTGGTCTCCGTCGGTGGGGAACCACACCCGGTAGACCAGCTGCCCGCGGACCGCGGGCTTGATCCCGAACGCGTACGCGCCCGACGTACTCAGCTTGGCCGAGGCGATCGACTTCCACGCCCGGTTCACGTACTGCTGCAGGTAGACCGGCTTGCCGTAGTGCGCCGGCGCGACATACCCGCTGAGCTTGCTCGCCTGACCCAGCCGGATCGACGCCGGCGACAGCGTGGCCGAGATCGTCGGCGCGACCTGCACGGTGAGGTCGGCGCTGCGGGTGCCCATCAGGTCCCCGTTGCCCGGGAACGTCATCATGAACACCGACGACGTCAGCGGCTTGTACGCGTAGCTGACCGCTCCGGTCGAGGTCGTCTTCAGCGCCGCGAGCAGCCGGAACGTCTTCGAGTTCGCCGGCCGCACGTACAGGTTGACGGGCAGCCCGGCGTACGCCTTGTTGTCGATCCGGACCGTACTGCCGCGCACCGTGATCGTGCCGCCGTAGTTCAGCGACGTGGCCGTGCTGCTGATCGTGGTCTTCATCCCGAGCAGCTGCGACGCCGCGACCGGGCTGAACTTGCCGCCGCGGTCCTTCGCCCAGGCGCCGTACGTGTACGTGACGCCCTGCGCGAGCCCGGTGTTCTTGTACGCCGCGGCCGTCCCCGAGTACACGAGCGTGCCGGTGGTCGGCGTCGGGACCTGGCTGGTCGAGTTCCGCCGTACGACGATCTGGTCGAGGTCCGGCAGCGCCGGCACCTTCCAGGTCAGGTTGGCGGCCAAGTACGCGCCGCTCGCGTCGAAGGTCAGCTTCGGCGGCGCGGCGTCCAGCGTCGAGAACACGCTGGTGAACGGCTCGAGACCGGTCCCGCCGGCCTCCTGGACGCCGTTCACGGAGATCCGGTACGGCGTGTTGTCGAGCAGCGGCGCCGACGGTGTCAGCACGGCCAGCCTGTTCTCCGCGTCGTACGCGACCGTGGCGCCGATCGCCGCACCGGACTTGCCGTGCAGCAGCCGAACCGTGGACTCGGTGACACTGCTCGCCACGACGTCCCGCGCGAACGTGACGCTCGGACGCGTGTCGAGACCCTGCCCGCTCGCGAGGTCGGGCGGCGACACGTCCCGCACCGGGTAGTCGACGCCGGGCTTGGTGCTGCCGGTGTCGGTGTCCTCGACGCTCAGCGTGTACGGGCGCGTGTCGCGGGAGCCGTTCGCGTTCCGGACCGCGATGAAGGTACTGCCGGCCGGCACGCTCACCTTGGTGGCCGCGGTCAACGGCCCCCACTTCGGGCTGCCGGTCGCCGGGTCGGTCGCCGGGTACGGCGTGACCACGGACACCAGCGACTTCAGGTTGCCGTCGTACAGGTCGATCCGCGGGCCGAAGTTCAGCGGGTACTTGTCGCCGTTGAACTCGGAACCGGTCAGCGAGACGCTCAGGCTCCGCGCGGCCGAGCTGACCACCTCGTACCAGTCCGTCTCGCCCTCGGTGCTGATCGTCGTACTGATCGAGCTCGACAGCGGGATCGCGCGCTCCGGGGAGTCGTTCAGGTCGATCGAGCTCATCGGGAAGTCCGCCGCCCAGCGGCCGCCGAGCGCGGCGTACGCGTCCAGGATGCCGGCGCCGAAGTACGGGTCGGTGCCGCGCGGTCCGGCGTCCCGCGCGTACGCCTTCAACCGGGCCTCGAGCTGCGCCGGGGTGAGCGCGGGCCACTTGTTCTTCACCAGCGCGGCGACACCCGCCACGATCGGCGCGGCGCACGACGTACCGCTGCACAGCCAGTACGGCGACTGGCTGAGGTTCCGCGCGCCGGTGGTGACGATGTCCCAGCCCGGCGCGGCGACGTCGACCCAGTCGCCGTACGAGCTGAAGTCGGTGAGCACGCCGCCGGCGTTGGTGGCGCCGACCGCGATCACCTCGGGGTACGCCGCCGGGTACTGCGCGATGTCGCTGCCGTCGTTGCCGGAGGCCGCGACCACGATCACGCCCTTCGCGATCGCGCGCTTGACCGCGTCGTGCAGGACCGGGTTGTCGCCGGGGTTCGCGATCGAGATGTTCAGCACAGTGGCGCCGTGCGCGACCGCCCAGTCGATGCCCTCGACCAGGTCCAGGTCGTTGGCCAGGCCGTTGGAGCCGGCGACCTTGACCGGCATCACCTTCGAACTCCAGCCGACACCCGCGACCCCGGCGCCGTTGTTCGCGCCGGCGGCGATGATGCCGGCGACCATCGTGCCGTGGCCGTTGTCGTCGACCGGGTTCGGCCGGGTGGTCGAGACCGCGTTGTACCCGGCGACCAGGTGCCCGGCGAGGTCCGGGTGGCCGGCGTCGATGCCGGTGTCGAGGACCGCGACGATCTGGGTACCGGTGGACTTCGAGACGTCCCAGGCCTGCGGGACGCGGACCGTGTTCAGGTACGTCGCCTGGCTGGAGGCGTAGTACGGGTCGTTCGGGACCGCGGCGACCTGGCGCCGGTAGTTCAGCGAGGCGAGCTCGACCGCC
This sequence comes from Kribbella sp. NPDC059898, assembly GCF_042730855.1. Taxonomy (NCBI): domain Bacteria; kingdom Bacillati; phylum Actinomycetota; class Actinomycetes; order Propionibacteriales; family Kribbellaceae; genus Kribbella; species Kribbella sp. NPDC059898. The sequence goes on from NZ_JBHWKR010000002.1 coordinate 162,945, forward strand.
GGGTCGGCCTTCACCTTCTTCAGCAGGTCCCGCGCGGGCAGGTCGCCCTTCACCTTCACGACGTCGCCGGCGGTGTCCTCGGCGGTGCCGACCCTCGACGCCGCCGCCTTCCGCGCCGACGCGGTGGCCTTGGACTTGAACTTGACCAGCACCGCGTTCGGCTCGATGTCCGCCGCGGACGCACCGTGCCGCGCGAACCCGGGCCGGTACGGCCCCGGCTCCGCCGCCGACCCCGACGATCCGGTCAACGCGACCAGTGAACCAGCCACCAACGCCGCCGGCAGCCCCCACCGCAGCAGCTCAACAGGACGAACCGACACAACGCCCCCAGGTCTGAGAGTTACGAACGCGGGGAGTATGTCAGAGGTCTGCTCCGGAATCCCCCTCCCCGGCATGTCACTACCTGCAATTCACCACCCGCCCATCCCGCGCTTGCTCCGCTCCGGCCACACCCAACTCCCTATATTGAGCACATGTCGAACCAGGCCAAGCCGTCGCGTCGCGGAGTCAAGGGGCACCCGAAGTCGGGGCCCTCGATCGGTGATGTGGCGCGCTTGGCGGGGGTGTCGGCGCAGACCGTCTCGCGGGTGTCGACCGGCGCCGACCCGGTCCGGCCGGAGACCAAGGAGCGCGTACTCGACGCGATGCGCCAGCTCGGCTACACCCCGAACCACGCCGCCCGCGCCCTCCGCCGCGGCAACTTCCGGTCGATCGGGCTGATGGCGCCGAAGATCATCCGGACCGGCGAGTCCAAGACCATCGAGGCGGTGATCGACGCCTCCCGCCGCGAGGGGTACTCGGTCAGTCTGGTCGACGTGGAGACACCGTCGTCCAGCGAGGTCAGCGACGCGGTGCAGCAGCTCAACCACCAGGCGATCGACGGCCTGATCATCATCCGTGCCGAAACCGCGACACCGAGCACACTCGCGCTCCGGCCGACGCTGCCGGTCGCCGTGTCCGACTCCCGGTTCATCGGGCATCATCCGTCGATCGGTGCCGACCAGGTCGGCGGCAGCCGCGCCGCCATACAGCACCTGCTGGAGCTGGGACACAAGACCGTGCACCACATCGCCGGACCCGACGGCTCGGGACCTGCCGAGATCCGGGCGACGGCATGGCGCCAGACGCTGGAAGAGGCCGGGCGCGCGGTGCCCGCGATCCTCAGGGGCGCCTGGTCCGCGGACTCCGGCTACGAGCTCGGCAAGGGGCTCGCCAAGCGCAAGGACGTCACCGCTGTTTTCGCTGCCAACGACGAGATGGCGTGCGGGCTGATCCACGCGCTGCACGAGGCCGGGCGGGAGGTGCCGCGCGACGTCAGCGTCGTCGGCTTCGACGACATCGACCTCGTCGAGCACTTCTGGCCGCCACTGACGACGGTCCGGCAGCCGTTCCAGCAGGTCGGCACCGAGTTGGTCGAGCTGATCCTCCGGCAGCTCCGGCAAGGCGCACCGCTGACCGACTTCCACGGCACGGTCGCCGCACCGCTGATCGTCCGCGAGAGCACTGTCGCGCCCCGCAAGCGCCGCTGACCGGCCGCAGCCGCGCCGGCTGATTCCCTGGTCACACACCTATGGACATGTTCACGTAAACAAGCTAACGTCCGGCTCAGATGTTTGCGTAAACAGAAACAAACAGAAACGGAGGTCGACGGACATGGCGCAGTCCGTGGCCCAGCGCGTGGCGATCGCACCCGCGACCCGGCGGAAGCGGGCCTTCAAGGACGGCAAGGGCTGGCTGTTCGTCGGTCCGTTCCTGGCCGTCTTCGCGGTCGCGTTCCTGGCCCCGATCGGGTACGCGATCTACCTCAGCCTGTTCCGCGAGCAGGCGTTCTTCGGCGGTCGCACGTTCGTTGGCCTCTCCAACTACACCGAGGCGCTCCAGGACCCGAAGTTCTGGGAGTCCTTCGGCCGGGTGGCGATATTCCTGGTCGTCCAGGTGCCGATCATGCTGGTCCTCGCGCTGCTCGCGGCGCTCGCGATCGACAGCGCGCGCCTGCACGCGGCCGGCTTCTTCCGGATCGTGATCTTCCTGCCGTACGCCGTACCGGGCGTGGTCGCCGTACTGATGTGGGGCTACATCTACGGCGACAACTTCGGCCTCGCAGCGAACCTGAACGACCTGCTCGGCACCGCGCTGAAGCCGTTGAGCGCGGGCTGGATGCTGCCGTCGATCGCGAACATCGTCACCTGGGAGTTCGTCGGCTACAACATGCTGATCTTCTTCTCGGCGCTCCGCACGGTCCCCGGCGAGCTCTACGAGGCGGCCGCGATCGACGGCGCCAACACCTTCCGGACCATCCTCGCGGTCAAGCTGCCCGCGCTGCGCGGAGCGATCGTGATCGCGACGATCTTCTCGATCATCGGCAGCTTCCAGCTCTTCAACGAGCCGAACATCCTGCGCACGCTGGCGCCGAACGTGATCAACACGTACTACACGCCGAACATGTACGCCTACAACCTCTCGTTCGCCGGCCAGCAGTTCAACTACTCGGCCACCGTCGCGATCGTGATGGGCGTCATCACCGCGATCATCGCGTACATCGTCCAGCTCCGCGGCTCCCGGGAGGCGCTGTGAAGACCAAGCGTTCCAAGGTACTGACCGCGGCGATGGTCCTGTACCTGCTCTATACCATCGTCCCGCTCGCCTGGCTGTTGCTCAGCGCAACCAAGACCCAGGACGACCTGCTCTCCACGCCCGGCCTGTGGTTCGGCAACAGCTTCGCGTTCTTCAGCAACGTGAAGGACACGCTGACCTACGACAGCGGGATCTTCCTGCGCTGGTTCGGCAACACCCTGCTGTACGTCGTGGTCGGCGCCGGCGGGGCGACCCTGCTGGCGACCGCGGCCGGCTACGGGCTGGCGAAGTACAAGTTCGCCGGCCGTCGCGCGGTGTTCGCCGTACTGCTCGGAGCGGTCGCCGTACCGGGGACCGCGCTCGCCGTACCGACGTTCCTGATGTTCTCGAACCTCGGGCTGACGAACACCGTGTGGGCGATCATCATCCCGTCGCTGGTCAGCCCGTTCGGCCTGTACCTGATGTGGGTCTACTCCGCCGACGCGGTCCCGCCGGAGCTGCTCGAGGCGGCCCGGATCGACGGCGCCGGCGAGGTCCGCACGTTCTTCACGGTGGCGCTGCGGCTGCTCAGCCCCGGCATCGTCACCACCTTGCTGTTCGCGATGGTCTCGACCTGGAACAACTACTTCCTGCCGCTGATCATGCTCAGCAAGCCGAATCTGTACCCGCTCACCGTCGGGCTCACCCAGTGGAGCAACCAGGCGACGGGAGTGGGCGCCCGCCCCATCTACAACCTGGTGATCACCGGATCGTTGCTGACCATCGTGCCGTTGGTGATCGCCTTCCTCCTTCTCCAGCGCTTCTGGCAATCAGGCCTGAGCGCCGGCAGTGTGAAGTGAAAGGAAACAGCATGAAGTCACACCTTCGCGGCCTCCGGCAGCTGGTGGTTGCCGGAGCCGCGCTGACGGCGCTGGCCGTGGTCGCGGCGTGCGGCGGCGGGTCGTCGAGTTCGGGCGGGTCGGGCAGTCAGTCCACGGGTTCGGCCGACGCGGTCGACGCGGCGCTCAAGGCGGGCGGCGAGCTCACGTACTGGAGCTGGACGCCGTCGGCGCAGGCGCAGGTCACCGCGTTCACGAAGCAGTACCCGAACGTCAAGGTGAACCTGGTCAACGCGGGCACCGGCAACGACCAGTACACCAAGCTGCAGAACGTGATCAAGGCCGGCTCGGGCGCACCCGACGTCGCGCAGGTCGAGTACCAGGCGCTCCCGCAGTTCGCGCTCCCGGGTTCGCTGGTCGACCTGAACCAGTACGGGTTCTCGCAGTACGAGTCGTCGTACACGGCCTCCACCTGGGCGTCGGTGCACGCGGGCAGCGGGCTGTACGGGCTGCCGCAGGACTCCGGGCCGATGGCGCTGTTCTACAACAAGGAGGTCTTCGCGAAGTACGGGATCGCCGTACCGAAGACCTGGGACGAGTACGTCGCGGCCGCGAAGAAGCTGCACGCCGCGAACCCGAAGGCCTACATCGCCAACGACTCCGGTGACGCCGGGTTCACCACCAGCATGATCTGGCAGGCCGGCGGTACGCCGTTCAAGACCGACGGCAAGAACGTCACGATCAACCTGCAGGACGACGGTACGAAGAAGTGGACCGGCACCTGGAACCAGCTGGTCCAGGGCGGCCTGGTGGCGAGCATCCCGGGCTGGACCGACGAGTGGTACAAGGCGCTCGGCGACGGCACGATCGCCACGCTGCCGACCGGTGCCTGGATGCCCGGCGTGATGGAGTCCTCGGTCAAGGCGGGCGCCGGCAAGTGGGCGGTCGCGCCGATGCCGACGTACGACGGCCAACCGGCCACCGCGGAGAACGGCGGCAGCACCGAGTCGGTCCTCAAGCAGAGCAAGAACCCGGCGCTCGCGGCGGCGTTCGTCCGGTGGCTGAACCACGACGAGGGCGTGAAGACGTTCCTCGCCAGCGGCGGCTTCCCGGCCACCACGGCCGACTTGAAGGACCCGGCGTTCGTCGGCAAGGCCAGCGCGTACTTCGGCGGCCAGAAGATCAACGAAGTACTGACCGGTGCCGCCGACTCCGTCGTGAAGGGCTGGACGTACCTGCCGTACGAGCTGTACGCGAACAGCATCTACGGCGACACCGTCGGCAAGTCGTACCAGTCCAAGTCCGACCTCAACGCCGGCCTGAAATCCTGGCAGGATGCCCTGGTGACGTATGGCAACCAGCAGGGCTTCCAGGTCAACGGCTGAACCTTCAGAGAAACGAGCTCCAGTGCCTGACTTCGCGATCGGTGCGTCCGACTTCCTGCTGGACGGCCGCCCGTTCCAGATCATCTCCGGTGCACTGCACTACTTCCGGGTGCACCCGGACTGCTGGGCCGACCGCATCGAGAAGGCACGGCAGATGGGGCTCAACACCATCGAGACGTACGTGCCGTGGAACCTGCACAGCCCGCGGCCCGGTGCGTTCGACACCATCGGGATCCTCGACCTCGGCCGCTTCCTGCGCGAAGTGGCCGAGGCGGGGATGTACGCGATCGTCCGGCCCGGCCCGTACATCTGCGCCGAGCTCGACAACGGCGGGCTGCCTCCGTGGCTGCTGCGCACGCCGGGCATCGGGGTACGGCGGTACGAGCCGCAGTTCATGACCGCGGTGACGTCGTACCTGGAGAGCGTGCTGGAGATCGTGCGGCCGCTGCAGATCGACCAGGGCGGGCCGGTTCTCCTCGTGCAGGTGGAGAACGAGTACGGCGCGTTCGGGTCCGACCAGACGTACCTGAAGGCATTGGCCGACGTCATCCGCGCAGGCGTTGCCGTTCCGCTCGTCACCGTCGATCAGCCGACGGACGAGATGCTCGGCGCGGGCGGGCTGGACGGCGTACTGCGGACCGGGTCGTTCGGGTCGCGGGTCGCGGAGCGGCTGGAGACGCTGCGCCAGCACCAGCCGACCGGGCCGTTGATGTGCATGGAGTTCTGGGACGGGTGGTTCGACTACTGGGGCGGGCGGCACCACACGACCTCGGCGGCCGACGCGGCGGCCGAGCTCGACGCGCTGCTGGCCGCGGGGGCGTCGGTGAACATCTACATGTTCCACGGCGGCACGAACTTCGGGCTGACCAGCGGCGCGAACGACAAGGGCGTGTACCGCGCGACCGTGACGTCGTACGACTACGACGCGCCGCTCGACGAGGCCGGTCGGCCTACGGAGAAGTACTTCGCTTTCCGGGACGTGCTCTCGCGGTACGCACCGGTACCTGCTTCGGTGCCTTCGGCGGCTCCTGCCGCGCCCGAGTTCAACGTTGCATTGGGCGAGCCGGCCGGGTTGCTCGCCTGCCCCGGCGGTCGTTGGTCGGACCACCGGTCGATGCCGACGCTGGACGAGCTCGATGCGCGGCTCGCGATCTTCCGGACCGAGCTGCGGCAGGGCGGCCCGGCGTTGCTGACCTTCGGTGAGGTCCGCGACCGCGTGCAGGTGTTCCTGGACGGCGCGCCGGTCGGCGTACTCGAACGGGAACGCCACGAGCGCACCATCATGCTCCCGCACACCCGCGGCCGCCTCGAACTGGTCGTCGAGGACATGGGCCGGGTGAACTACGGTCCCCGGATCGGCGAGCAGAAGGGCCTGATCGGGCCGGTCCTCCTCGGCACCCTCGAGCTCACCGACTGGTCCGCGTGCCCCATCGACCTCGACCACCTCCCACAACTCTGGCGAGCCGCCGGCCCCACCCCGTCAACCCTCGTCCCCGGCCCCACCGCCTGGCACGCCACCTTCGAGTCCGTCGCCCGCGCCGACCTCTTCCTCCGTACCGATGCCTGGGGCAAGGGTTACGCCTGGATCAACGGGTTCTGCCTCGGCCGGTACTGGCGGCGCGGGCCGCAGCAGACGTTGTACGTACCCGGTCCGTTGCTGGTCGAGGGACCCAACGAACTCGTCGTACTCGAGCTGGAAACCCCCACCTCCCTCACCGCCACCTTCACCGCCCGCCCATGGCTCGGCCACACCGACCTGTAGTGGAGCGGTCAAACGAAAGAACAAAAAGACAGCGGATGGAGTGGGAGTTGGGCGCGTCGCCGGTCCGGCAGGCCAGTGACAGGTTGGCGCTCAGGACGGAGGCTCTCGGGTCTGTTGTGCGCGCTGCGCCGCCCGGGCTCGCACCTTGTCGAGCTCGATTCGATCTTGGTCATCCAACGTGGCCAGCGTCTCGGCATCGATCGGGATCGGCGCCTGCGCCAACCGGTCGTCGAGGCTGCCATAGACCACACCGGCGATGGGGAGCTCGATCCCGGCCTGGCCGTTCCAGAACTCGCCTCCGAGCTCAAAGACCTGCACCATAGGCTCGTACGGATCATCGAACTCCGGGAAGCGCTCGTACGGCCGACCTCCCAGCGACGCCCACCGGAACATGTCAGTAATGACCTTGCGAACCAATGGGTTGTTCAGTTCGTGGCCACTCTCGTCCTCAAGCCGCTCCACCCAGGTCGGATCGCTCTCGACTGACGGATCGAGCGCCAGGGCAATATTCGAGAACGGCCAGCGCTCGGTAATCCCCAGCGCGTTCGCCCAGACCGCCTTGCGCCGAAAGAACTCACTGGCCAACTGCCGCCGTGACGTCTCATGCAGTTGCTCGGCCTCGTCGTCGTCCCATCTCGCCCCGACCAACCGCGTCAGGAGCCGCTCACGCGCCACCGTTTCCGTCACAGCCCCAATCCTTCCTTCGCCACCCGAACCACCTCGTCCAGATTGGAGAGGTCCTCTGCCACTCGCAAATCACCCTGCGGCAGGTTCAGCTTCTCCCAGTGTCCAAGCAGGTCCCTCATCGCCGCTTGCAGGCTCCGCGGCGCCACGGTATGTGCCGTCGGATACTCCTCTCCGACCTTCGGCCCACGCTCGTCCCAGGCGTCGGTAGCCGCAAGCAGATACGGGACCCCAGCCTCCATCAGTCTCGCCTCCACGTATTCGTGTGCCAGCAGTGACCAGAACCGCGCCTGCTGTTTGTCTGTCAGATCTGCACCCGAAGCAACCTGCTCCCACAGTTGCCCGACCATCGGGAGCGGCGTGAAGTAGCCGTGTCTTGTCTCACCGGGTCCGACAGCAACGTCGTGCTGCCGAATGAACAGATTCTCTTTCGCGACTTCGACAACCTCACGCGGGTATCCGCTGTTGATCGCTACCGCGTCCACGTCGTCGGCTTCGCGGATCCGGCGGTAGATGTCCATATCGCGCGGATCGTCGGGCGTATCGACAAACTCGTGGGCGGGCTGGTCAGCGTGTTCGAGGGCCTGCTCCGCTTGGGGCTCGGTCGGTTGATCGCGTTGGATTTCGGCGGCGTTCGGGTGTTCCGTCGATGGTGGATCGGCAACCGGCCGACGACCGTCTTCGGTAGGCGTGGTGCGTGCGACCTCGGCTGAGTCCACGGGCGGCCGCTGTGGCTCGTCGATGTCGGCGGCTGCGCGGTGCTCTCGCACGGCGGGACCGGGCCGGCTGGCCGTGGCCGGTGGCTCGTTGGTGGGTGGGTCTTCGGGCGGTGGGTGGGATCCGCTGTGGTCGCCGGCGGCGGGATGGTCTTGCACAGCGGCGTTGGGTCCGTCGGCCGCGGCTGGTGGATCGTCGTCGGTCGGATCGTGGTTCTCGCGGGACCAGCCGGCGCGGGTGAAGACTGGGTCGTTCGCCATCTGCTCGCGGAGCTTTGCCGGGAGATGTGGCAGGTCGTCGGTTGACGGTTCGCGGGCGGGCCTGACGGCGTCGTGCTGAGGGGTGTCTTGCTCGGTGGGCTCGCGCGAGTCGGATGGATCGCGGGGTGACGTGTAGTGCAGCCTGGCGATGGTGTCGTCGGCTGCGAGCTTGCGGCGCATTTCGGGCGAGTATCGGTCGGCCCAGTTCGGGAGCGGCTCTTCGGGTTCGGGGACCGGGTCCGGACGTTCGGGCCGGGAGTCTGCGGGCTGTTCGCGATCGGGGCGGTCCGGGTCATGGTCGCCGTTCCTCGCGCGCAACTCGCTCACAACCACCCGCCTCTCGAACCAACAGGACCAGTCAGCACGGTACTTCATAACGTGACAGCCTGACCACGATCCGTCGTCCCCCTGGTGGGCGCCCTCGCCGTTAGCAACCAGGCACCTGCGAGCGGGGGCTGACCACCTCAGCCCGGCGGAACTATCCGTTAAGGGAGCGCAGTACCCCTTTCGTCCGGTGCCGCGGCGAAGACCGAGGGCTTGGCCTTGACGAGGGCGCGCCAGCGGTTGAAGAAGAGGTTGAGCAGTACGGCGGTGACGGCCGCGGCGCTGATGCCCGAGTCGAGGACGACGCCGACGCCCGACGGGAACTTGTCCCAGAAGTGCGGGCGGGCGATCGGGACCAGGCCCATCGCGATCGCCACCGCGACCACGACCAGGTTCAGGTTGTCGGCGTACTCGACCCGGGACAGCGTCCGGATGCCGCTCGCCGCGACCGACCCGAACAGCACGATCCCGGCGCCGCCGAGCACCGGAGCGGGGATCGCCGCGACCACCCGGCCGAAGATCGGCACCAGCCCGAGGAGGACCAGGACGCCGCCGCCGACCGCGACCGTGAACCGGGACTTGATCCCGGTGATCGCCACGAGGCCGACGTTCTGCGCGAACGCGCTCGCCGGGAAGGCCCCGAAGACCGGCGCGACGGTGCTCGACAGCATGTCCGCGCGCAGCCCGTTCGCCACCCGCCGGTGGTCGACGGGTGTCTCGACAATCTGGCCGATCGCGATGATGTCGGCCATCGTCTCGGTCATGATCACGAAGATCACGATCGTCATCGCGACGATCGCGCCGGCGTGGAACACCGGCGTACCGAGCCCGAAGATCGGCGGGAACGAGACGACCTTGCCGTGCGGTACGGCGGAGAAGTCGGCCTTGCCCCACGGTACGGCGACCAGCGTGCCGGCGATCATCCCGATCAGGATCGACAACCGGGACACGAACCCCTGGAACACGCGGCTGATCACCAGGATCACCAGCAGTGTCAGGCCCGCGAGCGCGATGTTGCTCGGGTTCCCGTACCCCTTCGCGCCGACCCCGCCGAGCGCCCAGTCGAAGGCGACCGGCAGCAGCGACACCCCGATCACCGTGATGATCGACCCGGTGACGACCGGCGGGAACAGCTTCACCAGGTGCGCGAAGAACGACGACGCGACCACGCCGATCAGGCCCGCCACCAGGATCGCGCCGAACACCGGCCGGACGCCGCCGTGCGAGGCGATCGACACCATCGTCGACACGCTCGCGAACGAGATCCCTTGCACGATGGGCAGTCTGGCCCCGAACGGCCCGAGACCCAGCGACTGCAGCAGCGTCGCGAGGCCGCTGATGAAGATGCCGGCCGTGACCAGCAACCCGATGTCCTGCGCGGACAGCCCGGCCGCACTGCCGACGATCAGCGGCGGTGCGATCAGCCCGCCGTACATCGTCAGGATGTGCTGGGTGCCGTAGACGACCAGCTGCGCGAAGGGCAGCCGTTCGTCCTCGGGGCGGGCGGGTGCAGGGGTGGTGGATGCCATGCTGCCTCCAACGCTTTTCCGCTCTACGGAAAGAAGATTCCGAACAGCGACAGAGTGACACACAGGCCAATCGCCGTCAACGGTTTGTTGAAGTCCAATGTTCCAGGGTTTCCGGCGTATCGGCTGCTCCCGGAGGGGTACCTCGTGCGGGTCACCGCCCGGCACGCGTGCCGGGAGGCGGGGTACTAGCCGTTCTTCGGTTCTATGCTGGGCGATCATGGTGGCGGACGGCGGGGATCCATCGCGGTTGCGGCGGCTCAACGAGCGGGCGGTGCTGGCCGCGGTGCGCGGCGCCGGGGAGCTGCGGGTGGCGCAGATCGTCGAGCAGAGCGGGATCGGGCGTACTGCGGTCGAAGAGGTGCTGGCGAGTCTGGTCGAGCGGCGCTGGCTGGTCGAGGAGAGTCCCGCGATCCGCGGACGGGGCCGGCCGGCGCGGAGCTACCGGTTTCGGGCAGAGGCTGGGTACGTCGTGGGGCTCGACATCGGGGCGTACTCCGTGCGCGGGGTGCTCACGGACCTCGACGGGCGGACGCTGGCGAGCACACGACAGACGGTGACGCCCGAGCTGGCACGTGCGGAGCGGTTGGCGGTCGCCGACGAGGTGGTCGCCGCCTGCGCCCGCCAGGCCGACGTACCGCCGAGCCGGGTGTGGGCCGTCGGCGCCGGCACCACCGGCATCGTCGACCCCACCGGCACAGTCGTCCAGGCCAACGCCATCCCCGACTGGGCCGGCACCAACCTCCCCTCCCACTTCACCACCCACCTGGCCCTCGCCGACAACGACAGCCAACTAGCCGCCCTCGCCGAACAACGCCACGGCACCTCGGCAGACATGGTGTTCTTGCATGCGGGGCGGCGGACCGGGCTGGCTCTGGTGATGGATGGGAAGTTGCGGCGGGGGGCGTTCGGGGCGGCGGCTGACATGTCGGCGTTGCGGGGGGTTGCCTGGGAGGCGGCGCTCGGGTATTTGCATGCGGTGGTGCCGGCCGACGTTCCGGTGGTGGACAAGGCCGAGCGGGCGTTCGCCGCCGCACGCGACGGGGATCGAGCCGCCCGCGCCGCCGTCCGGAAGTACGCCCAGGCGATGGCGGTGGCGGCCGCAACAGCGATCGCGATCGTCGACCCGCGCGTACTCGTCCTCGGCGGCGCGTTCTCGCAGGCGGCCGACGTACTCCTCGAACCGCTCACCGCCGAGCTCGACCGCCTCTGCCCGCGCGTCCCCGAAGTACGAGCCTCCGCTCTCGGCGCGCTCTGCGTCGCGCTCGGTGCCGCCAGCCTCGCCCTGGACGCGCTCAACGACCGCCTCCTCAGCCCTGCGCGCGGTCCCCTCCCCCCGCTCGCCGCGCGCAGCATCTGAGCTACTGACCGGCGAGCTTGGCCACCACGGGCGCGAGCGTGTCGGCGAAGTCGGCGCCGATGACGAAGTACGAGAAGCCGATCTCGTCCCGCCGCCGCTGGATCTCCTCAGCCGCAGCCACCGGGTCGCTCGGCAGGACGATCAGCGAGTCCGCTGCGTGAAGTGCCGCGGTGTCGAGACCGGGCGCCGCCATGAACGGCGCGACACCGTCACCGACTACAGCGACGTGCTGAGCAAGCTCGATGTCCCGACTGCCACCGAACTCCCGCACCCGGCGCGTGGTCTGCACCCGATCGTCGTCCGCCGGCAGCACGAACGTCACCCCGTCGGCGACCTCGAGCGCCAGCGCCTGCGACTTCGGTCCGCTCACCGCCATGATCACCGGCGTCCACACGTCCGGCCCGTCGTACTCCCGCAGCGCCGCCACGACCTGGCGCATCCGGCGCCGCCGCTCCGCCGGCGACACCGGCGGCATCCCCAGCTCGACCTCGATCCCCGGCCGCCCCGCGCCGAGGCCCATCTCGAACCGGCCCTCGGTCAGCGCCGAGAGCGAGTGGGCTTCCCAGGCGATGCTCGACGGCTCGTGCAGCGCGGCCGCGTACACCCAGGAACCGACCCGTAGATCGGCGATCGCCGCCGCGGTGGCCAGCGTCGGCGCGAGCGACGGCTGCCAGGTGGGTACGTCGGGCATCAGCAACGTCGAGTACCCGAGGTCGGCGACGCGCCGCGCCCGCTCGCGCCACGCCGCGAGGTCGGGGCCGATCGGGGCGACGACCCCGAACCGGAACGGTCTGGTCATTCTCACAGCCTGGTTCTGCATCGTGATGTCCCCTCGGGTCCGGGACCTCGGCGAGGTCCTCCTGCCCTGTCCACGAACTGCCCACCCGGAGTTCGACAACGCCCGCCCAAGATTAGCGCCGCGCACTTTTCGTCAGCCTGCCGATCCGCGCGTGTTCACCGACGCGTTGACGGATGTCTCGGCACCGCGTTAATAATGTCGGAAAGAGGCAATAATGCGCAAGAACGCGCAACCCCCTGCCAGGAAGTAGGTTCGCTGTGAACAGTCGGATCCGCCGCCGGACGTTCCTCACCGCCACCGGAGCCCTCGCCACCGCCACGGCCGTCGGCGACGTCGCCTACGCCACCCCAAACGCACTCGACGACGCTTCCGAGTACGTCGACGTACAGCTGCTGAACATCACCGACCTGCACGGATACCTGCAGCCGACGACGCCCGGACAGGGCAGCGTGATCACCGGCGCCGGTGGCGTCCAGGTGACCGTCGGCGGTGTCGGGTACCTGGCCACGCACCTCAAGCAGCTCCGCCAGGGCCGGAAGAACTCGATCTTCTTCTCCTCCGGGGACAACTTCTCCGGCTGGCCGTTCGAGGTCGACGCACACGCCAACGAGCCGACCGTCGAGGCGTTGAACGCGCTCGGCCTGCAGTTCAGTACGGTCGGGAACCACGAGCTCGACCATTCGGTGAGCTACCTGGTCGACCACATGGAGCACGGCGCGCCGTACCCGGTGAACGGCCGGGACGACAACTTCGTCGACTCCACCGGCCACAAGTTCCGCGGCGCAAACTTCCGCTTCTACACGGCCAACATCGTGCACGCGGACACCGGTCGGACGATCGTTCCGCCGTACAACATCGAATGGGTCGACGCCGGGCGCGGCAAGAAGCTTCCGGTCGCGTTCATCCACCTCACCGTGATGGACACGCCGACCGGATCCACGTCGTACCAGCCGGGGCTCAAGTCGCTGTCCGACGTGGAGCAGGCGAACAAGCTGGCGGCTCAGCTGAAGGCCCGCGGCGTCAACGCGATCGTGATCAACATCCACGACGGCGGTGTCGCCGGCAACGACTACAACGCCGGCACGAACCCGTCCGGCCCGGTGTTCCAGCTGGCCGCGAACGCGTCCCCGGACATCGCCGCGATCGTCACCGGGCACTGGCACTGCCGGTTCAACATGATGGTCCCGGACCCGAACGGCGTACCGCGGCCTGTCGTCGAGGCCGGCAACCACGGCTCGCTGATCAACGAGATCAACCTGAAGCTCGACCCGCGCACCGGCGAGGTGATCCGCGAGCTCACCACCTCGACGAACCACGCGAACACCCGCGACGTACCGGTCGACGAGGAACTGCAGTACATCGCCGACTACTGGACGGCCAAGGGCCAGAAGCGGTACGCCACTCCGCTCGCGAAGGTGACCGGCGACTTCACCCGGACGGCGAACGCGTCCGGCGAGAGCACGATGGGCAACCTGGCCGCGGACTTCGCGTACTGGGACGCGAACCAGCACGGCCAGGCCGACCTCGCGCTCATCTCGACCAAGCCGGTGTCCGGGTCGAACGCGCTGACCGGCGACCTGTTGTTTGCCAAGGGCACCAATGCGGCCGACGCGAACGGAACCGTACTGTTCGGTGAGGCGTGGGGCGCGTTCGGGTACGGCAACCCGATCCTGACCGTGACGCTGCCGGGGACGCAACTGCACGCCGCGTTCGAGGCGCAGTGGGTGCCGCAGGCGAACGGGACCGTCAAGTTCGCGCCGTTCGCGGTCTCTCAGAACGTCAGCTACAGCTACGACACCAGCAAGCCGATCGGCCAGCGGGTCGACCCCGCGAAGGTCCTCATCGACGGCAAGCCGCTCGACGTGAACCGCAGCTACCGGGTCGCCGCGCTCGCCTACACGCTGATCGGCGGCGACGGTACGACGGTGTTCACCGGTTTCAAGGACCCGTTCCGCAACGACCGCGACCACGAGGGCTTCATCGCCTACCTCCGGACCCACCCGGTCCTCACCCCGTCCACGCTCAACCGCGCCAAGCCGGCGAGCTGACCGGAAGCGCTCCAGGAGCCCGCCGCTCGGAGGCTGTCACGTCCTGCATTTTCCAGGGTATGACTACGGGATGACACCAGCTCCGGGCGGCGTTCAACGGAAAAGTGTCCGGAGACACGGGGTCACCTCAACCGGTTGGTTCACCCAACATTATCGGGCGGCGTACGGCTGTTCGCCGGGCGCGACGCTGCGCAGCTGAGCGCGGACCGTCGCGAGCTCGTGCCGGTACACCGGGCGGGCCACGTCGCAGGTGTGGGTCAGGTGCCGGTTCCGCAACATCCGCTGGACCTCGTCGACGTCCACGCCGAGTGTGGCCGCTGCGGTCGACAACGTCAGCCAGCCGTCCCGCAGCTTCGCCAGCACGTCCACGTCGACACGCCGCAACGGCAGTTCCTTGCCGTGCGCCGTCAGCAGTCCGGCCGAGATCAGCCGCCGTACGCCGGTCTGCCCGAGGCCGAGGACCGTGCCCGCCTCCGCGACCGACATCCACTGGTCGAGACCTGACTGGACCACGTCGGACAGCAACAGCCGGCGGTGCGACCGGGACCTGGCCGGCAGGTGGCCGGCGCGGACGAGTCCCGCGACGCGCTGCGGCGAAACGCCCAGCAGGACCGCGGCCTGCGCGGTCGTGATCAACGGATCGTCGACCATCATCGGCTCGCCGAGCAGCTCGGCCAGCCGGGCCCGATAGTCCTGAGCCAGCTCCCCAACAGTCATCGCAGCCCCTCCCCAGGTTCGCCTCCATCACGAGCTACGACACGGGGTCCGGGGTCTGCTCTGCGATGAATTCTGACACACTCCGCGACGAAGTGACGCACGTTCGCATGCCAATTTCGGTTTCCGGCGCGGGACATCGGAAACCGGCGCGGAGT
Source organism: Kribbella sp. NPDC059898 (assembly GCF_042730855.1). NCBI lineage: Bacteria > Bacillati > Actinomycetota > Actinomycetes > Propionibacteriales > Kribbellaceae > Kribbella > Kribbella sp. NPDC059898. Next base: position 178,074 of record NZ_JBHWKR010000002.1, read on the forward strand.
CACTGGATCAGGCCGTTCCAGTCGATCGTGTGCTGACCGGGTGCGATGTCGCCGCGGACGAACCTGGTCGGGTCGCCGGCTGCGCGCGGGTTCGAAGCGAGCCAGGCGGCGACGCCTTCCGGGTGCCGGCGGTCGAGTTCGTCCAGGTACGCCCGGCGCTCGTCCACGACGCGCAGATGGTCGGCGAGCGACAGCGCCCGCTGCAGGCCGGGAAAACTGGCCCGCCAGGCAAGGCACAAGGCCTCGTCACTCAAGTCGGCCAGGTCGGCCAGGTCGGCCAGATCGTGGGCAGGCCGCCGCACCTCCCCCGGAGCCGCAGCCGCAGCCGCAGGGTGTTTCGCCTTGAGCTTCGGCCGCAACGTAGGCCGTAGATCCACGGTGGGACGAGCCGCCGGCTGTTCGCGGAACCAGCCGATCCAGTGCGGCACGACGTACGGCGATCCGGCGATCGCGAACAGGCCGAGCAGAACGGCCGGCCACGTGCCCGCCAGCGAACCCACCCCGCCGAACACGATCGTCCCGACGCCGGACAGCACGGTGCACTTTGCGACGATCCGCCACACCTCGCGCGGCCGCCGGGTGGTCTCGTCGGGATTCAGCACGACCAGCGCGATCGTCCCGCCGGTGGCACCGGCCACCGCGAACAGCAGCACCAGCACGGACACCGGCCAGTCCGCCGCTCCGAGCACGCCGGCCACCCCGGCGACACCGCAGAACCCGACCCAACCGACCCGGTAAACCATCGCGATCACTCGTCCTCCACGCTCGCTTCGCGCGGATTTATATCGTAACACGATACTCTGGACCCATGACCACCGAAGCACTGACGAAGGCGGACTTCGAGGCACTGGCGCGGTTCCGCTTCGGCATCCGGCGGTACCTGCGGTTCAGCGAGCAGACCGTCCGCGAACACGGGCTGACCCCGCAGCAGTACCAGCTGATGCTGGCGCTGAAGGGTTATCCCGGCCGCGACTGGGCAACGTTGCGCGAGCTCGCGGACCGGCTGCAGTTGCGGCACCACAGCGTCGGCGAGCTGGTCGACCGCGCGCAGGCCCAGGAGCTGGTACGCCGGGATCCGCATCCCGACGACGCCCGCGCGGTCCAGGTACGCCTGACCCCGCAGGGCGAACGCGCCCTCGGCCGCCTGAGCGCGCTGCACCGCGACGAGCTACGGCGGATGTCCGCGGTCCTCACCCTCCCCGAGTGGACCGAGGTGTCCTCGTGAACAGCCTCGACTTCCACCGGAGCATGCCGGGCTACGCGCCGACGCCGTTGATCGAGTTCGGCAACTACTGGGTGAAGGACGAGTCGAACCGGTTCGGCCTGCCGGCGTTCAAGGTGCTCGGCGCGTCGTGGGCGGTGAACCAGGCGCTCGGCCCGGCCCGCACGTTCGCCGAACTCGCCACGATGGTGCAGCCGGCAACGTTGGTGACGGCAACGGACGGGAACCACGGCCGCGCGCTCGCCTACCTCGCCCGGATCCTCGGGCTGACGTCCCGGATCTACGTGCCCGGCGGTCTGCCCGACGGCGCGCTGCACGCGATCCGCGGCGAAGGCGCGACCGTGATCGACATCGGACGTCCGTACGACGAAGCGGTCCGCCTGGCTGCCGACAGCATCGCCGGGAACGACGTACTGATCCAGGACACGGCCTGGCCCGGGTACGAGGACGTGCCGCGCTGGATCGTCGCCGGCTACGACACCCTCTTCCGCGAGATCGACGAACAACTCCCCGGCGTTCCCGACCTGGTCGTCGTCCCGACCGGCGTCGGCTCGCTCCTCCAGGCCGCCCTCGAGCACTACCGCGGCCGCGCCAAGGTCCTCGCCGTCGAACCCACCACCGCCGCCTGCGTCGGCGCCTCCCTCCAGGCAGGAAGGCCCGTCACTGTCGACACCTCGATCCCCACGATCATGGCCGGCCTCAACTGCGGCACCGTCTCCTCGATCGCCTGGCCCACCATCCGCGACCACCTCGACGCCGCCGTCGCCGTCACCGACGACGAGGCCCGCGCCGCCATGCACCTCCTCCACGCCCACCACATCTCCGCCGGCCCGTGCGGCGCGGCAGCCCTCGCCGGTGTCCAGAAGGCCGCACTCGAGGCAACCACCGTCGTGCTGATCAGCACCGAAGGCGGCTGAATCTCCTTCATCCCTTGACGATGCGGGAACCTCGGACCTACATTCGCATTACCGTCTAGAAAGTATCCAGACGGTACCCCCACGGACCGAGGTGGCCGATGTCCGGAGGTAGTCCGCGGTTGCTGCGCACGCTCAACGAGCGTGCGGCGATGGAGCTGCTGATCGAGCACGGCCCGTTGACCCGGGCCGAGGTCGAGGAGCTCACCGGACTGTCCAAGGCGTCGGTCGCCGAGGTACTGCGGCGGCTCGAGACGGCGGACCTGGTCCACAAGGCCGGGTCGAAGCCGAGCGCCGCGGGTCCGCCCGCGCAGCTGTGGGCGATCCAGGGCACCGCCTCGCTCGTCGTCGGCATCGACGTGACGCCGAAGGCGATCGACGTGGCGGTGGCCGATCTCGCCGGGCAGGTGCGCGGCGAGGCGCGGGTCCGGACGCCGAAGAAGTACGACGCGGTCGCGATCCTGTCCGACGCCGTGGCCACCGCGTGTACGGCGGCGGGTGTGGCGACCGACGACGTCGACCAGGTCGTCATCGGGATGCCGGGTGTGGTCGATCCGCACACCGGGCAGCTCACGTCGGTGCTGCAGGTGCCGAGCTGGTCCGGGTTCCACGTGCTCAACTCGGTGCAGGACGCGCTCGGGATCGAGCACGTACGGATCGAGAACGACGTCAACCTGGTCGCGCTCGAAGAGCTGGCCAAAGGTGCCGCCCGCGGGACGGACACCTTTGTCCTGCTGTGGATCGGCGAGGGTGTCGGCGCGGGCCTGGTGCTGCGCGGGCAACTCTGGCGCGGTGCCACCGGGCGCGGCGGCGAGCTCAGCAGCCTGATCGTGCCGGACCCGGTCAGCCGCTCCCGCGTGTACGACGAACAGGGCGGACCGCTGGAAGGAATCCTCGACGCCCGCGCGCTGCTGCGACTGGCAACCGCGCACGAACTGACGGCCCAGACGCCGGTGGACGCGGTCCGCACCGGCTTCGCCGACCCCGGCCGGTACGCCGGGTTCCTCGACGACCTCGCCTCCCGGATCGCGGTCGCGCTGATCAACGTCGTCGGCATGGTCGACCCGGAGCTCGTCGTGCTCGGCGGGCCCGTCGGGCAGACCGGCGGCGCCGGCCTGTGCGAACTGCTGACCCAACGTCTGGCCGGCACCCTGCTGGCGCGGACGCCGATCGTGACCAGTGCCGTTCAGGGCAACCCGGTGCGGGCCGGTGCCCTGGAGTTCGGCCTGTCCTTCACCCGCGACCGGATCCTGTCCGCCGGTACCGCCGGCCGCTGATCCGCTGCCCTGCACCTTCTCCGCCTTCGCCTCCGATCCTGACCCTGGAGGATCTCATGACCATCGATTTCTCCCGTCGTACCTTCCTCGCGGCCGGCGCCGCCGCTGCCGGAGTTGTCCTGGCCGGCTGCAGCGGCACCGCGGGTGCCGGAAAGGCCGGCGCCGGCAAGGGCGCGCTGATGACCCTGGCGTGCGAGAACAGCCGCACGTTCACCCGGAACTTCAACCCGTTCTCCCCGACCTCGCGCTGGGCCTCGACCAAGGCCATGTACGAGCCGCTGATGATCCAGAACTTCGCCACCGGCAAGCTCGAGCCGTCACTGGCCACGGCGTACACCTGGTCGAACGGCGGCCGCCGCCTTGAGCTGAAGCTCCGGGACGGCGTCAAGTGGTCGGACGGCACGCCGTTCACCGCCGCCGACGTGGTCTTCACCTTCGAGCTGATGAAGGCGAACCCCGGCCTCATCGGTCCGGCCTCCGGGGTCTGGCACGACTTCCTCGCCGCGGTGTCGGCGCCGGATCCGGGCACCGTGCGGTTCGACTTCCGCAAGGTGTACTCCCCCGGCCTCTACCTGCTGGCCGGGCAGTTCGTCGTCGGCAAACAGGCCTGGTCCGCGGTCACCGACCCGGTGAAGTACACCAATGAGAACCCTGTTGCCACCGGCCCCTTCACGACCGTCTCGGTGTTCGGCGCGCAGCAGTACCAGCTGACCCAGAACCCGCACTACTGGCAGAAGCTGAACATCCGCGGCCTGAACGTCCCGGCGTACTCCGGCAACGACCAGATCGCGGCCGCGCTGGTGTCCGGGCAGCTGGACTGGGGCGGTACGGCGGTCGACCCGGACAAGACCTTCGTCCCGAAGGATCCGCAGCACTTCGGGTACTGGTGGCCGTTGACGAGCACGGTGTTCCTCGCGATGAACACCACCAAGAAGCCGTTCGACGACGTCCGCGTGCGCAAGGCGATCAGCCTGGCGCTCGACCGGCAGCGGATGATCCAGGTCGCGCTGTGGGGCAAGAGCGAGCCGGGCAACGCGTCCGGTCTGGCCGAAGGAGCCTTCACGGCCTGGATCGATCCGGCCGTGGTGGCGAGCGGCAAGTCCTGGGTGGACCACGATCCCGCCGCGGCCGCCGCTCAACTCGATGCCGCCGGCATCAAACTGGTGAACGGCAAACGGGTCGGGCCGGACGGCAAGCCGCTGCAGTTCACGATCGAGGTGCCGACCGGCTGGACGGACTGGATCGCCTCGTCCCAGGTCGTGTCGCAGAGCATGAACGCGATCGGCATCACGGTCGACCTACGGACGCCGGCGGTCGAGACCTGGACCGACAACACCCAGAACGGCCGGTTCGACCTCACGCTGACGAACAACGACCTGTCCGCGACGCCGTTCGAGTTCTTCCGCGCGATGATGTCCAGCCAGACCTACGCCCCGGTCGGTACGCCGTCCGCGCAGAACCTGCAACGGTTCAAGGACCCGCGCGCCGACGCCCTGCTGGACAAGTTCGCCGCGACGTCGGACCAGCAGGCCCAGAAGGGTTTCGCGCGACAACTGCAGGCGTTGTTCTCCGAGGACGCGCCGGCGGTCCCGCTGTACGGGCAGCCGAGCTGGGGGACGTACAACACCAAGCGGTTCAGTGGTCTGCCGTCGAGCAAGGACCAATACGCTCCGCTGAACAACCAGGGCGCCGGTACGACGTACCTGATCTGGCCCAAGCTCACCTACACGGCGTGATCAGATGGCCTTTCTGATCAGGCGTCTCGGCTTCTACCTGCTGGCCGCGCTCGTCGCGGTCTCGGTCAACTTCTTCCTGCCCCGGCTGGCGCCCGGCGACCCGGCCTCGACGATGTTCGCGCAGTACGGCAAGAACCTCACGCCCGCCGCCCTCGACAGCCTCAAGCAGGCGTACGGCCTGTCGAACGATCCGCTCGTCGTCCAGTACCTGCGCTACCTGGGCGATCTGCTGCACGGCAACCTCGGCGTCTCGCTCTCGCAGTTCCCGTCGCCGGTGACCTCGGTGATCGCGACCGGCCTGGGCTGGTCGGTGCTGCTCGGCGTCTTCAGTGTCCTGGTCAGCTTCGCGGTCGGCTGCGGGATCGGGGCGATCGCGGCCTGGCGGCGGTCCGGCGCGGTCGACCGGATCGCGCCGCCGGCGCTCATCTTCGTCGGCTCGTTCCCGTACTTCTTCCTCGCGCTGTTGCTGCTCTACCTGCTCGGCCTGAAGTGGAGCGTGTTCCCGCTCGGGCACGCGTACGACGACGGCCTGGTGCCGGAGTGGTCGTGGACGTTCGTGTCGAGTGTGATCAGCCATCTCACCTTGCCGGCCACCACGATCGTCCTGGTCTCGCTCGGCGCCTGGACGCTGAACATGCGCAACACGATGGTCGCGGTGCTGTCCGAGGACTACCTGGCCCTCGCCGAGGCGAAGGGCCTGCAGCCAGGGCGGGTACTGCGGCACGCCGCGCGGAACGCCCTGCTGCCGAACGTGACCATGCTCGGCGTGGTCCTCGGCGGCGTACTCAGCGGGCAGATCCTGACCGAGATCGTGTTCTCGTACCCGGGTCTGGGCTACCTGCTCCTGCAGGCGGTCAACACCGTCGACTACCCGCTGATGCAGGCGCTGTTCCTGATCATCACGCTCGCGGTGCTCGGCGCGAACTTCGTCGTCGACTCGCTCTACGTCCTGCTCGATCCCCGTGTCCGGCTCGGAGGCGCCCGATGAGACCACCGCGTTCGTTCTCGTTCTGGCTCGGCGTGGGTGTGCTGGCGGTGCTCGTCCTGGCCGCCGTGTTCGCGCCGGTGCTGGCGCCGTACGGGCCGTCGGAGGCCGGGCCGCTGAACGCGCCGCCGTCGTTCCAGCACCCGCTCGGGACGACCGGGCAGGGGTTCGACGTACTGAGCCAGTTCGTGTACGGCGCCCGGACGTCGTTCCTGGTGTCGTTCTCGGTGGCCGGGCTGACGACGCTGCTCGGGATCGTGGTCGGCCTCGTCTCGGCGTACGCCGGCGGCTGGGTGGACGACGTCCTTTCGCTGCTCACCAACGTGTTCCTGGCGATTCCCGGCGTACCGCTGATGGTGGTGCTCGCGGCGTTCCTGCCGCCGGGTGAACTGACCATCATCCTGGTGCTGACGTTCACCGGCTGGTCGTTCGGGGCGCGGCTGTTCCGGTCGCAGGCACTCAGCCTGCGGGAGCGGGAGTTCATCGCGGCGAGCCGGCTGGCGCGGGAAGCCCGGTGGCGGATCATCGTCGTCGAACTGCTGCCGAACATGTTGTCGATCACCGTCGCCTACCTGATCAACCAGGTGATCTACGCGATCACCGCCGAGGCCGGGCTGGAGTTCCTCGGCCTCGGGCACAGCAGCAAGGTCACCTGGGGCACGATGCTCAACTGGGCGCAGAACGACTCCGCCCTGCTGCAAGGGTATTGGTGGACGTTCGTCGTACCGGGGCTGGGGATCGCGCTCACCGCGTCGGCGCTCGCGTTGATCAACCACTCGGTCGACGAGAAGGCCGACCCACGGTTGCGGGCGGCACCGATGCTGCGCCGGGCGTTCGGGCTGCGCACGCGGAGCGCGTCGCTGATCACGCCGGTGGTGAGCCATGACTGAGGTACTGCGGGTCGAAGGACTGCGGGTCGGCTACGCGACCGAGGACGGCAACGTGCTGGTTGTCGACGGGCTGGACCTCGAGTTGCACAAGGGCGAGTTCCTCGGGCTCGCGGGCGAGTCGGGGTCCGGGAAGTCGACGGCGGCGCTTGCCCTGGTCCGGCTGCTCCGGCCGCCGGGCTTCATCTCCGGCGGCCGGGTGCTGCTCGGCGACGACGACATCCTGACGATGTCCGACCAGCAGGTCCGCGACATCCGCTGGCGCGAGGTGTCGATGGTCATGCAGAACTCGCTGAACGCGCTCAACCCGGTCGCCCGGATCGAGCGGCAACTGGCCGAGGTGCTGGACCGGGCCCGTCCCGGCGAACGCGCCGCGAGTACGCCGGCCGAGTTGCTCGACCTGGTCGGGATCGACCGCCGGCGGGTCCGCGCGTACCCGCACGAGCTGTCCGGCGGGATGCGGCAGCGGGTCGCGATCGCGATGGCGCTCGCCCTCCGGCCGCGGGTCGTGTTGATGGACGAGCCAACGACCGCGCTGGACGTCGTCGTCCAGCACGACATCATCAGCCAGGTCCGCGAGCTGCAGGCCGAGCTCGGGTTCGCGGTGCTGATGATCACCCACGACCTGCCGCTGCTGCTGGAGACGGCGGACCGGGTGTCGGTGATGTACGCCGGCCGGCTCGCGGAGACGGCCGCCGCCGCGGACTTCGCCGTACGGCAACGGCATCCGTACTCGCAGGCGCTGGTGTCGGCGGTGCCGTCGCTGACCGGTGGACCCGTACGGCTCGCGGGGCTCCCGGGCCAGCCGCCGGATCCGAGCGATCCGCCCACGGGTTGCCGGTTCCATCCGCGCTGCCCGCTCGCCGAGGAGATCTGCGCGGCCGAGCAGCCGCCGCTGGTCACGCTCGAGAACGGCCGCCGGGTGGCCTGCCACGTCACGACCAGGATCATGGAGGGTTCGCGATGAGCGCGCCGCTTATGGAGGTCCGCGAGCTCAGCAAGGTCTACCGGCCGAGCGGCCTGTGGTCGCGGTCCCGGGTGAACGCGGTCCGCGATCTGTCGCTGACCGTCGAGCCCGCCCAGATCGTCGCGCTCGTCGGCGAGTCGGGCAGCGGCAAGACCACGGCCGGGCGGATGCTCGCACGATTGGTGCGGCCAACGTCCGGGGCGGTCGACTTCGAGGGCCGGCCGGCCGGTCAGCACCCGGATCCGGCGGTGCAGATGATCTTCCAGGACGTCTTCGGTTCGCTGAACCCGGCGCACCCGGTCGGCCACCACCTGCGCCGCGCGATCGTCCGGTCGCCGCACTCCGGCGACGTCCAGCAGACCGTGTACGACCTGCTCGGGTCGGTCGGCCTGCGGCCGGCGGAACGGTTCGCGAAGAAGTACTCGCACGAGCTGTCCGGCGGCCAGCGGCAACGCGTCGGCATCGCCCGGGCGCTCGCGCCGCAGCCGCGACTGGTGATCGCCGACGAACCGGTCTCGATGCTCGACATGTCGGTCCGCGTCGACATCCTCAACCTGCTGGCCGGCCTGCGCGACCAGCGCGGCGTGGCGCTGCTGTACATCACGCACGACCTGGTCAGCGCGCGCTACCTCGCCGACCGGATCACCGTGATGTTCAGCGGGTACGGCGTGGAGTCCGCGCCTGCCACCGCCCTGCTCGACGAACCCCTGCACCCGTACACCCGGTTGCTGCTCGCATCCGTTCCCGGCTCGCACACCACAATCACCGGTCCCGCCGCCTCGCAACAGGCGCCAACGAGCGAGGGCTGCCCGTTCGCGGCCCGTTGCCCGCTGGCGATGGCGAAGTGCGTAACCGGCATGCCACCCGTGACCACGCTGCCCGGCGACCGCTGGGTGCGGTGTCACGCCGTCACTCCCTGAGGAGGCTTCGTGCTACAGATCGGCATCGACGGCCGCAAGTTCCCCCAGGCGGCCGAGCTCGGCCCGTTCAAGCTGCTCGAACGGTGCCACGAACTCGGGTACGCCGGGGTGTTCTTCCGGACCGTCCTGGACATCACCCCCGACCTCGACCAGGCGCTGCTGACCGACGTACGGCGGCTCGCCGACGAGCTCGGGCTGCGGCTCGACATGGGCCTCGGCAAGGTCAACCCGTTCAACACCCCGGAGGCGCCGGAGGTCCGCGACCTCGGCGACGGCGACTACCTCAAAGGCATGACCCGGATGATCGAGGCGGTCACCGCGATCGGCTGCCACGCGCTGTGGGTCGACACCGCGAACTACCAGCGGCACGGCTGGGGCCTGCACGCCATCGACCGGTTCCGCACCGACGTCACCTGGCCCGAACAGCTCGTTGCCACCCGCAACTTCCTGCGCCGGCTCGCCCCGGTACTGCGCGACCACGACGCGAAGGCCGCGGTCGAGACCCACGAGGAGATCACCACCACCGAGATCGTCCGGCTGGTCGAGGACGTCGGCGCGGACGTCCTCGGCGTGACGTACGACCCCGCGAACGTCGTGGTCCGCGGCGAGGACCCGGTCCAGGCGGCTCGACGCGTGGCGCCGTACACGGTGCTCACCCATCTGCGCGATGTGGTGCTGTACCCGACGCCGCGCGGGCTCGCGCGGCAGATCCGGGCCTGTGGCGACGGGATGATCGACTGGACGGCCTTGCTGGCACCGATCGTCGCCGAGGCACCGGTGAGCGTGCTGACGATCGAGAACGTCATCGACCGCGACTTCAACGACATCCCGATCTACGACCCGGCCTGGCAGGAAGGCCATCCGGACCTCGCGGTCGGCGAGGTGCTGGAACTCGTCCGGCTCGCGCAGCGCTACACCGACGATGTCGCGGCTGGCGGCCGGCCCGATCCCGACAGCTACTACACGGAGGCGCTCGATCCGGTCGACTTCGTCACCCGCTCCGCGCAGACGCTGCGCGCGACCCTTAGCGAACTGGAGGCCCGATGACGCACGCCCTGAAGATCCTGGTGGTCGGGGCGCACCCCGACGAGGCCGACATGTACGCCGGCGGTACCTCCGCGCTGCTCGCCGACGCCGGGCACGCGGTCAAGTACCTGTCGCTGACCAACGGCGACGCCGGCCATCACGCCCTCGAACGCGGCCCGCTGGCGAGGCGCCGCGCGCACGAGGCGGTCGAGGCGGCGCGGCTGCTCGGAGTGCTGGAGTACGAGATCTGGGAGTACCACGACGGCGAGCTCGAGGCGTCGATCGAGGTCCGCCGGCGGGTGATCGCGGCGCTCCGCTCGTGGCGGGCGGACGTGGTGATCGCGTTCCACGGCGAGGTACCGGGCCATCCCGACAACCGGGCGGCCGGGCGGGTGGTCCGGGACGCGGTCTCGTTCACCAGCGTGCCGAACGTGGTCCCGGACTCCCCCGCGCTCGACCGGCCGCCGCTGTGCCTGCTGATGCCCGACTACGGCTCGCTCGACGGGCACCGGCACGACGTCGCCGTGGACGTCGACGCCACCATCGAGGCCAAGCTCGGCGCGTGCGCGGCGCACGCGACGCAGTTCTTCGAGTTCGCGCCGCACCAGCGCGGGCTGAGCGGCCAGGTCCCGCCGGACGGCGACTGGCCGGCCCGCCGGGAGTTCATCCTGACCTACTGGGACGAGTTCATGGGCGTCGGCGAGGACGTCCGTCCGGCGCTGGCGAAGTACTACGGCGAGGAGCGCGCGGACGCGGTCCGGCACGCCGAGACCTTCCAGCTGGCCGACTACGGACGGACCGTCTCCGACGAGGAGCTCCGCCGCCTCCTCCCGCTCTTCGGCTGAGTCGACGAGCGCACCATCAGCCGGCTCGGCACGATCGTCCGGCGTTCGGCCGGCGGCTTGCCGTCGAGTTGGTCGATCAGGATCTGGGCCGCGCGCCGGCCCAGGTCCTGGCTCTGCAGGGCGACCGAGGTGAGACCGGTCGCGGACGCCGCGGCGGTGTCGTCGAAGCCTGCGACCGAGATGCCGGTGGTGGACGGGTTCTCGCGGAGCCATTGCAGGACACCGAGGGCCATGCCGTCGTTGAAGGCGAAGACGGCGGTGGGTGGGTCGGCACGGGTGAGGAGGCGGCCGGCGGCGGCGTGGCCCGATTCGGTGGTGAAGTCGCCGCGGTCGGTCAGTGACGGGTCCCGGGTGACATGGGCGTCGGCGAAGGCGCGTTCGACGCCGGCCAGGCGGGCGGCCATCGCCAGGTGGTTCTCGGCGGGGCCGTTGACGATGCCGATCCGGCGGTGGCCGAGGGCGAGCAGGTGCTGGACGACGGCGTACGCGCCGCCCTCGTCGTCCGGGTGGACCATCGGCAGGTCGTCGTCGGCGTACCCGATGACGACCGCCGGATACCCCTGGACCAGTAGGTCGGACAGTCCGGTCAGGCCGGCGCCGCCCTCGACCAGGAAGCCGTCGACGAGGCTGCGGCGGTCGAAGCGGGTGAAGGCCGACGTGGCGTCGCCGCCCGGCTCGCGGGTCGACAGCAGCAGGCCGTAGCCGCGGCCCGCCACCTCCTGCTCGGCGCCACCGATCAGCCGCATCAGGTGGTCGTTCGCGAACGTGAAGCCGGCCGCGTGCGGTACGACGAGCGCCACCACCTCGGTCCGGCCGCGGGCCATCGCGCGACCGCCCGCGCTCGGGCGGTACCCGAGCGCCGCGATCGCGGCCCGGACGCGTTCCCGCACCGGCTCGGTCACCGACTGCTCGTCGTTCACCACCCGCGAGACGGTCTGGTGCGAGACCCCGGCAGCGGCCGCGACGTCGCGCATGGTCGGCCGACCAGCCAATTCCGCCTCCTCAGGGATCCACGAGCCCGAAGCCTTGACGGCCCGGCCCTGGGAATCCTAGCGTTCCGTACCGGCGATGTGAACGTTCACGTGCTTGTCACTTTCCCCCGCCCGCTAGCAAGGGATCCGACATGAACGACCGACCAGGCATCACCCGCCGCCAGGCCCTCGCGGCCGGCGGCGGAGCCTTCCTGTTCCCCACCCTCCTCAACTCTCTGCCGGCGACCGCGGCGTCGAGCGTCACGACGTCGTGGGTCGGCAACACCTACTCGGGTGCCACCGAGTGGATGCAGGACTTCGTCTTCAACATCGCGGTCACCCCGGCCGGCGCGGTCTACACCGTGAGCTTCTGGGACGAGGCCGGCAACTACGCCGGCATCTACAAGGACGGCCACCTGACCGGCAACTGCCGCGGCGCGAACGGTGACGCGGTCGCCGTCAACAGCACCAACGCGTACCTGTCCGCCGGCAACGGACTGACCGCCTTCACGCTGGCCGGCGCCGCCACCTCACTGACCTTCCCGATCGGCAGCCCACCAGCCGCCGCGGCCGCCACCGACACCCAGGTGATCGTCACCGACCGGGTGCAGAACCGGGTCGTGGTCTTCGACGCCAAGACCGCCGCCGTACTGCGCACCTGGAGCGTGAACCAGCCCGGCGCGGTCGCGGTGGACAAGACCAGCGGCGAGATCTGGGTGGTCGCGAACATCACCCGGGACGCCAACGACGGCCACTTCTGGCATGTCGACACCGCGAAACCCGCACAGATCCTGCACTTCTCCACCGCCGGTACGGCGCTCGGCGGCACCATCAACGGCCCCGCGGCGACGTGGATCCCGACCTCGCTCGCCGTCGACCGTGACGGCAACCTGCTGGTCGGCGACAACGGCCCGCGCCGCCAGGTCCACACGTACAGCACGCCCTCGACGACACCACGGCTGACCCGCAGCCTCGGCACGTCCGGCGGCATCGGCTCCGGTACGCCGGGTGTCGTCACGCCGGACAAGCTGTGGGGCATCGCCGGCGTCGGCGGCGACGCGGCCGGGAACGTGTACGTCGCGCTGTCCGAGTTCGGCTCCTGGCTGCGCAAGTACGACCCGAACGGCACCCTGGTCTGGGAGCTGATGGGCGCCGAGTTCGTCACCACCGCGGACTTCGACCCGGCCTCGGACGGCAAGGACATCTACAGCCAGCAGAACCACTACCGGATGGACTACACCAAGCCGCCCGGCAGCAACGCGGCCTGGATCGGGCATTCGCTCGACTCGGTCCGCTACCCGCAGGACGCGCGACTGTACCTGCCCGGCCACCAGCACCACATCTCGTCGCCGTTCCTCAAACGCCTCGGCGGCCGGCTGTACCTGTACGCGACCGGCATGTACGCGTCCCATCTGGTCATCTACCGGTACGACGGCGAGATCGCCCGCCCGTCCGGTGCGATCTTCAAGGCGCACTGGACCGGCGACGACCCGAGCTGGCCGCCGTACCAGCCCGCGACCGGCGAGTGGATCTGGCGGGACGCGAACGGCGACGGGAAGTTCACCGCCGACGAGTACCTGCAGACCGGCACCGGGCAGAACTCCCCCGGCAACTGCTGGGTCTGGTACGTCGACGACCGCGGCGACATCTGGGAAGGCGGCGACCGGGACCTGCGGCGCTACCCGCTGAAGGGTTTCGACAGCTTCGCCAACCCGATCTACGACTACGCGAGCCGCGTCACGATCCCGCTGCCCGCGCCGTTCAAGGTGGTACGCCGGTTGCACTACGACGTCACCACCGACGTCATGTACATGTCCGGCTACACCGCCGATCAGCCGTTCGACAACGCGTACTGGAAGGAGTGCGGCAAGGTCCTCGCCCGCTACGACCGCTGGAGCACCGGCAACACCACGCCGACCTGGACGATCCTGCTGCCGTGGGACACGACCGCGACGCCGCTGGTCACGACGGTGTCCTGGGCGCCGGCCGGTGACTACATCTTCAGCTGCGGCGTCGCGACCCGGGGCAAGGTCTGGGCCTGGCGGGCAGCGGACGGCGCGGCCGCGGGCAGCTGGTTGCCCGGGGCAAACGTCGGCGGCGTCGACCGGACCGGCTGGGTCGACGTACCGTACGGCCTGAACGCCGCGAAGCGGTCCGACGGGTCGTACCAGGTCACGGTCGAGGACGACCTGTTCAACAAAGTACTGGTCTACAGCTGGATCCCCGGCTGAGCGCCGTGATCAGGTCGACTGGCGTTGCACCAGGTCGGTGCCGAACAGCGTCGCCTGCGGCGGCTGGTCCGGGTCCGCGATCCGGTCCAGGATCAGCTGCGCCGCGGCCTGTCCCTGGCGGCGGATCGCGACCGCCATCGTGGTCAGCCCCGGCCGCACCAGCGCGGCCGCGTCGATGTCGTCGAACCCGATCAGCGCCACGTCGCCCGGTACGTCGAGGCCGCGGTCGAGCGCCTCCTGCATCGCCCCGATCGCGACGAAGTCGTTGGTGCACACCACGGCCTGCGGCGGACGGTCCAGCGCGAGCAACCGGTCCATGCCGGCCGCGCCGCCCTCCCTGCTGATCGCACCGTGCACGACGAGCTCGTCGTCGATCCGGATCCCGGCCGCCGCCAGCGCGGCGCGGTACCCGGCGACCCGGTCCGCGGGCGGTCCGACGTCGCTCGGCCCGGTGCTGCTCGGCCCACTGATGAAGGCGATCCGCTCCCGGCCGCGGGACAGCAGGTGCTCGGTCGCCAGCCGGCCGGCGCCGACGTCGTCCGTGGTCACGGTACTGATCCCGGGGTACGGCGCACGGTGCCCGAACAGCACCACCGGCACGCCGGCGTCGACCGCCGGCTCCGCGTCGGTGTGGTCGTCGTAGTACCCGGAGATGCAGATCCCGTCGACCCGGCGGGCGAGCATCTGCTCGACGATCTCGCGGCGGGACACCGGCTCCGCGTCGGAGCTGCAGATCAGCGCCTGGTAGCCCTTCGGCGACAGCACGTCCTGCATCCCGCGGGCGAGCTGCGGGTAGAACGGGTTGGTGATGTCCGGGACGATCACGGCGACCGTGGTGGTCGGCTGGCCCCGCAGACTGCGGGCCGCCTCGTTCGGCCGGTAGCTGAGCTCCTCGATCGCGCGTTGCACCTTCTCGCGGGTCCGCTCGGACACGGGACGGCGGCCGCTGAGCGCGTGCGACACCGTGGTGATGCTGACGCCGGCCAGTGCGGCGACGTCCACGATCCGCACCCGCTGCTTGCCGTCGGCAAAACGTCTTGCTGTCATGCCGCAAAGTATGCCATCGCCGAATCCCTTGATTTCAAGGGCGCTCTTGACAGCGTTGTCCACGTCCTTCAGAGTCGGACCACTCCAAACGCAAAACGTTCTGCATATCTTGCGGAGGTTGGCCTCATGCCCGAAATCCCGCCCATCACCCGCCGTCGTGCCCTCGGGTACGGCGCCGCCACTGCCGCCGGCGCCGCACTCGCGTCCACGCTGACCGCCGTACCGGGTCAGGCCGCGGTCACCGTCGCCGCGGCCGACGACCCGTCGGTCACCTTCACCGCCGCGTTCGACGACGTGACCGCGCTGTACGTCGCCCCGGCCGCGCCCGAACTGGTCGTCACGATCGCGTCCAAGATCGCGCTGACCGGCACCGTCAGCTGGAAGGTCCTTGCCCACGGCACCGAAGCGGCCGGCACCGGCAGCGCGCCGGTGACCGTCGCGGCCGGCGGCTCCGGCACGGTCCGTTCCGCCCTCGGACCGCGCACCCCGGACTTCTACGCCGTCCAGGTCGACCTCACCGACAGCACCGGCAAGACCCTCGCCACCCGCACCCTCGGCCTCGGCGTCCTGCACCCGCCGGCCGACGGGCTCCGCCCCGGATCGTCGTTCGGCCTCGGCCTGCGCGGCGAGTCCGATCCCGTGATCACCAAGCGGATCGCACAGCGGATGGGCGCCAAGTGGACCCGCGGCATCCTGTCGATCTGGCCGGACGCGGTCTGCACCGCGCCCGGCAAGTTCTGGAACCAGGCCGCGATCGACAAGGCCCGCGCCGAGGTCGCCGAGTGGCGCTCGTACGGCATCGAGCCGATCGGGTTCCTCGCCTACAACATGTGGTGGAATGTTGCCCCCGGCCCCAATGGCGAGGCGCTCAAACTGCACCAGAACAAGCCGCTCGACCTGAACGCGCACATCGAGATGACGTACCGCGCGATCGCCCCGATGCAGGACCTGGTGAAGAACTGGGAGATCTGGAACGAGCCGTGGGTGCACGGCTGGACCTGGAAGACCGGCGACGCCCAGGACTACCGCGACCTGCTCAAGCGGACCTGGGACCGGATCAAGCCGGAGTTCCCGGACGTGAACCTGATCGGCGGCGGCTCGGTCCCGTACCAGCGCGACATCGTCTACGCCAAGGGCTCCAAGGACATCGGGTACCTGGACGGCTCGATCAACCACGCGTACGGCGTACCGGACCCGGTGCAGTACGCGCTGACCAAGGTCCAGATCAAGATGGACAAGCTCTGGTCGAAGACGAATGGCCGCGCGGGCCAGTGGCAGACCGAGCTCGGTACGGCGGCGGACTCGTTCCCCGGCCTGCCGTTGGCGGACGTGCCGTACGCCGTCGCGCGGACGCTGGCGCCGACGTACCTGCTGCATCTGCTGGCGGGTGCCGAGGAGGACTCGCCGATGAAGGTGTTCTGGTTCTCGCTGTCGTACGACAAGGGCTACTCGGGCGACACCTTCAACATCTACGACGTCGGCACGAAGACGCCGCGGCCCGCGGTGATCGCGTACTCCGCGATGACGAGCCGGCTCGAGGACTCGCGGATGCTGCGGGAGCTCTACCCAGACGCCCGCTCGACGTGGGGCTTCCTGTTCGAGGACGCGGACGGGCACGGTCGCGCGGCGTTGTACTCGGTCCCTCGGCAAGCGGATGGCTATGCCCATCCGGAAAGCGATTACCGTGGCACGCTCACGCTGCCGGACGCGCGGGGCATCAAGGTGTACGACTACCTCGGCCGTGAGCTCAGCGACGGGCGCGCGCCGCAGGTCACGCTGCCGGTGAACCCGTGGGAAGTGCTGTACTTCGACAGCGACCGCTCCCCCGAGCAGCTCGCGACGGCACTGACCCGCTCGGCGCGCTTCGACTACGAGACCCCGCTGGACATCCGGCCGCTGTCGTTCACCCGCCCGATCGACGCGTCCGGCGCGCTCGAGGTCCGGGTCGAGAACGTCACCCCGCAACCGGTCAGCGCACTGCTCTCGGTGCAGGCACCGGCCGGCTGGGTACTGCGCACGCAGCAACTGGAGGTCGACGACGTACAGCCCGGCGAGGTCCGGACGGTGCGCTTCCCGGTGGTTGCCTATCGCAACGAGCCGTCGAACAGGTACCTGATCACGTACGACGCGAAGATCGCCGGCGCGGCGAAGATCCGGCAGACCGGCGAGCAGGAGATCCAGCTCGCGTACGCGCCGTACCGGAAGATCGCCGTCGGCGGGGACGCGTCGCAGTGGGCCGGGATCGCGGGCGTCAGCGTGGTGAACACGACGACGACCGGCGACCGGAAGGAGTACCGGCTGTGGTCGGCGTGGGACGAGCAGAACTTCTACGTGCGCGCCGTACTCGAGGACGCGGTGCACTTCGGGAACAAGCCGTTCCCGCAGGACCCGTACTCGTTCCCGTTCAAGGCGGACAGTCTGCAGCTCGCGTTCGATGCCGGCGCGAAGCCCGACGATCTGCTCGCCGGGGATCGGCACTACGCGAAGTCCGGTGGGTCGTTGTCGCATCTGTACGTCGCGACGCTGGCGCAGGGCGGGGTGTCCGAGCTGCATCGGCAGGCCGCGCCGGGGACGAACTACCAGACGTTCTACCCGACGAACGCGCCGCTGGATCCGCCGCTCGGACTGTTGACAGCCGACGAAGGGCGGGCGCTGGTCACGCGGGACGAGACCGCGAAGACGACGACGTACGAGGTCGCGATCGCCTGGGACCAGTTGCCCGAGCTGGCTCGTCGGGCGGTGGGGCTCGGGGCGGGTGAGCACTTGCGGACGACGTTCGCGTTCGCCGTCGCCGATGCCGGGACGAACGGGCACGGGATGACGTACTGGACGACGGCGAACGGGCCGCTGACCACGGGGTGCTACAACTTCGCGCCGTTCTGGGGCACCGGCGGGCTGGCGCTCGGCGGACGGGTCGACACACCGTGGGGGCTCGGGCGATGACCGAGCCACCGTGGAGCGGGTCGGACGTCCGGATCACCGACGTACGGGCGTTCCTCACCGCTCCTGAGGGGACCACACTGGTGGTGGTCCGGGTCGAGACGAGCGAGCCGGGGCTGTACGGCGTGGGGTGTGCGACCTTCACGCAGCGGGCGAACGCGGTGGCCACCACGGTGACCGACTACCTCGCGCCGCAGCTGGTCGGGAGGGACCCGGCGGAGATCGTCGACATCACGACGATCCTGCATCTGAGCGGGTACTGGCGCTTCGGGCCGGTGCTGAACAACGCGATCTCCGGTGTGGACATGGCGTTGTGGGACATCAAGGGCAAGCTCGCCGGGATGCCCGTGTGGCAGCTGCTCGGCGGCCGCACCCGCACCGCCGTCCCCCTCTACGGCCACGCGTCCGGCCGCGACCCCCACGAGGTAGCCGACGAAGTACGCGCCCTCCTCGAAGCGGGGTACACGCACGCCAGATGTCAGGTAGCAGTCCCCGGAGCTGGAACGTACGGCGCTCCGGCCGCTGGTCCTACGACTGGCGCGTGGGATCCCAGGAGGTACACGCGGACGGTGGTCGGGCTGTTCGAGCACCTCAGGCAGGAGCTTGGGGATGAGGTCGAGCTGATCCACGACGTGCACGAGCGGGTCGCGCCGGTGGACGCGATCGGGCTGGCGCGGGAGCTGGAGCCGTACCGCCTGTTCTTCCTGGAGGATCCGGTGGCGCCGGAGGATCTGAACTGGTTGCGCCGGCTCAGGGAGCAGTCCTCGATCCCGGTTGCGATCGGGGAGCTCTTCACCAACCCGGCCGAGTACCGCCCGCTGCTCGCCGAAGGGCTGATCGACTTCATCCGGGTGCACGTGTCCGCGATCGGCGGGCTCACCCCGGCCTGGCGACTCGCCGCGGCCTGCGACCTGTTCGGCGTACGGACCGCCTGGCACGGGCCGGGCGACGTCTCCCCGATCGGTCACGCGGCGAACCTCGCGCTCGACCTGGTCAGCCCGAACTTCGGGATCCAGGAGCAGCACCCGTTCAACGCCGAGGCCGAGGAGGTGTTCCCCGGCGTACCGCAGCCGCGGGACGGCCGGCTCTGGCCGAGCGACCGCCCCGGCCTCGGCGTCGACTTCGACGAACGGGCCGCCGACAAGTACCCACCCCTGCCGCGCTCCCGGTGGAAGCCGCCCCGCCGCCCCGACGGCGCCGTGCAACGCCCCTGAAAACCCTTTCTGGAAAGGACATCCGATGAGAGCAAGAATCCCGGTGCTGCTGCTGTGCGGCAGCCTCGCGCTGGCCGCGACGGGCTGTACGGTCGGCGGCTCGGCCGACTCCGGTGCGGGCTCCGGCTCCGGTGCCAAGAAGACCCTGGTGGTCGCCGAGTGGACGAACCCGTCGGCGATCGAGGCGACCAAGAAGATCAACGCGATCTTCGAGAAGGAGCACCCCGGCGTCACGGTGAAGCTGGAGAACGCGCCGACCGCCGCGGGCGCCTGGGGCACCCTCACCAACAGCCTGCTGTCCGCGAAGTCGGTCGACGTCCTGGCGCAGTTCGCACCGACCCCGGCGAAGTTCCCGCCGGCCGACACCGGGCTGAAGTCGTCCGGCTCGGCGGCGCTGATCACCGCCGGCCAGATCACCGACCTGTCCGGCCAGGACTTCATGAAGTCGTACGACCCGGTGCTGCAGAAGTACGGCGCCGGCTACAACGGCGGCATCTACGGCGTGGTCGCCGCGGAGTACATCGGCCACGGCGCGGTCTGGTACAAGAAGGACCTGCTGGACAAGTACGGCGTGAAGGTGCCGACGACGTACACCGAGTTCGTCGCCGCGCTGAAGAAGTTCAAGGACGCCGGCAAGACGCCGATCTTCGTGGCCGGCAAGGACGGCCTGCAGGGCATCGTGTACGGCGGCGCCGTCCAGCAGCTGCTGATGAAGGGCCAGACCGGGGCCGACTCGACCGCGGTCAGCGACCAGCGCGCGAAGGACTTCTGGGCCGGTACGAAGAGCTGGAACGACCCGCTCTACAAGGAAGCGGCGACCAAGTACACCGACGTCATGCAGTACATCGAGCCGGCCGCGTCCGGTGTCGCGCAGCTGACCGCGCCGGGTGTCTGGGCGGCGAAGTCCGACGACTTCCCGTTCTTCCTCGACGGGTCCTGGGACGGCAACACGATCAAGGAGGCGAACCCGGACCTGAAGTTCGGCTTCTTCGTGATGCCGGCCACCGACGACGCGGCGAACAACCGGATCCCGGTGAAGGCCGACCTGACCTGGATGGTGCCGACCTGGGCGCCGAACAAGGACCTGGCGATGGACTGGCTGCGGACCTTCTCCCGCCCGGAGAACTACAAGCTCTGGCTGGACGCCACCGGGTCGACCTCGACCCAGCCCGGTGTCACCTCGTCCACGCTGCCGTGGATGGACTGGCTGAACGAGCACAGTGACGAGCGGTTCGTCGCGCTCACCGACCCGTGGATCCCGGCCGGTGCGCCGCCGGAGGCCGCCGGGCCGGACCTGACCAAGATGACGCCGTTCGGCAAGCAGAGCGTGGACGACGCGCTGAAGGGTGCGGCCACGGCGTACCAGAAGTCGGTGGGGAAGAAGTAGATGACGACCTGTCCGTTCGGCACCCGCCGGACCCGCCGCTGGATCCCCTGGCTGTCGATCGCGATCCCGGGGATCGGCTGGCTGGTGTTCGGGCTGTACCCGTCCGTCGCCACGGTCGGCTACTCGTTCACGAAGTACTCCGGGCTCCCGGGCACCGCGCTCAACGTCTGCGGGCTGTGCAACTACCGGGACGCCTTCACCACCATGCTGCCGGACGTCGCGGGCAGTCTGAAGGTGACGATCGTCTACGTGATCGCGGTGACCCTGCTGCAGAACGGGGTGGCGCTCGGACTCGCCGTACTGCTGAAGGAGAAGCGCCCGCTGTACGGGTTGTACCGGGCGCTGATCTTCATGCCGCAGATCTTCAGCGTCGCGGTCGTCGGCGCGATCTTCTCGCTGCTGCTCGACCCGTACAGCGGGCCGGTGGCGCACTTCCTGCACTCGGCGTTCGGCATCACGTCGTCGTTGCTCGGGTCGACGACGCTCGCGCTGCCGCTGGTGATCGTGGTGAACGTGTGGATGTTCACCGGCTACTCGATGCTGATCTACATCGCCGGGCTGCGGCACATCCCGAAGGAGGTGTACGAGGCCGGCGCGCTGGACGGCGCCGGCCGGTGGGCGGTGTTCCGGCACATCAGCTGGCCGCTGCTCGCGCCCGCCACCACGGTCAACGTGTTCCTCACCGCGATGGGTTCGATCGGTGAGTTCGCGCTGATCCTGGTCCTGACCAACGGCAACTTCGGCACCCGGACCCTGGGGCTCTCGATGTTCACCACCGCGTTCGGCAGCAACTCGCAGCTCGGGTACGGCTCGATGCTGGCGATGCTGCAGTTCTTCCTGACACTCGTGATCGGCGGCGGCCTGCTCGTCGTACTGCGTCGGCGGGAGGTGTCGATGTGACCGCGACAGTTGCCGCGACCGCACGTCGCCGTACCGTCTCCGTCGCTCAGGGCGGGAGCAAGCGAGGCGCCGGGTGGTACACCAGTCAGGCGGCCTGTCTGGTGATCTCGGTCGGGATGTTCGCGTTGCCGGTGATCTATCTGGCGCTGCAGTCGGTGAAGCCATACACGGCGTTCCTCCGCGACCCCACCGGCATGCCGTCGGTGGTCAGCGGGGCGAACTTCAGCCAGGCGTGGACGCAGGGCGACTTCGGCCGGCAGATGGTCAACAGCCTGGTGTACGCCGTGGTGCCCGGTGTGATCACGTTGATCCTCGGGGTGTTCCTGGCGTTCCCGATCTCGCGCGGGTACTTCCGGCACTCGAACGCGCTGTACGGGTTCTTCGTGTTCTCCGGGTTCCTGCCCGGCGGGCTGATCCCGTTGTTCGTGGAGGCGCAGGCGCTGCACCTCTACAACAGCATGGTCGGATACCTGATCATGACGAGCCTTGCGGGCGCCGGGTTCTTCTTCTTCGTCGGCTACATCAAGGGGATCCCGCGGGAGCTCGACGAGGCGGCGGCGATGGACGGCTGCGGGTACGTCCGGTTCATCCTGCAGATCATCGTGCCGCAGATGAAGCCGGCGCTGGCGACGTTCGGGATCTTCGGGTTCATCGGCAGCTGGAACAACCTGATCCTGCCGCTGGTGATGCTGTCGGACTCGAAGCTGTGGCCGGTCACACGTGGGCTGTACTCGTTCTTCGGCGAGTACAGCCAGAACTGGCCGCTGATCGCGGCCGGGACGCTGATCGTCGCGGGGCCGGTGATCGTGGTGTTCGCGATCCTGCAGCGTTACCTGGTCGACGGCGTGGCCGGCGGCGCGATGGCGGGCAGCCGCGGCGTCGCGCAACCGGCCGTGGACGCCGACCAGTGATCATCTGGCAGCCCGGAGCTCGGAGCGTTCGCTTCGAGCTCCGGGACCGCCTCGACCACCCCGAGTTCAGCTGGCCCCGCACGCTGCTGACCTACCGCGTGCGCTGGCCCCTCCCGGCCTACACGCAACTCCAGCTGCTCGACGACTCCGGCACACCGGTCCCGTTCCAGCTCTCAGAAGTACGCCGAGAACAAGGCCGCCTGGCAGAAGCATCCGTCTCGCTCCTGTCCGACCTACCCCC
The DNA here is from genome assembly GCF_042730855.1 of Kribbella sp. NPDC059898. Lineage (NCBI taxonomy): Bacteria > Bacillati > Actinomycetota > Actinomycetes > Propionibacteriales > Kribbellaceae > Kribbella > Kribbella sp. NPDC059898. The sequence continues at coordinate 200,695 of NZ_JBHWKR010000002.1, forward strand.
AGGCCAAACCCGCGGCTTCGAGCTACGCCCTGGCCCTCCCACCGTGGCTAGGAACTCACTAGTTCTCGCTTACGAAGAAGATTCGGTCACCGTAGACACGGGCAGCCTCCGCGTCCGGATCCCACGCACATTGGCCGCTCCCGGCCTCCAGTTCGACCACGGCACCGGCTGGCTCGGCCGCACCACGTTCCGGAACGTGCCGCCGATCGTAGGATTGCAGACAATCCTGCAGGAAGCCGGCGACCTGTTCGCCACCTTCCGCCTCACCTATGAGTTCGAAGGCTCCGCGAGCTACACCGTCACGATCCGCTGCATCGCCGGCTACGACCACATCGAGCTCGACGAGGAGATGAGCGGCCTCGGCGATGCGGAGTGGGAACTGGAGTGGACGGACTTCCACCCCACCCACCGCTTCTCCTCCACCTGGCCGTACTCCCAGGAACCCGGCCCTCGCCCGTGGCTCCCGATCGACGAGCCGCTCGTCATCGGTGACACCGGCGAGGACCCGGCGTTCTTCGGCCGCGCCCGGACCGAGGATCCGGCGGCGGAGTTCGCGTTCACGGTCGCGCCGTACGCGCCGTCGTACGCCTTCGACGTGCGGCCGCACGCGACCTTCTGGAACGCCCGCACCAGCGTCGGCGTGTTCCTCCTCCACCCGGAGCGTTGGAACGACCAACAGTACGCGGTGTGGGCGTCGTCGCCGGCGCTGCGGATCCGCTTCCGGTACGACGGCGTACTGCGCTGGACCTGGCCGTTGCGGGACGGCACGCGGCGGACGGGGATCGCGTGCTACGACCACGACCGGGATCTCGGCGTACCGCGGGAGTTCCGGACCACGCACGTACGGCAGCTGCAGCACTGGCACAGCACGCTCAGCCTGGACCTCGTGAAGGACTGGCAGCTCTGGTACGACGGCCCGCGGCCGGCGTCGCCGTTCCACGAGGGGCCGATCGCGTCAGCGGACGAGTTGCTGGACGAACTGTTCGACGGCCCCGAAGGGCCGCGATTGATCGCCCGCGGCGTGAACGACGTCGAGGGGTACAGCAACATCGGGCAGCGGCCGTTGTACGAGCGGTTCGTGGACGGGTACGCGCGGCTCCGGGACAAGCTCGATCCGGTCGAGCGGGAGCGGGTCGAGGCGTTGCTGCTACTGAACGCGTACGTCGCGGCCGGTGAGGAGATCGGGCCGATGCTGCGAATGTTCGGCGGGCACCCGAACTTCATGGCGGACGGGAAGGCCGCGCTGGGGTGCTTCGCGTGGCTGTTCCCGGAGCATCCGGCAGCGGACTCGTGGCTCGAGCAGTTCGGGAAGTTCGTGGAGCTGGTGGCGGCGTTCCATACCCGGCCCGCGGACGGGGACGCGCTCGGTGGGCGGTGGACCGAGAGTCTGGCGACGTACGTGTGGGCGTTCCTGCGGCCGACCGTGCTCGGCAACATCTGCGGGATGCTGACGGACGGACGCAACCGGCTGGCGAACCCGCAGCTGGCGGCGATGGGGTCGTGGCTCGTCGACTCGTTGACCGTGCCAATGACCTTCGGCGGGCGGGTGCATCCACCGCAGGGCGCGCACGCGTACTGGCCGCGCCACCCACCGCTGGAACTGCGACTGCTGGCGCAGGCGTTGCGGAACTACGCACCGCTGGTCGCCGAGCATTTGCTGTGGGCAAGCAGCCCGGACGCGTCGTTGCTGGAGCATCGACCGGGCGCGCCGGATCCGTGGCGGTTCGCGGTCGAGGGTGGGACGGGGACCAATCCGCGATTGCGCAGTACGAAGCATGCCGGGTACGGCGTGACGCTGCGGGCGGACGTGGACCTGCCGAGCGAGGTCGCGGTGTTCCTGCAGCAGACGGATCCGGGACCGAACTACCGGTGGGGCGTGCCCGGGGACAACGGTTCCGGGACGATCTACTACTACGCAGGCGGGCGGAGCTACAGCGGTCACGGACCGGAGGACGCGGGCGATCGCCGGGCGCCGGCCGCGACGTACACGAGTTCGTTCGGGGTGTGGGCGGACGGGTCGTACCGGTCGATCGGGCCGAACAGGCTGGAGCGGCCGCTGTACGACCTCGGCTGGGCGCAGTACGCCGAGATCACGTCGGCGGGCGGTCCGTACCGGAGCCGGTCGGTGATGTTGATCGGGAGCGACTACCTCACGACGTACGACGTGGTCGCGCCGAACCAGCGGACCGCCTGGACGTGGTCGGTGTCGACGGCCGCGACCGGGTGGGACGCGAACAGCGTGGACGAGGTGGTGGACGAGCTGCCGTTCATCCACGTCGCCGGGCGGAAGTTGTCGGAGTTCACGACCGAGTTCAGCCGCGGCGTCCGCACCGAGAGCCCCGCCGACGGCTCCGGCGGCAATGTCCTCGCGGTCGTCAGCCACCGCCGCGACCTGCACGTCACGGAAACCCCGTGGGGCGCCCAGGTGGAGACCCCCGACGGGACGGACTTCGTCTTCCGCCGCACTCCGTCCGTCTACTACGACCCCGCGCAGATCACGTACGACGGAGAGGTCCACTTCACCGGCACCGCCGGCGTCGTACGCCTGGCCGTCGACCAGCAACTCGCCCTCTTCCAGGGCTCCCGCATCGGCACCCGCGACCTCACCCTCACCACCCCGGACCCGGAGCTGGCCATCTCCCTCCACCTCCCCACCTTCAAAGGCGTCTACTACTCCCCTCACCAGACCTCGTTCACCCTCTCCCGAACCCCCGGCCGCCTGTACGTCGACGGCCTCCCCACCACCGCCCTCCCCGCCGGCCGCCACCACTGGGAGATCACGTCCGGCAAACCCCAACCACTCCCGCCCCGAATCACCCACCTCACCGCGACAACCGTCCACTTCACCGCCGTACCGGCGGCCGAGCTGTACGAGCTCCAGCTGAGCGAGGACGGCGGTCACACCTGGCGCACGATCGCGATGACACCGCAGACGAGCGTTGACCTGGGTGCGGCTGAGGGGCATGTGCGAGTGGTCGCGATCAACAGCGATCAGCGCAGCGAACCCGGGAAGGACTATCCGGTGCGAGTGACCGAAGGGCCGCCGATGGCGCCAGACGGCTTGCGGGTGAACGGGCGCGAGGTGACGTGGGGCGAGGTACTGGGCGTGACCGGCTACCGCTTGTACCAGCGGACCGGCCGCGGATTCGAGGAGGTCTACCGAGGTCTGCACCGACGATTCGTGGGAGAGACCGGCGAGTACGCGGTGGCGGCGGAGAACCACCACGGAGTGGGTAAACGCAGCACCTCTGTAGATACCTACGAGGCGGCCTTCCAGCGCAAGCACACCTACAACCAGCCGCCCTACAGCTGAGCGGGACCGCGTCCAGCACCGCCCGCGATCCTGCCTGGTGAACGGGGCCGATGGTGGGTGGACGCGGTCCAACTGTGGTGTGACCCCGCCGGCGCTCCTAGCCGACGGACGGGCCGAGGCCGAGGGACTGCGGGGTGCTGGAGTCGGGGGAAGGCTGGTGCAGGCCTTCGTCCAGTGCGCCGTACTCGGTCATCAGGGAAGCGCTGCCTCCCCACGGGGTCTGTTCCTCGGCGATCAGGGTGTTGGTGGTGAGGAGCAGGCCGGCGACCGAGGCGCCGTTCTGGAGCGCGGAGCGGGCGACCCGGAGTGGGTCGATGATGCCCATCGCGAGCATGTTCCCGTAGCGGCCCTCCAGGGCGTCGAAGCCCTCGTCGACGTCCATCGCGGCGGTTCGTTCGAGCACCTCGGCGCCGGAGTAGCCGGCGTTCGTGGCGATCAGGTACGCCGGTTCGCGCAGCGCGCGGCGGACGATGTCGACCCCGATCCGGTAGTCGCCTTGTACGTCGAGATCGTCCAGCGCGGGCGACGCATGCAGCAGCGCCATCCCGCCGCCCGCGACGATGCCCTCGGCCATCGCGGCCCGGGTTGCCGACAACGCGTCCTCGACACGATGCTGCAGCTCCTTCAGCTCGACCGGTGTCGGCGCGCCGACCTTGATCACCGCGACCTTGCCGGACAACGCACCGATCCGCTCGGTCAGCACGTCCTCGTCGACGCCGAACGTCGCCCGCTCCAGCTCGGCCCGCAGTTGCGCCACGCGGAACGCGACGTCCTGCTCATGCCCCGAGCCGGCCACGATCGCCGTACGATCCGCGGTGACCCGCACCTGGTCCGCGCGGCCGAGCTGGTCGATCGTCATCGTCTCGAGGCTGAACCCCGAGTGCCGGCTGTACACCGCGCCGCCGGTGATCGCCGCGATGTCCTCCAGCTTGTGCAGCCGCCGGTCGCCGAACCCGGGCGCCTTCACCGCGACGCACTGGAACAGCCCGTTGACGTGGTTGTGCACCAGCATGCTGAGCGCCGTACCTTCGAGGCTCTCGGCGATGATCACCAGCGGCCGCGGCTCGCGCATGATCTTGTCCAGCAGCGGCATCACCTCCTGCACCTTGGTGATCTTCTCGCTGCACAACAGGATGTACGGGTTGTCCAGGACGGCCTGCAGGCTGCCCGGATCGGTCACCATGTACGGCGACAGGTACCCGTTGTCGAACTCGAATCCCTCGACGAAGTCCACACTCATCCCGTGCACGGCGGACTCCTCCACGGTGACGATCCCGCCGTCGCCGACGCGGTGCAGGGCGCGGGCGATGACCGCGCCGACCACGTCGTCGTCGTTCGCCGAGATCGCCGCGACCCGGGCGTAGTCGTGCTCGGTCTGCACCGGGTGCGCGACCTCGCGCAGCCGCTCCACCAGCCGCGCGACGGCCAGGTCGATCCCCCGTTTCACCAGGACGGGGTTACCGCCGGAACCGATCGCGGCCATCCCTTCGCGGATGATCGCCTGCGCGATCACGGTCGCGGTGGTGGTGCCGTCGCCGACGATGTCGTTGGTCTTGATCGCGGCTTCCTTGACCAGCTGGGCGCCCATGTTCTCGAACTGGTTCTTGAGGTGGACCTCGCGGGCGATCGTGACGCCGTCGTTGGTGACCACCGGGGAGCCGGTGATCTTCTCCAGGATCACGTTGCGGCCCTTCGGGCCCAGCGTCGACTTCACCGCGTCCGCCAACTGGTCGACCCCGGCCAGCAGCAGCTCGCGGGCGTTCTCTCCGAACCGCAGTTCCTTGGCCATCAGTTCCCTCCGGAAATGGTCTTTACGGAACGAGGATCGCGCGGCCACGAATGCGGCCGGCGTCGAGATCGGCGACCGCTTCGACGGCCGCTTCCAGCGGGTAGGTCCGGGTGTGCAGCGTGACCTTCCCGGCCTGCGCGAGCGCCATCAGCTCGGTCAGTTCGTTGTACGTGCCAACGATGTTGCCGACGATGTTCCGCTCGGTCGAAATGATGTCCAGGGCCGGGATCTGTACCTGGCCGCCGTACCCGATGACGAAGTACGACCCGCCCCGGCCGGTCATCGCGAAGCCGTCCTGCTCCGCGCCCTGCTCGGCCACGAAGTCCAGTACGACGTGCGCGCCCGCGCCGTCGGTCAGCTCCAGGACCTTCTCCACCTGCTTGCCATCAGCAACCACCGTCTGGTCCGCGCCGAGCTGCTCGGCGAGCTTCAGCGCCTCCGGGTTGCGGTCCACGACGATGATCCGCGCCGCGGTCAGCGCCGCCAGGCACTGAACGCCGATGTGCCCGAGACCACCCGCGCCGATCACCACGGCCGTCGTACCGGGTGGCAGCAGCGGCAACGCCTTGCGCACCGCGTGGTACGCCGTGATGCCCGCGTCCGCGAGCGCCGCGACGTCCTGCGGCCGGGTGCTCGGATCCAGCTTCACGCAGGCGCGCGCCGAGGTGAGCAGGTACTCCGCCATCCCGCCGTCGCTATCGAGCCCCGGGAACGTGCTGTTGGAGCAATGCATGTCGTCCCCTGCACGACACGCACGACACAGCCCGCAGGTCGGCGTCGGGTGCAGGATGACCGTGTCGCCGACCTGCACGTTCGTGACCGCGGAGCCGACCTCGTGCACCCAGCCGGCGTTCTCGTGCCCGATCGTGTACGGCAGCGCCGGATGCATCGCGGCGTCCCACTGCCCCTCGATGATGTGCAGGTCGGTACGGCACACGCCCGCACCGCCGATCTTGACGACGACGTCCAGCGGGCCTTTCACCACCGGTTCCGGTACGTCGTCGACAACTGGTTGCTGGTGGTATCCGTGCAGTCGAACGGCCTTCATCCCAGCTCCTCCTCGCCCGCACCGGTCTCGGCGTACCGGTGCCTCAGCATTCCCCTGCAGATCCCGGTGTTGGCCTCGATCCCGGTCCGCGTCAACCGCGCCATCCCGAGATGCCGCGCCGCATTGTCGCGGGTGACCGCCGCCCCGGTCACCACATCCACCAGCAGCGGTGCGTCCTGTCCGGTAGGCAGCCCGAGCTCGGCCCGCCGCCGCAGCACCCGCTCCAGCGCGACGGACGCCGGTAGGTCCGCAATCGAGCACCCCACCGGATCGATGCCTTGAGCAATCAGTTCCCGGCAGACGACATCAGTTCCGGCCAGTACCGACTTTCGGACGAAGGTACGGCGCAGTTCGTCCAACTCGTCCGCCGCCTCCCCCGCGAATGTCTCCACGAAACCGGCTCGTGCTGATATCCCTGCATTGATCTGGGTAGCGGCGAAGTGGTCTTCGAGGGCTACGTCCACCGTGCGCACGTGAGGTAGCGCGGCGACGGCGTCGTAGGCGTCCGCCACCATCAGGAAGGCGAAGTTGGGGGCGCAGAAGTACGTCGGCAGGCGGAGGCGGACGACTGCGTCGCCGGCGGCCGACACGACGCAGGTGGACACGAAGCCCAGCGTCGTGATCGGCTCGTCCAGCTCCGGGTCCCGGACGGCGCTCAACGCCTCCAGCACCCGGTCCCGTTCGGTGGCCACAGCTGTCATCAGGTGGTGACCAGACTCGGTAGCTGGAGTTCGTCCGGCACCTTCAGGTCGTACAGCTTGGCGGCGTTCAGCCCGAGGATCTTCTTCTTGCCCTCGACCCCGAGCCGCGGGTAGTCGGCGTACTCCTCGCTGTCCGGGAACTCCCAGTCCACGAACCCCTCGACCTGCCACTTCGGTTCCCAGATCCCGTAGTCGCTGCCGAACGTCATCTTGTCCTCGCCGACCCAGAACAGCAGCTCGCCCATCACCTTCGCGAAGAACCGCGGCCGGGCGTGCATCAGGCCGCCGATGACGACCGACAGGCCGGCGTACACGTTGGGTTCCTGGGTCGCCATGAAGCAGAAGTCCTCGATCCGCGGCAGGCCGACGTGCTCGACGATGAAGTTGAGCTCGGGGAAGTCGGTCGCGGCGTGGTCGACGTCCGAGACGTCGAACGCGTCCTTGTCCAGCGGCCAGATCGTGGGCCCCTTGTGGACGTGGATGTTCTTGATCCCGAGCTCCTGCGCCTTCGCCAGGTAGGTGTACGCCGCCGGGTCGGTGAGCTTGTACCCACGGGATCCGGCGTTCCACTCGGCCGTGTAGAGCTTGACGCCCTTGGAGCCGTACCGCTCGACGTTGCGCGCCAGCTCTTCCAGGCCGGCGTCACCGTCGCGCGGGTCGAACCGGGTGTTCAGCACGAACATCCCCGGATGCTTCTCGCCGAGGTTCGCGTTCTGCTCGGTGGTGTTGAAACCCTCCGTGTACCACTCCTTCAGGTACGTCGGCTGGAACACCGCGACGTCCACGTAGCCGTCCTCGAAGACGTCCTTCATCAGGTCGTCCTCGGTGTAGCTCATGAACTTCTCGATCGTCCAGTGGGTCTCCTTCGGGCCGAGGCTCTGGTACGCGTGGAAGCATTCGATCCAGCCCTTCGCGTACTGCTCCGCACCCTTCACCCAGTTGTCCGGGCCGGCCTTCCACATGTGCATGTGGCTGTCGACCACGAAGTACTTCTCACCATTCTTCTCGTACACGGAAGAGACCCCCTGGTCAGCTGGATGCGGTCAGGTCGAAGCCGATGTACTCGGCGGCGTCCTCGGGGTTGGCGAACATGATCGTCCGGTCGTCGAGGTGCACCATCCGCCCGTAGTGGGTGGACATGTTCTCCTCGAACTCGGCCTGGTCGAAGTACCCGGGCTCCTCGCCGAGCGCCTCGGAGATGTCGTCGTAGACGAAGTCCATCCGGCCGATCGCGTCGACCCGGATCATCGACGGCAGCGGCGTCACCGTGACGTTGTCGTACGCCTTCATCACGTCCGCGACGACCACGCCGACCTGGTTGTTCATCAGCGTGACACCGCACTTGTTGGACGCGGTGTTGTCCTGCTTGAACGGGCTTTCCGCGGTGGTGAACGTGGTGGTCACAGTGACAGCTCCTTCGGTTCCTCGAGGCCCAGCGCGGTGACGATCCCGCTGAACCGGCTCTTCGCGCGGTCGAGCCCGTCCTCGAACCGCGGCGGTTTCGCGTCCGGCTGCGACCACAGCGGCTGCAGTGTGCGGGCCGCGGCCAGCGCCTTCGCCGTCCAGTTGCTCGCCCAGCCGGCCATGATCGACTTGTTGTGGTCCGCGAACTCCTTGTCGTTCGTGAGCAGTTCGAACATCGCGGTGGTGTAGCGCAGGTCGCGTTCGGCGAAGTCGTACTCCGCCGCCCCGATCACCGTCGGTGTCACGAAGTCGCCGTTGCGCGGGGCGGCCTGCTGGACCAACTGGCTGCGGAACAGTTCGCCGACCAGTGGCTCGAAGACGACGTTCGCGGCGAAGATCGCCTCGCACCAGTCGTCGATCGCGGTCAGTTCCTCGGCGACCTCGTGGACGCCCTGCCAGGCCGGGTCGTGGTTCCAGGTCTCCAGGTGCGCCGTACCGTCGAAGCCCTCGATCTCCTCCGACAGCGTGAGGTTGTAGAGGGCGAGGTCCTGGGCAGCGCGGATCCGGTGCATGCTGTTCACCGAGATCGCGTTGTTGTGCATGTTCGTGGGCGCGCGCCGGTTCGCGTTCGCGTACAGGTACAGGCCGAGGCCGTGGTCGACGTGCATCCAGGCGCCGACGTGCTGCTCGACGAACCGCACCCAGTTCGGGTTCCACTGCTCGAAGGCCTTGGACGCCTTCGCGGCCTCGACGTTCTGGGTGACCTGGCGGACGACGTTCGAGTTGTAGCGGTAGAGCGTGAGCTCCCACTCCTCGTTCGGGTCACGGAACTCGTGCCAGCCGGTAGCCGGCCATTCCTGCACGAACAGTCCGCCCGTACCCGGTCCGCGTTCCGGCGACGGCTTGTCGGAGCCCCAGGCCTTCAGCACGGTCCAGTCCATCGGGTAGCCGCCGCGGCCGTCGGAGAAGCCGTACAGCCAGCCCTGGCTCAGGTAGTGCCTCGGGTCGGGCTGGACGTCGACCGTCACGTCCTCGTAGTGGCTCTGCTTGCGCTTCTGCGGCTTGTAGTAGTTGTAGTGCCGCAGCGTCGAGTCCGGGAACTCGCGGGCGCCGGCTTCGGCGTCGGTGAAGACCGGCTTGGGCACACTGCGTTCGGTTTGGGTGATTCCTGTGTGGCGGTCATCTTGCCTCCAGCACCTTCGAGTCACCGGCTTCGCCGGTCGTGGTGAACTTGTCGTAGTAGATGTGCTTGGTCGCCACACCGAGTCGTTCGAGCAGCGGGATCGCCGCCTCGACCATCGGCGGCGGGCCACACACGTAGGCGTCGGCTCCGGTCAGGTCGGGTTCCAGCCGCTTGACCACGTCGGTGATCAGGCCGTTCTCGCCGTCCCAGTCCTCGTCCGACAGCGCCGGCACGTACTTGAACCGTGGCAGCGGCAACGCCCGGAGCTCCTCCTCGAAGCACAGGTCCCCAGGGGTCCGGGCTCCGTAGTAGAACGTCGTCGGCCGGTCGATCCCGCGCTCGGCCATCGACCGGAGCAGCGCGAGGATCGGCGCCAGCCCGGCGCCGCCGCCGAGGAAGACCAACCGGGCGTCCAGGTTGTCCCGGAGGGTGAACACCCCGAACGGCCCGGTCAGCTCCAGCCGGTCGCCGACCCGCAGGCGCCGGTCGAGGAACTCGGAGAACACGCCGCCCGGGTACACCTTGATGACGAACTCGAGCTGCCCGTTCTCGCGGCTGGAGGTGTTCGCCATCGAGAACGACCGCGTCTGATCGGTGTCCGGTACGGCGATGTCGACGTACTGCCCGGGGAAGTACTTCAGCTCCCCGGGCTCGGTCAGCCGCAGCACCAGGTGCCGCAGGTCGTGGGTCACCGGGGTGATCGCCACGACCTCGGCGGTACGTTCCTGGATCGGCAGCCCGGAGCGGATCATGTCCGCGTCGTAGTTGAGCAGCTCGATCGTGAGGTCCTCGAAGGCGTGCGCCCGACAGAGCCGCGTGTAGCCCTCGTCCAGTTCGTACTCCGGCAGCGCGAAGGTCGAGTACCGGTCCAGGTCGATGTCCTCACCGTCGAGGACGAACGACTTGCAGGACGCGCACTGTCCCTCCTTGCAGCCGTGCATGAGCATCACGCCCTGCTCGGCCGCTGCCCGCAGGATCGTCTGGTCCTCGTCGACCTCGATCTCGATGCCGACCGGTTCGAACCTCACGACGTGCTTCATCACGCGATCAGGCTTCGGCCGGGGCGGGACGGCCGGCGGGACCACCCTTCACGTAGCGGGCGGCGAACGCCGTACGCTCCTCGTCGCTCATCTCGTTCAGCAGAACGTTCGGGCTGGCCAGCGGCGGGCACTTGCGCAGGTGGTCGAGCGTCCACATCTTGCTCGGGTCCAGGTCGAGGTGCGGCTGCGCGACCATCGTCTTGCCGTCGTCGCGGACGAAGCCCATGTCCGACACCACGTCGGCCCAGTTCCAGCCGTGGTACAGCGTCTCCCACTCGCGGTGGCCGATCAGCTTGCCCATGTTCGGCGTGTTCCGGCCCATGTACGTCGGCCGGAAGGCGGTCTCGTCGGTCCACTTGCACATCTCGTGGCAGTACGTCCGCCACTGCCCGTCGACCTTCGCCATCACCATGTCCTCACGGACCAGGCACGGCACCATGCACGTCCAGCAACGGTGCGGGTACTCGTAGTCGACGTCCTCGAAGACGATCGGCTTGTGCCCGTTCGGCCTCGACAGCCGGTTGTAGTTCTCCCACCAGGCGCCGTACTTGTCGTACCAGCCCGGGTACTTGTACTCGAACCACTCGAAGTCCTTGTCGGTCATCGGGTCGATCCGCCAGTAGTTGGCCAGCCACCCGGTGGCGAAGAACTGCGCGACCTCGTGCACGTAGCCCTTGTTCCAGATCTGGTTCCAGGACTCCTCGATCAGGTCGTGCGGGATCTCGAGACCGTACTTCTCCAGCGGCACCAGGTAGCTGCGGTAGTAGTCGTCGTAGATCCAGCGGCGCCACATCTCGGCGTACGACTCACGGTCCTTGCGGCGGTCCTTGGTGCCGTACTCGATGAACGTACCGATTGCCGCGTCGACCACGCGGTGGTTGTTCCACCAGGCGTACCGCAGGTCGCGGGCCAGCAACTGGTGGTTGTCCTCGTCGGCGAGCGCCATCAGCAGGGTGGCGTAGCCGTTGCTGATGTGCCGCGACTCGTCCGACTGCACGGAGTGGAAGACCGTCGGCAGCAGGTAGTCGCCGTTCGCGGCGGCCTCGGCCGGCATCGCGACGAACAGCGTGTTGGTGAACGCGGTCTCGGCCACGATCGTCAGGTAGATGCTGGCCGCGGTGATCGCGTCACCGGTGATGAACCCCTCGGCGAACTGCCGGCCGATGGTGCCGCAGTAATCGCTCTGGAAGTTCCGCAGGCTGGAGTTGAAGCCCGCCGGGTCGATGTAGTTGTTCATGTACAGGCGTTTGAGGTTCTGCTGGATCGTCGAGTGCCTGACCTCGTCGATCATCTGGATGGCCTGCCCGTTGTGCAGTTCGGGGTTCGGCACGGTCCGGAACAGCAGCGGCATCGCCCGCGCGGCGGAGATCTCCGGCAGCGGGATGATGCTCAGGAACAGCTTCTGCCATTCCAGCCAGCGTTCCTGGACCTGGCGGAACATGTTGCCGCGGATCGCGCCGTCCGAGGCGCCGTACACCCGGTGGTCCTTCTCCTCCTGCATCGGGAAGTACGAGCGCAGGACCTGCTTCAGCGGGTCCTTCTTCTGGGCCTTGCGGAACGTGTAGTCGGTGCCGTACTGGGAGACCGGCTCGTGGTACGCCGGTTCCCAGGACAACTCCTGGATCTTCTGGTGGGCCTTCGCCACACTCTGGCGACTCATGGCACTCCTCCCGCTCATGTGACCGGCTGTCACCTGCAGTACAGCCCTGGGCGGAGTGTGATGGAGGTCTCAAATTGAGAAGCCGTCAGGAATCGCCGAAGAACGCCTCCCGCAGCTCCGCGAGCTTGGCGTCCTTCTCCTCGGACAACCGCTGATCGCCCTCCGGATCGGGCCGGATCCCCAGGCAGCGCAGCAGTTCCGCGGCCGGTTCGCCCGGATGTCCGGTGGCGCCGAGGACCGGGTGCAGGCCGGCGTCGGCGAGGTGCTCGAAGACCAGATGTACGACCGACCACGGGTTGTAGGACTCGTCCTCCATCTGCCCAGCACAACGCAGCGGCGAGCGGCCGGTTGTCTCATTCTGAGACAGCGCTTGCGGCCCACTGCACTAGGCTCGAAGGGAGCGTCAGGGAGGCCCCGTGGACGAGCTCACACCTACGGCGGACGACAACCTCCGGACCGCGGCGGCCCGGTTGAACTTCCTCACGTTCGATCCCGTCGAGGTCCGCGACGTCCGGCCGCCGATCCTCGCCTCGTGGGTGCGGTCGCAGCACTGGAACCTGCCGCCGGACCGGATCCAGCTGCCGTACGTCGCCGACCCGGACCTGGAGGTCCCGCTGGCCCGCAGCGCCGGTCCGGTACTGCGGAAACTCCACGAGAACCTCGACGGCCAGCCGATCAGCGTCATCCTCACCGACCGGTCCGGCCTGGTCCTGCAACGGCTGACCGCGGACGCCGGCCTGGCCCGGCACCTCGACAAGGTCTACCTGGCGCCGGGCTTCAGCTACGCCGAGGAGTTCGCGGGCACGAACGGGATCGGGACCGCGCTGGAGGGCGGCGGGCCGATGCAGGTGTTCGGCCACGAGCACTACGCGGAGGACCTGGAGGACCTGGCGTGTGCCGGCGTACCGATCAAGCATCCGCTCAACGGCAAGACGGTCGGGGCCATCGACCTGACCTGCTGGCGCAAGGACGCCGGGTCGCTGCTGATGGCGCTGGCCAAGACGACGGCCGAGAACATCCGCGCGGCGTTGCTGAAGGACAGCTCGACCCGCGAGCTGACGCTGCTGGAGACGTACCTGCAGCGCTCGCGGCGGCTCGGCGACCTGGTGATCGCGGTCGACGAGGACCTGCTGCTGATGAACTCGAAGGCGCGGCAGTCGCTGGACACCGACGACCAGCGCGCGGTCCTCGCGTACGCCGCGGAGATCCTGCAGAGCGGGGCGACCGAGGCGATCCTGACCGAGCTGCCGAGCGGGTCCTGGGTCCGGATCACCTGCCGGCCCGTGGGCGCGCGGCCCGGCGCCGGGATCATCCAGGTCAGCCCGCAGTCGACGGCCCTCGCCGTACGGTCGCCGGAGTCCGGGCACCGCCCGCCGCCGCGGCCGGTGCTGCCCGGGCTGGTCGGCCGGAGTGCGCCGTGGCTCGGGAGCAGCCGGGAGGCCGACAACGCGTGCCGCGCCGGTCAGTGGGTCGTGCTGACCGGCGAGCGCGGCGTCGGCAAGGTCGCGCTGGCGCGGGCGGCGCACCGGCAGAACAAGACGGGCCTGTTCCATATCGTCGACGCCGCACGTGACGGTTTCCCCACGGAGCTCGAGGCGGAGCTGTCCGACGACTCGGTGCAGACCCTGGTCGTCCAGCACGTCGAGGCGCTCGACCCGGCCGGCGTCGCCAGTCTCGCGGACGCCCTGTACGGCGTACTCGAACGGCGACCGTCCGAGCCGCCGTGGGTCGTGCTGACCCTCACCGGCGACGAGCCGCAGCACCTCGGCGAACTGCTCACGCTGTTCCCGCTGACCGTCGAGGTCCCGCCGCTGCGGCACCACATCGAGGACGTCCGCGAGCTGGTCCCGTACTTCCTGGAGCAGCTCAGCCACGGCGAGCTCACCTGCGGCCCCGACACGATGCAGCAGCTGCTGCGCTCGGCGTGGCCCGGCAACACGGCCGAGCTGTGCCAGATGCTGCAGCAGATCGTCGTACGGCGGCGCCGGGCGGGCGTCATCGTGCCCGCGGACCTGCCGGGCCGGACCCAGGCGGTCAGCCGGCGCAGCCTGAGCCAGCTGGAGGCGCTCGAACGGGACGCGATCATCCGCAGCCTGATCGCGAACGACGGGCACAAGGGCCGGGCCGCGAAGTCGCTCGGCATGTCCCGGGCCACTATCTACCGGAAGATCCACGACTATGGAATACAGCCTCCGTAATTGTGATCAGAGCTGCACCTGAAATCGTCGTTCCTGACATCTTTGATCAGATCCCTCTTGCCGCGAGCCTGCCGCTCGGGGTGAGATTGGCAGATGACGGACACGCGACCGGCCTCGGCCGACTCCGAGCGGGGGTTCTCCTACCGCCCGTTCATCTGGCTCGCGGTCGCGACGTTCTCGATGGGCATCGACGGCTACGTGCTGGCCGGGCTGCTCCCGCAGATCGCCGGCGACCTCTCGGTCACCCCGGCGGCCGCCGGTCAGCTGATGTCGGTCTTCGCGTTCACCGCCGCGCTCGCCGGTCCCGTCCTCGGCACACTCACGTCGCGGTGGGAACGCCGTACGACGATCGTGCTGTCGCTGGGCGTGTTCGTGCTCGGCAACGTGGTGGTCGCGGTCGCGACGAACTACCCGGTCGCACTCAGCGGCCGGGTGCTCGCGGCGCTCGGCGGCAGCCTGCTGAACGCGGCCGTCACCGGGTACGTGATCGCGCTGACCCCGGCGGAGCACCACGGCAAGGCGTTGTCGTTCGTGCTCGGCGGCTGGATGACCGCGACCGCACTCGGCGTACCGATCGGGCTGGTGATCGGGCAGTCGAGCTGGCGGTTCCCGATGATCATGGTGGCCGTGGTCGGCACCATCGCGCTGGTCGGGATCATGCTGCGGCTGCCCCAACTGCATCTGCCGGGCGGCACGCTGGTCGAACGGCTCCGGCCGCTCAGGCAGCCGCGGCTGGTGGCCGGGCTGCTCGTCACCAGCGGCATCCTGTGCAGCAGCTACGCCTGCTTCACGTACGCGACCCTGATCCTCGAGCCGCACTTCCACGTCAAGTGGGCGATGATCGCGATCATGTTCGGGTATGGCGTGTCGAGCATGGCCGGCAATGCGGTGACGGGACGGCTGGTCGACAAGTTCACCGCGCTGAAGGTGCTGACCGTCGTCCTCGTCGGCCTGTTCCTGAACGCCGTTCTCGGGATGGTCGCGTTGATGTTCGCGCCGGCCATGCTCGCGGCGGTGTGGGGGCTGGTGTGGTTCTTCTCGGCCGGTGTCGGCAACGGCGGCGGCGCCGTACCGCAGCAGGCGCGGCTGGCCTCGATGGCGCCGGACTCGGCCGCGATCGTGATGGCGCTGAACGGCAGCGCGATCTCGCTCGGCGGGGCGATCGGTAGCGCGCTCGGCGGCGTCGCACTGACCGCGGGCGCGGCCCCGAACGGGCTGCTCGGCGTCTCGGCCGTCGTGCTGGCGCTCACCGTCGGGCTGCATCTGCTGGTCGCCCGTGCTTCAAAAGCCGCCGCCGGGTGACCGAGACCTGCGCCGTTGAAACGGAGTTCTCCTACCGGCCGCTGGTGTGGCTGGCGGTCGCGACGTTCGCGATGGGGATCGACGGCTACGTCCTGACCGGGCTGCTGCCGCACATCGCGGCCGACCTGCACGTCAGCGTGGCCGCGGCCGGGCAGTTGATGCCCGCCTTCGCGTTGACCGCGGCCTTCGCCGGGCCGGTGCTCGGTACGGCGACCTCGCGGTGGGAGCGCCGTACGACGATCGCGACCGCGCTGGGTGTGTTCGTCGTCGGCAACCTGGTCGTGGGGCTTGCGACGACGTACCCGGTCGCGTTCGCCGGTCGCGTGCTGGCGGCGCTCGGGGCGTGTCTGCTGAACGCGGCCGTGAGCGGTTACGTGATCGCGGTGACACCGGTCCGGCATCGCGGGAAGGCGTTGTCGTTCGTGCTCGGCGGGTTGCTGACCGCGACCGCGCTCGGCGTACCGCTCGGGCTGCTGATCGGGCAGTCGAGCTGGCGCTACCCGATGGTCCTGGTGGCCGTGATGGGCACGGCCGCCCTGGCCGGGATCCTGCGTGGCCTCCCGCGCCGGCACCTCCCGGCCGGCCGGCTCGCGGACCAGCTCCGGCCGCTCGGACGGCCACGGCTGCTCGGCGGGCTGCTCGTCACGACGGGCGTGCTGGCCGGCAGTTTCACCTGCTTCACCTACGCCGTCCTGATCCTCGGCCCGTCGTTCCCGGCGGGCTGGATGATCGTCGCGATCATGTTCGGGTACGGCGTCGCCAGCGCGCTCGGCAACGCGATCACCGGGCGGCTCGCGGACCGGTTCGCGGCACCGCACGTCCTCACCGTCGTACTGGTCGTGCTGCTGCTGAACTCGATCCTCGGGATGACCGGGCTGCTGCTCACGTCGTCCGCCGTCATCGGCGTGACCTGGTTCTTCGTCCAGGGCATCGGCAACGGCGGCGCCGCCGTACCGCAGCAGGTCCGGCTGGCCGGCCTCGCGCCCGAGTCGCCCGCGATCGTGATGGCCCTGAACGGCAGCGCGATCTCGCTCGGCTCGGCCCTCGGCAGCGGCCTCGGCGGCGTCGCCCTCGCCACCGGCCTGGCCCCGAACGGGCTGCTCGGCATCGCGGCCGTCGTCCTGGCGCTGACACTCGGACTCCACCTGACCGTCGTCCGCGGCAGTTAGAATTCGGTCATGGCCGAAAAGCTGCGGATCGTGCTGGCGGCGACGCCGTCGTACCTGAAGATGGTGTTCGCGCCGGAGAGCATGGCGCGGTTGGAGACGCTCGGGGACGTCGTGATCCTGCCTGATCCCGGGAACGCCGACGCGTTGCGGGCCGCGTTGCCGGGGAGCGACGTACTGATCACGTCGTGGGGTGCGGCGCCGCTGACCGCGGAGGTGCTGGACGGCGCGGACCGGCTGCGGCTGATCGCGCACAGCGCGTCGTCGGTGAAGCACTTCGTCACCGACGAGGTGTTCCGGCGTGGGCTGCGGATCACGCAGGCCGGGCAGGCGATGGCGGAGCCGGTCGCCGAGGTGTCGCTGGCGTTCACGTTGAGCCTGCTGCACCGGATCCAGCGGTTCGACCACGGGATGCACGCCGGCCGCTGGCGGGACCCGGTGCCGCCGCAGCACGGGCTGACCGCGTCCCGGATCGGGGTCGTCGGGGCGTCGCGGACCGGGGCCGAGTACATCCGGATGCTGGTCGCGCTCGGGGCCGAGGTGGTTGCCTACGACCCCTATCTCACCGACGAGCGGGCGGCCGGGCTCGGCGTACAGCGCATCGATCTCGACGAGCTGCTCCGTACCAGCCGGGTGGTCGCGCTGCACGCGCCGACGCTGCCCGAGACGCACCATCTGATCGGCGGCCGCGAGCTGGCGCTGATGCCCGACGGCGCCGCGCTGGTGAACACGGCCCGCTCGTGGCTGGTGGACATGGACGCGCTGCTGGACGAGCTGCGGTCCGGGCGGCTGGACGCCGCGCTGGACGTGTTCGACGAGGAGCCACTGCCGACGGACAGCCCGTTCCGCGGGCTGCCGAACGTCCTGCTCACACCGCATCAGGCCGCGGCCACCGTCGAGTGCTACTTCGGGATGGGTGCCATCACGGCCGACGAGATCGAGCGGTACGCCGCCGGGCAGCCCCTGCGGTACGAACTGACCGAGGCCGCCCTCGCCCGGATGGGGTGATCAGCAGGTAGCGGCCGAGGCGGTCCGCAGCGCGCGACGGTGCAGCGGGTCCAGGTGGTGGCGGGCCGCACCGGTCGCGTCGGCGACCACCAGCGCGATGTCGCAGTGCAGGCCGCTCTGGCGCAGGTGATCCACGCGGACCAGCTCGGCCAGCAGCTGGGTGGTGATCGCGTCGAGCCTCTGCCGGATCACGTTCAGGTCCGGACCACTGGCCGGCGCCTTGTCCGGGTTTGCCGCCCAGTACGCGAGCAGCCCGCGCTGCACGACCTTGCTGGCGTCGATCTGCGCCTGGAAGAACGCCGCCGTCGCGTCCGGGTCGATCCCGAGCTGGACCGCGGAGGCCCGGACCGAGGTGAGAATCTGCTGCTCCCGGACCGGGTCGTCGACCGGCTTGCCGCTGAAGTACTTCGACGCGGCCACGTCGTCACCGACCAGGATCCGCTGGATGACCAACTCGGTCAGCCCGTCGAACGTCACCTGGCCGTCGTGCACTCCCCCGAGCTGCACGGACGGTTCAGGCGCCGCGTTCGCGGCCGGCACCAGGAAGAACGACGTACCGGCCGTGGTCGCCACCACGGCTCCGGCGATCAGCTGTCGAAGCACTTGCTCCACCTCTCCACGACGGTTCCGGACCGGCAGGCGACTGTACGCCGCCAGGGGTGCACAAATCTTCACTTCCCACGTCCCATCCGGCCGGCGACCGGCGCCGAAGTACCTCCGAAGCACCTTCGAGGAAGGCTACGGTGAACTGATCGTGACCGAACCCACCGCGCTGCCCTGGCCCGGCGGACCGCAGCAGCGGGCCGGCGTGATCACGGACGGCGACCTGCTGACGCTGACCGCGACCGGCGACGCGGCCGCGTTCAGCACGCTCTACGACCGGGTGTCGCCCTGGGTGTTCGGCCTGGTCCGCCGGATCCTGCGGAACCCGGCGCAGTCCGAGGAGGTCACCCAGGAGGTGATGCTGGACGTCTGGCGGACGGCCACCCGGTACGACGCCGGCCGCGGCTCCGCGCACTCGTGGATCCTGACCATCGCGCACCGCCGCGCGGTCGACCGGGTCCGCTCCGAGCAGGCCGCCGCCGACCGCACCGAACAGGTCGGCGCCCGCTCGGTCGACGTCGAGTTCGACCAGGTCGCGGACACCGTCAGCACCCGGCTCGAGGCCGAGCAGGTACGCCGCTGCCTCGGCACGCTGACCGAGCTGCAACGCGAGTCGATCGAGCTCGCGTACTACAACGGCTACAGCTATCCCGAGGTCGCCCAGCAACTCGGCGCCAAACTACCGACCATCAAGGCGAGAATGCGCGACGGCCTGATCCGGCTCCGCGACTGCCTCGGAACCACGAAGGGGCCTGCGTGATGACCGAATCCGACGTGCACACCCTCACCGGCCCCTACGTCCTGGACGCGCTGCCGGACGACGAGCGGGCCCGCTTCGAGGCGCACCTGGCCGGCTGCGCGTTCTGCCGGACCGAGGTCGCCGAACTGCGCGCCGCCGCGGTCAAGCTCGCCACCCAGGTCGCCACTCCGCCGCCGCCCGGGCTCAAGGCCGACGTGATGGCCGCGATCGAGCACGTCCGCCAGCTCCCCCCGCTGGTCCAGGACCTGGCGCCCGTTCCCGTCGTACGACGGCGCTTCGGGCGGCGGTCGGTGCTCGCGCTCGCCGCGGCGGCCGCACTGGTCGCAGCGAGCGGCGGGATCGCGATCGACCAGTACCGCGGCCGGACGAGCGCGGAACAGGCGAGCCGGCAGGTGGCCGCCGTACTGGCCGAGCCCGACGCGCACACCGTGCACGGCACCGTCCGCGGCGGCGGCCAGGCCACGGTCGTCACGTCCGACCGCGCGGACAAGTCGGTCGTCGTACTGCGTGACCTGCCGAAGCTCCCGTCCGGCCGGACCTGGCAGCTGTGGATGATCGACCCGCGGCAGACCGCGCACTCGATCGGCCTCGCGGCGGGCGACCTGACCCGGGTGATCAACGGCTCCACCACCGGGATGACGACGTTCGGCCTCACCGTGGAACCCGACGGCGGCTCCCGAACCCCGACGATGCCGGCGGCGGCGCTCATCCCGCTTTAGTAGTGTCCCGCCATGGTGACGGCCGAGGTACGCGAGCGGGTGCAGGCCAGTTTCGATCGCCAGGGGCTGATGGAGCACCTCGGCGCACGGATCTCGTACGTCGGCGCCGGCGAGGTGCACATCCAGCTGCCCACCCGGCCCGAGGTCACCCAGCAGCACGGCTACTTCCATGCCGGCGCCACCAGCTCGATCGCCGACAGCGCCGGCGGGTACGCCGCGTTCACGCTGTTCCCCGAAGGTACGTCGGTCCTCACCGTCGAGTTCAAGCTCAACCTCCTCGCCCCGGCGGAGGGCGACTACCTCGAAGCCGTCGGCACCGTCATCAAGCCCGGCCGCACCCTCACCATCTGCCGCCTAGAGGTCTTCGCCATCACCCCCACCACCCGCACCCTGGTCGCCGCCGGCCAGCAAACCCTCATCCAGATCGAGGCCCGCACCGAACGCTGAAAAACTCGTGCTCATCGCAGCGATGAGTTCGGGGGGTTGTGGCGGTCTACAGGAGTGACAGCAATTCCTGGAGGGCCTTGTGCGAGAACGATGGGTTTTGGGGTTGACCTCTCTCGGTTCGTTCATGGTGGCGCTGGACACCCTGGTGGTGGCCGCGGCGCTGACGACGATCCGGGCTGATCTCGGTGCGTCGGCCGAGCAGCTGGAGTGGACGGTCAACGCGTATGCGTTGAGTTTCGCGATGCTTCTGATGACGGCCGCCGCGATCGGCGACCGCCTGGGGCGGCGGCGTACCTATGCGGCCGGCCTGGCACTGTTCACCGCGGCGTCGGTCGCCTGCGCGCTGGCAACGTCGCTGCCGTTCCTGATCGTGGCGCGGACGGTGCAGGGGGCCGGTGCGGCGTTCGTGATGCCGTTGGCGATGAGTCTGCTCGGGGCGGCGTTCCCGCCGCAACGGCGAGGTCGCGCGATCGGGGTGTTCAGCGGCGTGACCGGGATCGCCGTGCTCGGCGGTCCGCTGATCGGCGGCGCGGTCACCGAAGGGTTGTCCTGGCAGTGGATCTTCTGGATCAACGTGCCGATCGGCGTACTGGCGATCGCGCTCGTGCTGACGAGGATCCCGGAGAGCACCGGCCCGGCCCGGCGGCTCGACCTGGCCGGCGCGGTGCTGATCAGCCTCGCCGTACTCGGACTGGTCTGGGGCACGGTGCGGGGTGAGTCGGCGGGCTGGACGAGCGCCGAAGTACTGTCCGCGTTCGCGATCGGTGTCGTGATGCTGATCGCGTTCGGGCTGTGGGAACGGCGGACCGATCATGCGATGGTGCCGCTGGCGTTCTTCCGGAACCGGACGTTCACGGCGGCGAACTCGGCCGGCTTCTTCCTCAGCGCGGCGCTCTTCAGCGCGGTGTTCTTCCTCTCGCAGTACATGCAGGTCGTGCTCGGGTCGGCACCGCTGAAGGCCGGGCTGCAACTGCTGCCGTGGACGGCGACACTGTTCGTGATCGGGCCGATCGCGGGACGCCTGGTCGACCGGATCGGCGAGCGGCCGCTGGTCGTCATCGGTATGACGCTGCAGGCGGCCGGCATGTTCTGGGTCAGCCGCGGTACCAGCCACTACTGGGAGCTCGTCGTACCGCTGATGGTCACCGGGTCCGGGATCTCGCTCGCGATGCCGGCGGCGCAGAGTGCGGCGATGTCCGCGCTGCCGCGGGAGTCGGTCGGGATCGCGTCCGGCGTCTACAGCATGAACCGCCAGCTCGGCGGCGTGGCCGGGGTCGCGGTCCTCGGCTCGGTGTTCGCGGCCGCCGGCGGCTACACCGGTCACGGCTTCACCCGGGCGCTCGCGGGTTCCGGCGTACTGTCGTTGCTCGCGGCGCTGTCGGGTCTCGCGCTCGCGGCCCGTGCCCGGGCAACCCGGGCGTCCGAGGCGAAGGTGGTGGAAGGAGTCCGATGAACCTCAAGGAGGAGTTCGCGGAGCATCGGGGCGAGCTGGTCGCGCACTGCTACCGGATGCTCGGCTCGCTGCACGACGCCGAGGACGCCGTACAAGAGACGTACCTGCGCGCCTGGCGTGGTCACGCGGACTTCGAGCACCGTTCGTCGGTCCGGACCTGGCTGTACCGGATCGCCACCAACGTGTGCCTGAACCTCCTGCAGCACAGCAGCCGACGGGTCGTCCCGTCGGCGCTGGGTGCCCCGGGCAACGATCCGGAGGACATCCACGCCCAGGCGCTCGAGGTGCCGTGGCTGGAGCCGTTCCCGGACCAGCTGCTCGGGGCCGACCCGGCCACCGTGGTCGGCGACCAGGCGAGTCTGCGGCTCGCGATGGTCGCCGCCATGCAGCACCTGCCGCCGCGGCAACGCGCCGTACTGATCCTCCGCGAGGTGCTTACCTGGCCGGCCGCCGACGTCGCGTCGTTGCTCGACACAACGACCGCCGCGGTGAACAGCTCGCTGCAGCGGGCGCGGGCCGAGCTCGCCCGGCTGCGGCCGCGCGAGGACGAGCTGAGCGAACCGGACGAACCGCTGCGGCGGGCGTTGCTGGACCAGTTCCAGGCCGGGATGGAGAGCAAGGACCTGGTCCTCCTCGAAGGGCTGTTCACCGCGGACGCGCGCTGGGAGATGCCGCCGATCCCGACCTGGTTCAGCGGGCGGGCCGACGTACTGCGGCTGCTCGACTCGAAGCTCCGGCCAGGTCCCGGCCGGCGCCGGCTGGTCGCCACCTCGGCGAACGGGCAGCCGGCCTTCGCGATGTACATCCGCGGCGCCGACGACCAGTTCCACGCGCACTCGGTGAAGGTGCTGACGCTCACGAAGGACGCGGTCTCGGCGGTGCTCGCGTTCCACCAACCTGCTTTGTTCCCGGCCTTCGGGCTGCCTCTGATCTGTGGGAGATCCTGATGTCCTTGGCAACTACTTTGCGAGACCTGCACGTCCCCGGTACGCCGTTGGTGGTACCCAACGCCTGGGACGCCGCCTCGGCGCGACTGGTCGAGCAGGCCGGGTTCGCCGCGGTCGCGACCAGCAGCAACGCGACCGCCGCGGTCCTCGGGTACGACGACGGCGAGCACGCGCCGGTCGCCGACGTACTCGCCGCCGCGGCCGGGATCGCCCGGTCGGTCCAGGTCCCGGTGACCGTTGACTTCGAACGCGGGTACTCGTTGAAGCCCAGCGAACTGGTCGAGCGGTTCCTCGCCACCGGCGCTGTCGGCCTCAACCTGGAGGACTCCGACCCGGCCACCGGAACGATGGTCGACCCGGGCGAACAGGCCGATTTCCTGGCCGCCGTACGGGCCGCGGCCGGTGACGCGCTGGTGATCAACGCCCGCATCGACGCCTTCATCCGCAAGGCCGGTACAGCGGCGGAACAGTTACGGACAGCGATCGATCGCGGTACGAAATACCTGGCCGCCGGGGCTGACTGTGTGTACCCGATCGGGGTCGGCGACCTCGACGTGATCGGCACGCTGAGCACGCAGCTCGACGGCCCGGTGAACGTCGCGTACGGGCAGGGCGCGCACTCGGTCGCCGACTACGCGGGCCGCGGCGTGGCCCGGGTCAGCTTCGGCCCGATGTTCCAGCGGCACCTGTACGGCGTGTTCGCCGGAAGCGTACTTCCCGCGCTGCGGGCGGACCGGAATCCGTTTACCGGATGAACGCTTCGTCAACCCCCGGCGAGTCCTTGTGTGGAATGCACCGGATCGGGTAAGACGGGCTAGGTAGTGGAAGGCAACCATCGAGGAACGGGGAAAGACGATGGGTTTGTTCGACGAAATGAAGGACAAGGCCGAAGAACTGGCCAAGGAGCACCCGGACCAGGTCAACCAGGGCCTGGAGAAGGCCGGTGAGTTCCTGAACGAGAAGACCGGCAACAAGTTCGGGGACCAGATCGAGCAGGGCGAGAACTTCGCCCGGGACCAGCTCGGCGGCCAGGGCGACAACAACCAGGACAACAACCAGTCCTGACGCAGCACACTCTGCGGCCGCGGCGATCTCGCCGCGGCCGCCGCGTGTCCCGCCACGCTCTCAGCTGACTCACGGTCGGCTCTCAGTCGGCGCTCAGCGCCAGACCACCGCCTCGATCTCGCGGCGCTCTTCCGCGAACAGCCCGTGGTCGGAAGCGTTCGTCAGCAGCTCGCGCAGGTCGGCCTCGAAGGCGGGCCGCTCCGCGCCGAACTGGTGCGGTGTCGAGCTCGACAACGAGAACACCGCCGCGACCACGTCGTCGACGGTCCGGTCCTCGACCTCGTTCCCGCCGACGACCAGCCTGGTCGGTCCGGCGTACCCGGCGGCGCGCATCACGTCCTCCTCGCCGCTCCGGGTGCCCGTCGGCAGCGCGCTCCGCCCGGCCCGCCGTACCGGACCGAGGTAGCGCGCCACCAGCTCGTCGATCGCGGACCACGGCGGCCGTGGGTGCGGCAGCTCCGTCGTACCGTCGAGCCCTCGATGCGTGGTCGCGCCAACGTGCACCCACGCCCCGCCGGGCGCGAGCATCCCGCGGACCAGTCGGGCGACCAGCGCCTGATCCATCCAGTGGAAGGACTGCGCAAACGTCACCACCTCGAACGTCCCGAGGTCCGCCGGCAGTTCCTCGGCGCGCAACTGCCGCCACTTGGTGTTGCGTACGCCGGTCTCCGCGGCCCGCCCCGCGGCCACGTCGAGCATGTCGGCGTCCGCGTCGACCCCGACCGCCTCCGCGAAGTACGGCGCCAGCAACAGCGTCACCGGCCCCGGACCACAGCCGACGTCGAGGAGCCGGCCTTTCCCGTTCAGTTGCAGTTCATCCCGGAGTACTTCGCCCAGCGCCGCCGGGTAGGCCATCCGCCCGACCGCGTAGTGCTGCGCGCTGCCGGCGTACAACGTCTCGTCCCATTCCCAGTCATCCACCCGCCGAGGCTAGTCCCACGGACGTCTTCGATCGAGCGGTTTAGGGCTCCTGCACGGGGACCGGTGACGAGCCGAGCGAACGGACGGAGGCGGTCAGGAGATGGTTGCCTCGGGCGTCTATCGTGCAGCGAGCCGGATCCGCGGTACCCGACTTGACGGACAGAGCGGTGACGGTGAGGTCCTGCTGGACGGCCGGCAACTCTTGGTCGAGGTAGATCTGGGCGGCAGTCACGCATTCGTCGAGGGTCGGCCGACGCGGGTCGCCGGTGGCGACGTACTCGCTGGAGTGGAGCTGGGCGCAGGTGACGACGGACGTCGTACGACGGTCGTAGCAGCGGCGCCAGGATCCGCCGGCTCCGGTCTGTAGGACGTTCCGGGAGGATCCGGAGACGTCGGAGAACGAGCGTACGGCGCATCCGCCACCGGGTGCGGATACCGACTGCGCGGTAACGACGTCGACGGCGGGGTTCCCACCAAGGAAGCGGACGGCGGCGGCGAGATCGCAGGTGGTTCCGCCGATCCGTTCGAGCCGGTGGAGCTCACCACACTCGGTGCCCGCACCCGCAGCCGTCCAGCATCTGGGTGCGGCGGTGGTTGGTGCGGCAGGAACGCTGATGGTTGGGGTCGGCGAGCCGGCCGTCGGTGTCGCAACGCCCGTGGACCCACCCGACGGTGTGGTGGCGCCGGTCGCAGGCGGTAGGCCCACGGTCGGGGTGGGGTGCGAGTTGCCGGCGATCATCACGGTCAAGGCGGCGACCGAACAGACGATCAGCACACCGACCGGGATCCAGCGCAGGCGGTGCCGTCGGAGCCACCACCAGTACGCGAGCGTCACGCAGGCCGCGACGAACAGCACGAGTACTACGCCGACGATCTGGGCCCAGACCGCGTCGGTGCCGTCGATCACCGACACGGTCAGATACACGACCGGGAGCACCTCGGACGCCACGAACGTCATCAGGCCACGACGCCCGGCGGTCAGGTCAGGATCAGATTCATCAGCACCGCTTGCACCGCTCCGCTGCCGCACCCTTCCCCCTCCTTCAGCGACACGATGATCTTGAGTGCGTTGACCTTCGTGACCGGGATCGACATCGACGCGATCTGGTTCTGCTTCACCGTCCGCAGATCCCGGTACTGACCGTTGGTGTCAACGCGGACCTGCAGCACCTGGTCCGAGCTCTCCGAGGCGTTGCTCTGCCCGAAGTCAAACTTCAGCGAGGTGAAGTTGTTCGCCAGCCGGAGTTCCAGCACCTGGCCGATGTCGTCACCGCAGCTGGACAGGTCGCCCCCGATTCCCGTTGCCTGCTTACGATCCGCGACGTCGAACCGTCCGTCCCGCCAGCCGGGCGGCGCCTTGAAGATGTTGCTCATCGTCAGCGGCCGGTTCGTTGCCTCCGGCCCCAAAGGCACCGGGCTCTGCTCGCCGTCCGGGCCACCGGACGGCGGGACATCTGTCGGCGTCCCCAGATCATCAGGCGTACCAGAGTCGTCCGGCGAGCTCGCCGTGTCCGTCGGCTCGGAGCTGTCCGGCGTGGCCGGCGTGGCCGGCGGCTGCACGGTCTCGCTCGGCGTGCTGACAGGCGCCGGCGGTGCGCTCGTCGACGAGTCGGAGCATCCGGCCACCGCCAGGACGATGACCAGCCCGGCGGCGAGTACCCGCCCGCTCATGGCTGCCTCCGGAACGGTCCCGAGTCTGACGATCCACCGAGCCGCGGGACGACGCCCACGACGTACCCGATCGCCATCGCGACCCCGACCGGTACCAGCAACAGCCCGAACACCAGGCCTCCGATCCAGTAGCCGCGGTTCCGGTCCGCGACAACCCATGCGTACGACGGACGGCGGGCCGCGTCGACCACGGCGCCGATGGTGACGAGGTACCCGACTACCAGCGCGGCCGTCACGCCGGCCTCGGATAGGCGGTCGCCGGGGTCGCGTTCCACGACGTCGGCATCGAGTACAGCGCGAAGCTCCGCGCCTGTCGACGCGGTGGATCGGGCGCATCGGCCAGCGCCCGGAAGCCGGCGAGCTCATCGTCTGCCAGCTCCTCGTGCGTCGTCCGGTAGGCCACCGCGCGTAGCATGACCGCTCGTGCGATGGCCCCGGAATCCAGCTCCTTCGGCAGGTTCAGGTCGACGACGAGAAGCCGGCTCGGCTCCTCGGTGCCATCCCGTACGACGAAGCGGAGCACCTCCTCGTCGAGCCAACCCTGCTTCGGGCTGAAGCCGACGGACGCGAGCCACGGGAACCTGATGTGCCCGACCAGCGCCTTGTTCTTGCTGCGCCTGGCCGCACGGATCTTGCTGACCGCGTTCAGCGCGAGGGCCGTACCCGGACTACCGACCCAGCCGCCGCCTTTGTCGTACTTCGAACACACCAAGGTGACTCGTGCTTCGGTGATGTACACGTCCGCGCGGACGTCGCCCAGGGAGAACACGGAGCCCCCACCGGCTTCGCGGACCGACAGCGCGTGCGCCACCAGGTGCTGCCGACGGTCTCCGTCCAGCGGTTCGGTCCGGAGCTGTCCGACGTTGTCGAGCGTCGGGTACATGGCCTCGTGACCGGACTCGCCCAGGTCACGGATACAGAACACGTCGTACGTCATCAGCTCACCAGAACCAGATCACGACCCGCCCACCCCGATAGAGGTAGGCCGAGTACAGTCCGGTGGCGGCCGCGCCGAGCAGCCCGTGCCAGCCAATGGCGGGAATCGCCACCAGCGAGATCACCGCGAGCACGGCGTAGTAGATCCAGGCCTTCGAACGCCGCACCGGCGCCCCTGGCTGCCTCCCGACAGGTTGCATCGTTGCCCCTCACAGTCCCAGCGGATGCCCACACACATCCGCGATCGCGATCGTCGAGTTCCGCAGCTGGTTCAAGGTCGTCGACTTGCTCTTCGAGATCTTCTCGATCCCATCCGCCGAGGCCTGGACCGCGCTCGACGCCTGGTAGCGCCGGGCAGTCCCGGCCAGGTCTCCGGCCGCTTTGAAGACACCGTTGTCGTTGAACACCCCGCGGTACAGCTGGTTGCTCACAGCATCGAAGTCCGAGCACAGGTCGTCTTTCGTCGACGGACCGCCGGCGCCGCAACCGGCGACCACCGACAGCAGACCGACGGCGACGATCATGCGTTTGCTGGCGCTTCTTCCCTTCATTTCTTCCCCCTCGCGGATTGCTCCGCCTCGATTTCCCAGTCGGCACGCTACGAGTTGCGCCGGGCGTCACGGGACCTCCGAACGGAGGTCATTGCGGGTCTCCGGCTGATCGCGTTGTGTTGTTGACTGCGGCTGCCGGGGGCGGGCATGGTGTGGATGCGTACCCTGCGTCACGGGGTGTGCATGGGGGGAAGTTGATGGATACGAATCGGCTCCTCGCGGATGTGAGGGCCGCGGTCGCACGCGCGCCGGTGCCTGCCGAGGTGGCGATGGCACGCGGAGCACCCGACCGCGCACTTGATCGCTTCGCCGCGGTGTACGGCGTCGCGCTGCGGCTCGGCACGGTAGGACTCGGCGGTATCGCCGGCGCACTGAGCCTCGCGCAACCCGCGTCCGCGGTCTGGTTCGTGCCGGCCGTCAGCCTGTTGGCGGTGTGGTGCCTGGTCTTCCTGTCGATCGCCGTACGCCGAGGTCTCACGCATCAACTCGTCATCGCGGACACCCTGATCATCTGCGCAACGCTTGTTCTGCAAGAGCATCTGTTGTCGGCGGCCGAAATCCCGAACGCCTCCGGCTGGCTGCTGCCGATCGGTACGGCGGCCGTCCTGCTTGCACAACTCCGATTCCGTCCCGGGGCCGGCGTACCGCTCGGTCTGCTGGTCGCCGCCGCGGACGTCGCCGGCCAACTGCGGGCGACGGACTTCCGGCCCGGCCTGCTGATCGGCGCCGCGATCCTCATCATCCAGACCGTGCTCGGTGCGGCGACAGTTCAGCTCGTGCGTCGAGCGGGTCGCGCGGCCGAGTCCGAGTGTGAACGGCAGGCCGTGCAGAACCGGGCGGCTGAGGTCGCCGCGGCCCGCCGGGCGGACGAACGTGAACACTTCCGGCATCTGCACGACACGGCACTCGCGACACTGACGATGGTCGGTTCCGGCTCGGTCAGGTCGCGGTCGGACGTGCTGCTGAAACGAGCCGCCTCCGACGCGGCAGCGCTGCGGGCCTTGTCCGCGTACCACGACGCGGATCGGACGCAACTCGAGCGGCTGGATGCCCACCTCGAGCGGGTCGCGCGTGCGGAGGCACCCGAGATCACGGTCGTGCTGTCGGTCCCGCCGACCCTCGTTCGCGGCGAGGTAGTGGCCGCGATCGCCGGTTGCGTCGGTGAAGCGCTGCGCAACATCTCTCGGCACGCCGGCGTGCACGAAGCGCGGATCGGCGCCGTGGTCGAGGACACCGGAGCCGTACGGGTGAAGGTCTGCGACGACGGCCGCGGGTTCGACGTCCGTACGCTGGCCCCGCACCGGCGCGGCGTCCGCGAGTCCATCCTCGCGCGGATGGCCGAGATCGGTGGCGCGGCCGAGATCCTCTCGGTGCCCGACCGCGGGACCGAGGTCGTTCTGCGCTGGAGCGGCGATGACCGTCGTCGATGAGCAGTCCAACACGATCCGTTCCGGGCTCGCCCGGGCGCTCGACATCAGCGTGGTCATCATCGTCGGCGTCTGGCACCTGGCGTACGTCGGACCGTCGCTCGTGCTGAGCATCCCGGCGTACCGCTCGGCGCCAGTCGAGCTCGTCAGCTGGTGCGTTCTCGCCGTATTGCTGGCGTTGGGCTCGTACCGCCTCCTGACCGCTCGGCGACTCGCGGCCTGGCCGTGGACCGCAGCGGCCGTCCTCGCGACGGGCGCCGTCGCGGTGTCGGCGGTGCCGGGCGACGAGATCACCGGCTCCGCGAACTGGGCGTTCGGCGACGTCGTGCTGATCGGCGTACTGCTGGTACTGCGGGAGCGACTGATCGCGTTCGGCGTGGTGTTCCTCGCGAACATCGCACTCAACCTGGCCGCGCTGACGATCGGCGACCACCATCTCGACAGGGCGGTGATCGCGAGGTTCGTCGTGATCGCCTGTGCCGACGGAATCATGATCCCGTCAGCTGTACTGCTCGCGGCGCGGGCGCTGGACGACGTCGCCGCGGTGGCCGGATCCGCGACCCGGCGGCGGGCGAGGTCGCAAGCGGACCGGCAGGTCGCGGACGCGCTGCACGAGGACCGGCGAGCTCGGTACGAGGCGCTGCGGTCCAGGGTTGGGCCGATCCTCGACGGTCTGGCGGACGGCACGCTCGACGCAGACGTCGCCGACGTCCAGCGGCGCTGCGCCATCGAGGCCGCTCGGCTGCGGCGCCTGTTCGCCGAGTCCGACGACGTACCGGATCCGCTGCTGCATGAGATCCGGGCCTGCGCGAGTGCCGCCGAGCGCCGCGGCGTACTGGTCGAGCTCGCGACCGCCGGACACCTCCCGCGACTGCCGCTCCAGGTACGCCGTTCACTCACCGAGCCGGTCATCGAAGCACTGGCCGCGACCGGGTCGTGGGCGCGGATCACCGTGTACGGCGAACCTGACGCGGTCGTCGTCTCCGCTGTCGGCGATTGTGGCGGCGCTGCCGATCCGTTGTGGCTGGACGCACGATGGGACCGGTGACGGTCGCGGTCGTCGACGACCATCCGGTGGTCGTCGAGGGGGTCCGGACCTGGATCGCGCAGGACCCGCGGGCGCGGGTTCGGATCGTCTCCGCGGGTGCCGACCTGAACGCCGTGCGGCGCGGCGCCGGACAGTCCGCGGACGTGATCCTCCTGGACCTGGAGCTCAACGGGGAGCTGATGCTCGGCGCCCTGACCGAGCTCGTCGACAGCGGGCGGCGCGTGATCGTCTTCTCGCAGCACGTAGACGAAGAGACCGTACGGGCGGCGCTTGACGCCGGTGCGAGCGCGTACGTCACCAAGCAGGAAGGCCCGCAGTTCTTGGTCGACGCGATCGTCGAGACAGCGCAGGACCGGCCCGCCGTACCACCGGCGATGGCAGGCGCGATGCTGTCCGACCAGCGGCCGCACCTGGCGCCGCAGGAGCGGGCGGCCCTGCTGCTCTGGTTCCAGTCCAGGTCGAAAGCTGCGGTCGCGGAACGGATGGGGATCCGAGAGACCACTGTCAAGCAGTACATCGACCGGGCGCGGGTCAAGTACGGTCAGGTCGGCCGACACGCCGCCAGCAAGGCCGCGCTGCTGGCCCGGGCGATCGAGGACGGCCTGATCCGCGCGGACGACATCGAGGACCGCTGACTCAGCTCTCCGCCAGGCGATGCACTTGCTCGCGGGTTGCCGGGTAGAGCTCTGTATAGGCGCCGAAAAGGGTCTCGTACGTCGGTGCCGTGGCTGGGTCGGGTACGACCACGTGATCCGGTCGCGTCCAGTCCGTGTTCGGCGGTACCGCGCCGACGCCGATCGCGGCGAGCAGCGCGTCGCCGTACGAGGCTCCGATCGTCTGCTGTGGAACGGTTTGCCGGATGCCCGCGACATCGCTGACGATCTGGGTCCACAGCCCGCCCTGCGTACCGCCGCCGACCGCGACGATGCGTTCCGCCGTACCGAACACGTCGAGGATCTGCCGCACCCCGCAGGCGATTCCTTCGTACGTCGCCCGCAGGAGATGACCGCGGCCGTGGCGGAGCGTCAGGCCGGCGATCACGCCACGCGCGAGCGGGTCGTAGACGGGGGTGCGCTCGCCGCTGAAGTACGGCAGCAGGACGAGGCCCTCGCTGCCCGCGGGTACGGCGGCGGCCTCGCGCAGGAGGGTGTCGAACGGGACGCCGCCGGTGAGGTCCTGCAGCCAGGTGGTGACGGTGCCGGAGGTCGCCATGCCGGCGGCCAGGGTGTGCGATCCCGGTTCCACGCCGGACGTCGTCCAGAGGCCGCGGACACTCGTTGGGGCGGCCAACACCTGGACGAAGAACATCGTCGAGCCGTACATCAGCATCAGGTCGCCCGGGCGCCGGACGCCGACGCTGAACGCCTCCGCCCACGCGTCGACGGTGCCCGCGACGACCGGCGTACCTTCAGCGAGGCCCGTCTGCGCTGCGGCCTCCCGGCGTACCGTGCCGATCTGTTCGGACGGCCAGACCAGGCGGGGCAGGGCGAGACCGGGGAGGACCTGTTCGACCCAGTCGGTGGCCCAGTCCTGGCGGTGGATGTCGTAGAACGGATCGCACTGGCTGGCCGTGTGGTGGTCGAGGATCCACTCGCCGGTCAGGTGGGCGACGACGTACGTGTGGGCGCTGAACCACCGGTCCCGCGGGCGCCACGCGTCACCCGCGTCGCGCTTGAGCCAGGCGAGTTTCGGGCCGATCGCCTGGCTGGACAGGTCCTTCCCGCAGCGTTCGAGGATCGCGTCGGCGCCGAGCTGCTCGGTGATCTCGGCGATCTCCCGGGTCGACCGGGTGTCGACGCCGTACAGGATCGCCGGGCGGCGCGGGCGCAGGTCGTCGTCGGTCTGTACGACGCACGGGCCGAGGCCCGAGACGCAGACCGCGACGACGTCGGTGGGGTCCAGCTCGGCAAGGACCTGCACGACGTCGCCCCACCAGTCGCGTTCGGCGTCCATCTCGGCCCAGCCCGGCCGCGGCAGGCTCGGCGCGTGGTCGCGGCGGGCGACCGCGACCACCTCGCCGTCGAGCGTGCAGCGAACGGCCTTCGTACTGCCGGTCCCGATGTCGACGCCGATGACGAAGCTCATCCCCTGATTGTCCAGGTGTACGGCGCGTTCGCGGTCAGGGACACCTCCTCGCGGCGCGCTCCATGCCTGACGACGACTGTTGTGTCGCGGTCGGGGGTCAGTACGGCGGTCGCCTTGGTTGCGGACCAGGTGAGGTCGACGGCAATGCCGCCACGAGCACGGAGACCGGTGATCGAGCCCTCCGGCCAGGCGTCCGGGAGGGCCGGGAAGATCTCCAGCTCGCCGGTGTGGCTCTGCAGGAGCATCTCGGCGATGCCCGCGGTGGCGCCGAAGTTGCCGTCGATCTGGAACGGCGGGTGGGCGCAGAACAGGTTCGGGTACAGCCCGGAGCCGTCGCCCACGTAGTCGGTGCCGGAGTCGCCGGCCGGGGTGAGTAGTTCACGGACCAGGCGGTGCGCGGCGGCACCGTCACGAAGCCTTGCCCACAAGGAGATTCGCCACGCCAGCGACCAGCCGGTGCTCTTGTCGCCGCGGAGTTCGAGGGTACGGGCGGCGGCCGCGGCGAGGTCCGGCGTACCGTCCGGGGTGATCTGGTCGCCGGGGTGCAGGCCGATCAGGTGCGAGGTGTGGCGGTGCTGCGGCTCGGCCTCTTCGAGGTCGTCCCGCCATTCCTGGAGTTGGCCGTGGGCGCCGATCCTGGGGTCGGGGATGCGCTTGCGGGCGGCTTGGAGGGCGTCGATCAACGGGTCGGTGAGGTCGAGTACGGTGGCGGTCTGGGCGCAGCGGTCGAAGAGGTCGGCGATCAGCGAGAGGTCCATCGTGGACGAGGTGGTGACCGAGGCGGGCTTGCCGTCCGGGGCGATGAACTCGTTCTCGGGTGACGTGGACGGCGTGGTACCGAGGGTGCCGTCGGGGAGTTCGACCAGCCAGTCCATCGCGAACTCGGCGGCGCCGCGGAGGGTCGGCCAGACGTCCTTCAGGTACTCGCGGTCGCCGGTGAACGCGTAGTGGTCCCAGAGATGGCGGCACATCCAGATGCCGGCCATCGGCCAGTTCGCCCACTTCGGGTTGCCGTCCACGGGGGCGGTCCAGCACCACGCGTCGGCGTTGTGGTGCGCGGCCCAGCCGTTGGCGCCGTACAGGTGTTGTGCTGTGTTTTTGCCTGCCTGGGCGAGGTTCTTGACGTAGGTGAGCAGCGGTTCGTGACACTCCGAGAGCGAGGTGGTCTCGGCGGGCCAGTAGTTCATCTCGGTGTTGATGTTCACCGTGTAGTTACTGCTCCACGGCGGCTGCAGATGCTCGTTCCAGATCCCCTGCAGGTTGGTCGGCAACCCACCGGGGCGGGAACTCGCGATCATCAGATAACGCCCGAAGTTGTAGATCAACGCCGCCAGCCCCGGATCATCCCCCGCCCTACGCAACCGCCGATCCGTAGTCATCGCCACCTGAGAAGGCAGGACGAGCACAGACCGCCGGAACAAGCCCTGATGGTCCCGCACATGCTCGTCCCGCAACACCCCGTTCAGGACCGACTCCTCCAGCGCGGCGCGTACTGGGGTGTCTGCTAGGTCGCGGCAATCAGCGTGAGTGCGGGTGGGTTTGGTGTGCGGGTCTTCGTAGCCGGTGGCCGTGGAGAGGACCAGCAGGAGGTCCGTGGCGTCGGTGGCGGTCAACTTGTCGGCTGAGGGGGTGAGGGAGCCGTTGGTTTGGGCGCGGAGTACGACGGCAGCGTTCATGCCGCGGTCGTCGCCGTCGGAGTACTGGATCGGCTCGCCGGTGCCCTTGTGCGGCGGCGCGACCGACGACGGGCAGGTGGCGAGTAACGCGAGGCCGTTGTCGTCGAGAGCTTGGGTGGTCGAGCGAAGCTGCGAAGTCAGGCTGAACGTCACCGTGAGCGGCTGCGAAGCGCCCAGACGTAGGATCAATGCCCCCGCCGGCGCACTGACGTAGACCTCCTGCCAGACCTCCACCCCGTCGACCGTGTACTCGGCCCGCGCGACCGCCTCATCCAGATCCAGCCGCCGGCGATACCCCGCGACCGCACCGCCACGCGCGAAGTCCAGCACCAGATCGCCGAGCGGCAGGTACGCCTGCGAGTGCCCGCTCTGGAACCCACCCGCCAACTCCTCCGCCGCCCGCACATCCCCGCGCGCCAGCGCCTCCCGCACCCGCTCCACCGCGGCCGCGCCGACCTCGCCGTTCGGAGTCGCCAGCCGCCGCGTGGTCGCCGGGCTCCCCGACCAGCAGGTTTCGTCGTTGAGCGCGATCCGGTCCCGCGCCGTACCGCCGAACCACATCGCCCCGATCCGGCCGTTGCCGAGCGGCAGCGCCTCCAGCCAGCTCGCGGCAGGAGCGTCGTACGTCAGCTCGGTGGCAGTCATCCGATCTCTCATACCCGGAATCCTCCCCCGGCCGCGGTCCCGCCGCGACCTGGGGTCCGGGGACTGGTCAGGCCGCCTTGGCGAACTGGGTCGCGTACAGGTCGGCGTACAGCCCGCCCTGCGCGAGCAGCTCGTCGTGCGTGCCGCGCTGCTGGATCCGCCCGTCGTCGAGCACCAGGATCACGTCGGCGTTGCGGATCGTCGAGAGCCGGTGCGCGATCACCAGCGACGTACGGCCGACCAGGGCGTTCGCGAGCGCGGTCTGCACCGCAGCCTCGGACTCGGAGTCCAGGTGCGCGGTCGCCTCGTCGAGGATCACGATCGACGGCGACTTGAGCAGCAGCCGCGCGATCGCCAGCCGCTGCCGTTCACCGCCGGACAGCCGGTACCCGCGATCGCCGACCACGGTGTCCAGCCCGTCGGGCAAGCTGTCGACCAGCGTCGCGATCTGCGCCGCCTCGAGCGCTTCGTGCAGCTCCGCGTCGGTCGCGTCCGGCCGGGCCAGCTGCAGGTTGGCGCGGATCGTGTCGTGGTACATGTGCGAGTCCTGCGTGACCACCCCGATCGCCGCGCGCAGCGAGCTCTGGGTGACCTCGCGTACGTCGTACCCGCCGACCAGGACGGCGCCGCCGGTGGCGTCGTACATCCGGGAGACGAGCGACGAGAGCGTGGACTTGCCGGCGCCGGACGGGCCGACGACGGCGACCAGTTGCCCGGGCTCGACGGTGAACGTGACGTCCTTCAGTACCTCTTCCCCGGTCTCCGCGGACAACGTCGCGACGGACTCGAGCGAGGCCAGGGACACCTCTTCGGCGGACGGGTAGTGGAACGAGACGTGGTCGAACTCGATCGACGGCTCGGCCGTTGCCGGCAGCACCTTCGCATCCTTGCGGTCGGCAACCATCGGCGGGAGGTCCAGCACCTCGAGCACCCGCTCGAAGCTGACCAGCGTGGTCATCACGTCGACCTGGATGTTGGACAGCGCGGTGAGCGGCCCGTAGAGCCGGTTCAGGTACGCCGTCAGCGCGACGACCGTGCCGATCCCGAGCGACCCGGCGACCGCGAGTACGCCGCCGACGCCGTACACGAGCGCGACCGCGAGCGCCGCGACCAGGGTCAGCGAGACCCGGAACACGCTGGCGTACATCGCGGTGGTGACGCCGATGTCGCGGACCCGGGCGGCCTTGCCGGCGAAGTCCCGCGACGAGTCCTGGGTACGGCCGAAGACCTTGGCGAGCACCGCGCCGGCGACGTTGAACCGCTCGGTCATCGTCTGCGCCATGGTGGCGTTCAGCTTGTATGTCTCGGCCGTTGCGTCCCGCAACTTCCCGGCGAGCAGCCGGGCCGGGATCACGAACAACGGCAGGACGACAAGCGCGAGCAGCGTGATCTGCCACGACATCACGAACATGGCGCCGAGCACGAGAACGA
Source organism: Kribbella sp. NPDC059898 (assembly GCF_042730855.1). Taxonomy (NCBI): domain Bacteria; kingdom Bacillati; phylum Actinomycetota; class Actinomycetes; order Propionibacteriales; family Kribbellaceae; genus Kribbella; species Kribbella sp. NPDC059898. The sequence continues at coordinate 236,892 of NZ_JBHWKR010000002.1, forward strand.
CGCTGAGCAGGTTGCTGACCACGTTCGAGAGCGTGGACGTGAACGCCTGCTGCGCGCCGAGTACGTCGCCGTTCAGCCGCTGGATGAGGGCGCCGGTCTGCGTGCGGCTGAAGAACGCGACGGGCAACTGCTGGACGTGGTCGAACACCGCCGTACGGAGGTCGTAGACGAGGCCTTCACCGATCCGCGCGGAGAACCACCGCTCGCCGAGCGTGATGGCACCGTTCGCGAGCGCGAGAACGGCGACCACGAGGGCCAGCCAGACGACGACGCTCGCGTGCTTGGGCACGATGCCCTTGTCGATGATCGCCTTGAACAGCAACGGGGTGACGGCGCCGGTACCGGCGTCGAACGCCACCAGAACGAGAAAGGCGGCCAGATAGCCGCGGTACGGACGGGCGAACCCGAGGATCCGGCGGAGCGTGCCCGCCGACAGTTTGTGATGCCGGACCGAGGAGTCCTTGAGCAGCGAACGCATCGCGCGTCCACCCCCACCGCCCCCGCCCGGGATGCCGGAAATCTGCGACATGCAGTTCCTTTCGCCAGGGACCAGATATACTGAGGTTAACTCATTATGAGCAAACCTCACAAGATCCCCGGCTATTCCCCCGCGCCCGCGACCGGTCCGCGAGTCCGTGGGCCACTAGGCTCTGCACATGCACGCGCGCGATGACTCCACCGACGCCGCCGAGCAGATCTCCGCACTGCTGGACGCGATCGTCCGCCGTCAGCGCCGGGCCTCGCGCGAGGGTTTCGGGGACAGCGTCACCCACGGCCAGTACCGCCTACTGCGCACCCTCGACAACGCGGGCCGGCCGATCCGCCTGAGCGACCTGGCCGCGCGTCTCGGAATCGTGCCGCGCTCGGCAACCTCGGTCGTCGACGACCTGGAGGCGGCCGGCCTGGTCGCCCGCCAGCCGGACCCGCACGACCGCCGCGCCACGCTCGTCGACCTGACCCCCGATGGCCGCCAGATTCTCACCACCCTGCGCGAAAAGCGTCGCGACGTCATGGTCAGCCAGCTCGCGCGTCTGGACGCCACCGAGCAGCAGACCCTCGCCGCCCTCCTCCGCCGCCTCGCCGAGTGAATTCCGACCCCAAGCGGCATGTCGAGACTGCTCGATCAGTTCCGACTTACGTTCTGACAGACGGCTTCAGTGACCTCCGCACGGTCGGGAAAGTGATGTGAAGAGCTATGGGTGAGATACACGATCAGATTCAACGTCATCTCGATACGCTCGTCGGCACGGGCGCGGAGGCCGGTGTGCAGGTCGCCGTCTATCGGGACGGCAAGCTGATCGTCGACGCACTGGCCGGGGCGGCCGATCCGGCCACCGGGACACCAATGGCCTCCGACACACCGATCTTCAGTTTCTCGACCGGAAAGAACGTGACGGCCACGCTCGCCCATGTGCTCGTCTCGCGTGGGTTCCTCGAGTACGACAGCCCGATCACGGATCTCTGGCCCGAGTTCGGTGTGCACGGCAAGGACACGGCGACGCTGCGCCACGTTCTGACCCATACGGTCGGTCTTCCCGCCATGCCGCGCGAGATCACCCCGAGCGAGCTGCCGGACTGGTCCAGGGTGTGTGAGTCGCTGGCCGCCGCCCAGCCGCGCTGGCAGCCCGGTACCGCGATGGGATACCACTCCTACACCTTCGGTCATCTCGTCGGCGAGCTCGCCCGCCGCGCGACCGGCCGGACCATGGGCGAGTTGCTGCGTGAGTGGATCACCGCGCCGCTAGGTATCGAGGGGCAGCTCTACTTCGGCGCACCGAACGAGTCGCTGCCGGAGTTGGCGCGCCTGGAGCAACAGGCACGGCAATGGCCCGCCGACCCGGACGACGGTGACGCGATCCTCGCGCCGTGGGAGAGCCGGCCGAGCGCCGACTTCGGCAACAGCGGCGAAATCCTGCGCGCTGACATACCGTCGGTGTGTACAGCCACTGCGCACGGCCTGGCTGCGACGTACAACGCCGTTCTGCAAGGAGAACTTGTGGAGCCTGCCCGGCTGGCGGAACTGACCGCGCCCGCGTTCGAAGGTACGGATCAGGTCTTCGGCAACCCGGCGCGGATGGCACTGGGCTACCCGATCGGCAGGATCGGCGCCCCGGCAGAAGAGAACTCCGTGGCCTTCGGATGGCCGGGCGGGGGCGGCAGCTACGCCTACGCGGACCCCGCCCGAGGAGTCGCCTTCGCGCTGACGAAAACCCGGCTCAACCCGGACTTCAACACCACACTGTCGGTGACCACGATCCTGGCCGACCAGCTCGCCGGGACCCACTGAGCTGCCCCACGGATGTGGGGGGCGGAATCCGCGACGATCAGCAGGAGCAAATCATGACCACTCCTCAGGCCCACGACTCGACTGTGCCGCACACCAGCGTCGGCGCCTTCTCCTCGCCAGGCGCCGGCCCGATACTGTGGGAGGCCACCGAATGGTCACTGCGGCGGATCCAGAAATTCCAGCTCTGCACGGTACGCCGGGACGGCCGGCCCCACGTGACACCGTTGCTGGCAATCTGGGCGCTCGGCGCCATGTGGTTCACCACCGGGGAGCACGAGCAGAAAGCCAAGAACCTCAGCGCCAACCCGCACTGTGCGCTCACCACCGGAACCGGCACCCTGACCGGCAACGACTACGTCATCGAAGGCACTGCGAGCCTCGTCACCGACCAAGCCACCAGGGAAGCCGTGGCGACCGCCTTCGAACAGGCTTACGGCTGGCAGCTGACCCGCGAGGACGGAACCTGGCATCAACTGGGCGACGCCGTCCGGACCGGGAATGCTCAGCTCTACAAGGTTCAGCCGGACAAGGCATTCGCCTTCAGCACCGGCAGCGAGTCGTCCCAGACTCGCTACCGGTGGAGCTGATGGTCAGGCCTTCCGGAGGTGGGCGACGATGCCCTCCAGGTCTTCGGCCAGCCGGTCTTCGCGGATCACGTGGCCGCCGCCGTCCTCGTGGGCGGTGTACGGGATGTTGGCCGCATCGAGGGCAGCCTTGAACTCGCGTTGGCCGGCCAGGACCTCGCGCTCGTTGGCGAGGTCGAACGGGTCGGGGCCGGGGCTGGTGCCGGCGACCATGAAGATGCGCTTGCCGCGGTAGCGCTCCAGGTTCTGCATCGGGTTGTCGTTCGTGACCCGGGTCTCGTCCCAGGCCGGGGCGCCGTAGATCGTCCCGCCGGCCAGGTCCGAGGCCGCGGAGGACACGTTCGCCCAGTGCACGACCAGGCCGTTGTCCCGGCGCAGGCTGGGCGGGCCGGAGTGCGCGCTGATCGAGGAGAAGTGGCCGTAGTACTTCGCCGTGTACTTGAGCGCGCCGAAGCCGCCCATCGAGAAGCCGCCGACGGCGCGGCCGGCGAACTCGGCGTACGTGCGGAAGTTCGCGTCCACCCACGGGACCAACTGGTTGAGGTGGAAGCTCTCCCAGTTGTGCGGGCCGGAGTTGCTGCTCACCGGGTTCGAGTACCAGCCGGCGTGGCCGCCGTCGGGCATCACGACGATCAGCGGCTTGTCGGCGGTCAGCTCGCGGATGTGGTGGTGGTCGAACTCCATGAAGTCGCCCAGGCCGCCGTGCAGCAGGTACAGCACCGGGTACGTGCGCCCGCTGGTGTGATAGTCACTCGGCAGCAGGACGTTCACGGCCGGCGCCCAGCTGATCTCGGCGGTCTGGAAGCGGTAGTACCACATCCGCGGATCGCTCTCGTTCCGATCCGTGATGTGCAGGCCGAACCCGTCGTCCGCGGCGCTCGCGGCGAGGGAGGTGGCCAGAATGGTGCCGGCGCCGAGGCCGGCAGCGACGGTCAGCCCGCCGGCGGCCTTGAGCATCGTGCGCCGGGTGGGGCGTGGTGCGCTCACCATGATCTCCTGAGGAGTGAGGGACAGAACAGATCACCGTCGGTGACGGCGTCGATCTAAGTTAGTAGCATAACTTTGGGGTCAGCCCCGAACAGAGGAGGGTTGTGACAGCGAATCCGCCCCGCCGGAAGACCGGCGGTCGCCAGGCACAGATCACGGTCGCGGACATCGAACGCGAGGGGCTGCGGCTCGGCCTGCCCAACCTGACCGTGAACGGCGTCGCGACCGCGCTCGGCGTCAGCCCGACGGCCCTGTACCGGCACGTCGACGGCAAGCCCGGCCTCGAGGCGCTGGTCGGCGAGGCGGTACTGCGGGAGCTGCAGATTGTTGACAATCCTACGGACGGTATCAAGGCGCACCTGCTGTCGTTCGCGCAGCAGATCCGCGACTTCGTTCTCGGCCATCCGGGGCTGGCGGGCTACATGCAGGGTCTGTTTCCCCGCGGCGAAGCCGGCATCAGACTCCAGCGAGAGGCCGTCGAGGCGCTCGGGCGGCGCGGGTACGGCCCCGGCGCCGCGCTGATGCTGTCCGGCGGCGTCGCCGCGCTCGCGATCAACCTGAGCGCCGCCGAGGAACGCCACCGCCCGTACTTCGAAGGCTCACACCGCCGCGAACTCGAGAAGGTGTACGCCCTGCTCGCCAACGACGCCGTACTCGGCGGGGCCCAGGTCGAACTCCCCGCCATCAGCGGCGAGGCCTACTTCCGGATGGTGATGACCGCCTGCATCCGCGGCCTCGTCACCGCCGCCGCCCCCGGCCGCCCGGTCGGCGACATCCTCAGCGAGCTGGGCTTCGAGGAGTCGCGGCGCTGAGGTGCGCCAGTACGGCGAGGACGCGGCGGTGGCCGTCCTCGGTTTCGGGGAGGTCCAGTTTTGTGAAGAGGTGGCGGACGTGCGCCTCGACGGTCCGTTCGCTGAGGTAGAGGCGCTTCGCGATGCCGGTGTTCGTGAGGCCTTCGGCCATCAGCGCGAGTACGCCGCGTTCGCGCTCGGTCAGCGTCGCCAGCGGGTCGCGGCGCGCCATCAGCCCGGCGACCACCTGCGGGTCCAGGGCTGAGCCGCCGCGGGCGACCCGCTCGGCGGCGGCGAGAAACTCGGCCACATCGAGCACCCGGTCCTTCAGGAGGTAGCCGAATCCGCCGAGCGACACGAGCTCCACGACGTACTGCGTCTCGATGTGCTGCGACAGCAGGAGTACGCCGAGCTCCGGGTGCGCGCCCTTCAAGGACTGCGCCGCCCGCGCCCCCTCGTCGGTGTGCGTCGGCGGCATCCGGATATCCGCGACGACGAGATCCGGGGAGTACGTCGTGACCGCGTCGTGCAGGCCGTCCGCATCGCCAAGCGTCGCGACAACCTCATGACCACCGTCCACGAACAACATCCGAAGCCCTTCCCGAAGCAACACCTGATCCTCAGCAATCACAACCCGCAAACCCCCACGGCGCGACACCTGACCCTCGCAAACCGGCACATCACCCTCGCGCACCAGCACCTCGTCCTCCCGGAGCGATACGTCGCCGTCGCCGAGCGGTACCTGACCCTCGCGCGGCACCTCGCCACCCCCGAACGGCACCCCTCCCTCGCCGAGCGGTACCTGACCCTCGCGCGGCACCTCGCCACCCCCGAACGGCACCCCTCCCTCGCCCAGCGACACCTGCCCCCCGCCGACCGGCACATCACCCCCACCGAGCGGCACCTGACCCTCGCGCGACACCTCGCCACCGCCGAACGGCACTCCACCCTCGCGGAACGGCGCCACGTCCTCGCGCAGGGGCACCCTGTGTTTGCGGTGCGGTGGCTGGTGGTCGGTGGTCACGGGTCGCATGGCAGGTCCGCGGCGAGCGTCGTACCGGCGCCTGGCCGGCTCTGTATCTGGAAGGTCCCGCCCAGGGCGGCGGCCCGGTCGGCGAGTCCGGTGAGGCCGGTGCCGTTCCGGGGGGCGGCGCCGCCGATGCCGTCGTCGACGACGCGGATGAGGAGGTGGTCGCGGTCGTGGGTGGCGATCAGGTGGATGCGGGTCGCGGACGCGTGCTTGACGGCGTTGGTGAGGCCTTCGCAGCAGATGAAGTACGCCGCCGCCTCGACCCCGCTGTCGAACCGCTGGTCCGGCATCCGCACCGACACAGGCAACGGAGCCCGCCGCGCCAGCTCCGCACACGCCGCCCCCAACCCCGAATCCAACTGCGCCGGCGGCAACCCGCGCGCCAACTCCCGCAGTTCCCCAATAGCCACCGCCGCCTCAGCCACAGCCCCCTCCAACGTCTTCTGAACCGCCGCGATTTCAGGCCCGGATTCCAGTTGGTGTTGGGCGTGGCGGAGGGCTAGGCCTATGGAGACCAGGCGTTGCTGGGCTCCGTCGTGGAGGTCTCGTTCGATGCGGCGGCGTTCGGCGTGGGCTGCGGTGACTATGCGGGCGCGGGAGGCTTTCACCTCGGTCAGTTGGAGGTTCAGTTCGGCGCGGAGGCGGGCGATCTCCACTGCCAGACCACCGTGTTCCAGCACCTGCCGTACCAACTCCGGGCCGAGCGGGCTCGCACCGTCCCACAGGATCACCCCGATCGGTTGATCCCCACGCTCGATCGCAATCCGCTGCCGCCCACCGCGCTCCCCACCAACCCGCCCGACGCCCACCGAAGCCCCACCAACCCTCCCCACGCCCACCGAAGCCCCGCCTGCCCCCGCGCTACCGGGGTCGGGTGCGCCGACCTGCTCGGGGGCAGCGCGGAGCGGGTCGGGGTGGTCGAGGCGGGAGGTGCCGGCCCGGTCGGGAGCGGCGCGGAGCGGGTCGGGGTGGTCGAGGCGGGAGGTGCCGGCCCGGTCGGGAGCGGCGCGGAGCGGGTCGGGGTGGTCGAGGCGGGGAGTGCCGACCCGGTCGGAAGCGGCGCGGAGCGGATCCGGGTGATCGAGGCGGGAGGTGCCGACCCGGTCGGGGGTGGGGTGAAGCGGGGCGGGGTGGTTGGGGTGGGGGGTGGTGGTGAGGGGGGTGTAGTGGTGGGTTTCGGGGAGGTAGACGAGGAGTTCTAGGGTGGGGTCGGTGAGGATTTCGCGGAGGACTGTCTGGACGTCCTCCGGGGGGCGGCGGCCGGCGCGTACGTCGTCGAGGAAGGCGGTCATTCGGTGCAGGGCGTCGTACCGCGAGCGGTTGAAGCGGCGGTCCACCGTGTCCTGGATCCGTGAGCGCAGCGACCAGAACAGCACCGCGCAGACTAGCGTCGCGACGGCGACCGTCCATCCCGAGCCGCTCCCGAGGAAGGTGCCCAGGGCAACGGTCACGACGGCGTACGACGCCACCAGCAGTATGGTCAACCCGGCGTACGCGACCGTCCGGCTGATCACGAAATCCACGTCGTACAACCGGTACCGCAGGATCGCCGCGCCCGCCGCCAGCGGCAGACCGGTCAGCGCGACGGCCGCGATCACCCCCGCCGCCGGGCTCACGTACCACAGCGCGAAGCTCGTCGGCAGTGCGACGCCGGCGACCACCGCCGCGAGTACGAACCACTTCAACTGCTGACGTTCCAGCCCGGCCGACCGACTGAACCGCACCGCCAGCGACAGCACCGCCGCGAGCAACGCCCCCAGGAACAACGGCATCCCGACCCCGAGCAGCACCCCGGTCGGCAGCCCGGCCACCGCGATCGGATTACGTCCCGACACGAAGTCCCGCCCGCGTTCCGGACTCAACGCCCACGCGGCCATGCTGACCAGCAACCCAACAGCACCGACCCACGGCACCGCCCGCCACCGCCGCCCCGGCAACCGCCCGGTCGGGAACAGCAGGAATGTCAGCGTCCATCCGTACCCGCTCGGCAGCCAACTGACCGCCGAGATCCCCTCGCCGACGGGGCCGCCCGGCCACCCCTCCGCGGCCGCGCGGAGGCCCCATCCCTGGGCGAGGTCGGAGGCCACCGTGTTCAGCAGACCGAACCCGAGGAACAGCCACCCGATCGCGTTCTCCGGCCGCCGCCACGCGATCACCGCGCCCGCACCGACCGTGGCGAGGTTGAACAGGACGTAGAGCAGCGCGTCGTAGACCGGTTCGAGCCGCCACGACAGGATGATCGCGGCGATCTCCGCGAGCACGCTCACCCCGAACATCCCGGCGATCGCCGGCCGACGCCCACCCACGGCACCATCGTGGCAGCGCGGAGGCCTCCCGCCAACAGTGCTGGCACCTACATCGAACGCCGTACTGCTGCCGATGCGGACTCCGGCGCCGCGTTCCTACCGTCGAACCACTGTCTTCGAAAGGTGGGGAACCATGAACCGCAGTCTGTCCGGCATCGGCCTGATCGGTGCCGCAATCACCACGCTGACCGGGATCGCCGTCGAGGCGTTCGTGAAGCCGGCGTCCACGATCTCCGACCAGCAGTGGAGCTACCCGTGGAGCGCCGGCGCGTTCGTACCGGTCTCGGTCGCGTACGCCGTACTCCATCTGCTGGTGTTCCTCGGCATGGTCGCCCTGTTCCGCGCGCTGCCGCCCCGCGCCGGGCGGATCGGGGCCGCGATCGCCGCCGCCGGCACGCTGGTCCTGCTGGTCGCCGAGCTGATGTCGCTCCCGATCGCCGACCGGCGCCTCACCGACACCGGACCACAGGTCGTGGGCGCGGGCTTCGGCCTCGGCGTCGCACTCACCGCGATCGGTCTGCTGGTGGCCGGAGTCGTCGTACTGCGGTCATGGACCGGCTGGCAGCGGTACGCCGCGATCGTGGCCGGCGGGTGGGCCGTGGTGATGATCGGGCTCAGCATGACGAGCGCGCTGCCGCTCGGCGTCGCGATCTACGGCGTCACGCTGTGCGCGTTGTTCGCCGCGGTCCGGACGTACGACGCGCGGCCCGTCACGGAAGCCCGGACCCGCGCGCGGATCGAAGGCTAGTTGCCGGCAGCAAGGACGCGGGCGGTGGCGAATTCGAACAGGAGGGTGTTGATCGGGGTGGGGACCCGGGACTCGCGGCCGAGGCGGACGACGGCGCCGGTCCAGGCGTCGAGCTCGGACGGGCGGCCGGCGATCAGGTCGCGCTGGAGTGACGTGGTGCCGTCGGCGGGCAGCTGGTCGATCCAGTCGAGCGTGCGCTCGACGACGTCAGCGGCCAGCTGGATCCCGCGGGCGCGGGCCAGGTCGCGGATCTCGCTGGTGGCCTCGGTGAGGAGTTGCCGGGTGGCGGGCTGGGTGCGGAGTACGCCGTACCCGGCGCCGGTCGCCGTACCGAGGCCGCCGGTCGGGACTACCGACAGGAACTTCGTCCACAGGGCCGCCCAGATGTCGTCCGGAATCGTCGCCTGCAACCCGGCGCCCTCGAACGCCGCCCGGAGTCGCTCGAGCCGCGGGGTCGACCCGTTCGCCCACTCGCCGACGTTGAGCTTGCCGTTGCCGAGATGGCGGATCACGCCGGGACCTTCGACGTACGCGATCACCTCAGCGGCGCCAGGCAGTACGGCGTCCTGCCCGTACACCTGCGCGACCTGGCCCGGCGCCTCGACGCCGTTCTGCACCGTGACGATCGCGGTGTCCGGGCCGGCGAGCGGGCGGATCGTCTCGATCACGTCGGGCAGCTGCCAGGTCTTCACGCAGATCAGCAGATAGTCGACCGCGCCGATCTCGGCCGGGTCGTCGGTGGCGCGCACCGGCAGCTGGAGATCCCCCGCCGGGCTGTGCACAACCAACCCCGTCGACCTGATCGCCTCCAGGTGCTTGCCGCGAGCCACGAACGCGACGTCCTGCCCGGCCGCCGCCAGCCGGGCACCGAAGTACCCGCCCACACCGCCGGCCCCGACGATCCCGATCTTCACGCCCATCTCCTCTGTTAGGGGTTCAGCTGATGATAGGAGCCCGCGGATTGAGGACTTCGCGCAATCCTGCGGTGCGGACGGCGGGCGGGTGGTTGATTGGCGGCCATGCGCACACCGACGACGACACCGGCCCAGGCGGCCGCGATGATCCGCCGCGACCAGGAACTGTTGCTCAGCAGGGTCGACGGGAAGACCGAGGACGAACTGCGGGCGCGGTACGACGTCCACGACGGGCCGCTCGGGCACTTCTGCGACTCGCTGCACGACCTCGTCGCGCACGTGCTGATGTGGGACGAGATCAACCTCGCCGTACTGCGGGAAGCGCGGGCGGGCCGGCCGCATTGGAGCCTCGACCTGCGCTGGGAGACCGCGGAGATCGGCAGCGCCCTCAACCTGGGCGGCGTCGAGGCGGGGCGGCGGATCCCGTCGGAGCTGGTCCTGCACCGGTTCCGCAGCGTCGGCGACGCGCTGGTCGCCGAGATCACGCAGTACGACGAGGCCGCCTGGGCGGATCCGGCCACCGGGGCCGGGTTCGACGGCGGGATCGGGGCGCTGACTGAATACGTATCCACCACGCCCGACGGGATGCTGTTCGCGCATGCGGCGCGCCACCTGCAGCCGGTGTCCGCATGACGATTGTCGACAATCCACAGTTCGGCCCGGAGACGGACGCGCTGCTGAAGCACCTCGCCGACCTACCGACCACGCCCGGCCTCGACCCGTACCAGGCGCTGCTCCTAGACCGTGAAGAGCTCCCCGACCCCGCGATCGCCGGCGAGCCCGACCCACGAGTCACCACCGAAGACATCGCCATCCACCTTCCTGGGCGAACACTGCAGGCCCGTGTGTACCGGCATTCGATCCGCCCGCGCCCGATCCTCCTGTGGCTGCACGGCGGCGGCTTCGTCGGCGGGGACCTCCGCGACATCGAGTACGCCACCTCCCGGATCGCTGCCTACGGCAACGTCACCCTTGTCTCGCTCAACTACCGCTTGGCCCCCGAAAACCCTTGCCCAGCAGGACTTCAGGACGCGTACGACACCCTCGGGTGGCTGCGCGACAACCTCGACGGCGACGGCCGGATCGCGATCGGCGGCCAGAGCGCGGGCGGTGCCTTGGCGGCCGGTGTGTGCCTACGAGCACGCGACGCGGGTACGCCGCTCCCCCATCGGCAGATCCTCTGCTATCCGGTGCTCGACCTGCACCCGAGCGCCGACTGGCACGAGTGGTACTTCGGCACCCGCGAGATCCCGGCCGGCGCCGTACCACTGCGGGCCGCGTCGCTCGCGGGCCTCCCGCCGACGCTGATGCTGGCCGCCGGGCGGGACTGGTTGCGAGCCGACGCGGTCGCGTACGCGGCCCGGCTGAAGCAGGACGGCGTACCGACGGAGCTGGTCGAGTACGCCGACACGATGCACGCGTTCCTCAACTTCCCGGCCGCGTTGTCGGCCGGCCGCCACGCGGTCGAGCTGATCGCGGCGGACTTGCAGACCGCTTTCAGCGCACGCCGCTCACGAACGAACTGCTCCAGTAGTCCGCTTCTGAAGTTCGGGCGTAAGCCGGCTGGCCAGACCTGAACTCTCCGAAGGCCCCGGATTCGTAGCCGGAGGCAACTAGTCCGTCGAGTCGTGGGAAATGGTTGTGAAACGGGTTCGGCGACCAAGATCCACGACTCGGGCGCTGGGGTCGGAGCACATCACCACGACTCGACGGACAGGGGTGCGCCGTGGTCGGGCCGCTGTGGTCGGCGACGGGTCACCCGGCCAGGGGAAGGACCCCTGCAGCACCTGCGGACCGGCGCAGCGCCGCCGCCGACTCGTCACGGTCGAAGGCCGCGCCGCGGGCTGCCCGAGCAACCACGACCAGGACAAGACCGGATCGGACGGGACGGGATCGGATGGTGTGAAGACAGACAGGACATAGTCACTCGCGACACCTGCCGCGGACCGTCGCTGAGTCCGCACGGACCACGCCGAGGACGGACACGTCCTGTCGAAATTCACGTCGCCACCCCGCACGCCCCGCACTGCGGAACAAAGTTGCCGCTATCCGGCCAAAAGTTTCCGATGAGACCGGCCACGGCCATGCCGACTCGGGCGACGCGGCGGTATCACCGCTCGACCTGCGGCTGCAGTACCAGCGTCCTGCTGGTGAAATCCTTGGCAGGCTAGTGGTCTGCTCGGTGGGTGAAGAAGCGGGCCGGGTTGCCGGCGGCGCGGGGGTTGGAGGCGAGCCAGCTGGTGAAGGACTCGGGGTGGCGGCGTTCGAGTTCGTCGAGGTAGGCGCGGCGTACGTCGACCATCGCCTGGCGGTGGTCGGGACGGACGGTCCGCTCCAGCTGGGTGAAGCTCCGGCGCCAGGCCAGGCACAGCTCCTCGTCGGTGAGCTCGCCGACGCTGCGGACGACGGCGGTCAGGTACTTCGGCAACGGCAACTCCTGCTGCAGAGAAGGTGCCGACGGCAACTTCTTCTCGACCCGACGGCGCCGCCGCGACCACCCGAAGCGCGTCGAGCGGTCGCGGCCTCGCCTGTCCGAACCTCCGCCCCGATCAGACCCCGCCCACCCGAAGCCCGCACCGCCCTCCCCACCACCCGAACTCCCGGAGCCCGCACCGCCCTCCCCGCCATCCCAACCGCCAGAGCCCGCACCGCCCACCCCTCCATCCCAAGCGCCAGAGCCCGCACCGCCCACCCCGCCATCCCAACCGCCAGAGCCCGCACCGCCCACCCCGCCATCCCAACTCCCGGAGCCCGCACCGCCCTCGGCGCCATCCCAACCCCCGGAGCCCGCACCGCGCTCCTCGCCGTCCCAACTGCCGGAGCTCGCACCGCGCTCCGGGTCGTTCGAGCTGCCGGAGCCGTCGCCGAGATCCAGCGGACCCTGCGGCGAGCCGCCAGCCCTGTCGCCGCGGTCAGTCCCCCACGCGCGCCCCGGCCCGCCGTCCCCCGACGCGCGCCCCGGCTCGCCGTCGTCCCGGTCGCGCGCGAACCAGCCGAACCCCGTCGATCCGCCGTCGCGTTCGCCCCGGCCGGAGCCCGCACGGCCAGACCCACCACGGCCAGCGCGGCCCCGGCGAGACCCTGCACCACCCGAGCCTGCACCGCCCGAGCCAGCACCGCCCGACCCAGCGCCGCCCGAGCCAGCACGGCCCGACCCCGCACCGCCCGAACCAGCACCACCCGAGCCCGCACCACCCGAGCCAGCACGGCCCCAGCCAGCACGGCCCGACCCCGCACCGCGCGTCCCAGCACGGCCCGACCCCGCACCGCCCGAGCCGCCGGAGCCCGCTCCGCGCGAGCCGGCGCGGCCGGAGCCGGCGCGGCCGGAGCCGGCGCGGCCGGAGTCGGCGCGGGTGGGGTTGGTCCAGGCGGGTTCGGTTTTTGGTGGTGCGGTGCGCAGCCAGCTGACGACTGGTGGGGAGACGCCGAGGACCAGCAGGACCAGCATCACGGTGCGCGCGCCGACGGCGGCGGCGTACCCGCAGATCGCCAGCACGCACAGTGCGCCGAGCACCGCCCCGCGCGGCACGGCTCGGAGCAGGTCGGCGTTCGGCAGGTCGCGTCCTAAGCCGACACTCAGGCAGACCGCGCCGATCGTGAACGCTGCCACCAGGAACGCTGCCAGGTTGGTCGACGGCGACACGAACACCAGCGCCGTGAGCACCCCGAGTGTGGCCAGCAGCCCCACGGCCGCCCGCCAGATCCGCTCGTACCGCAGCCCGACGTCCACCATTCTCACCAAGTGCCCCATCACCCGGTCCTCCAACCGGAGTCGGACGGCTCCTAGTCCAGTGTTACTCGTTTTAGCGCTTCTATGAAGGCTCTCGTGGCCGGCGGGTCCGGCGGTTCGCCGTAGGTGGCGAGCAGGATGCGCCGGACGATCGGGAGTTCGGTCGCGCGGACGCCGGCGGCGCGGTGCGCGCGCAGCGCCAGGCCGGGTGAGGTGGTGACGCCCAGGCCCGCCCGGACGAAGGCCTGCTTGACGATCACATCGTCGCTGGTGAACGCGATCCGCGGCGTGAACCCCGCGTCCGCGCAGTGCTCCAGCAGCTCGCGCCGGCAGTTCACGCAGCCCGCGATCCAGTCCGAGTCCCGGTGGTCGGCGAGCGTTTCGCCGGTACGGCGGCTGAGCAGGTGGATCGGGTCGTCCCGCAGGTACGTGTAGCGGATGCCGTCGTCCGGCTGCTCGTCGTCGTACCGGAAGACGATCGCAAGGTCGAGCTCGCCGGCCCGCAGCTGCGGTACGGCGACCCGCGGGTGGACGTCGGTGAGTTCGAGCTCGAGGTTCGGGTGCTCGCCGCGGAGTTCGGCGGCCGCGGGCGGGACGAGTTCGCTGAGCGCGGAGCTGAACGCGCCGACCCGGACCCGCCCGGAGCGCAGGCCGACAAGCGCGGCGAGCTCGGCGTCGGCGGCGTCGACCCGGCCGACGATCTCGGCCGCGCGCCGGGCGAGCATCTCGCCTTCCGGGGTGAGCCGGATGCCGCGGCCGGACTTGCGGACCAGCTTCGCGCCGGTGGCGGCCTCCAGCCGGGCGAGGTGATGGCTGACGGTGGGCTGCGTGTAGTGGAGCGCCGCGGCCGCCGCGGTGACCGAGCCGTGCGCGGCGACCGCGGCCAGCACCCGCAGCCGGACGAGATCGAGCATGTATCGATGATATCTATGTATTTGTCGCCATATTGGCATTGGACGCATGGATCCGGCCCGGCGCAGGCTGGTGGTCATGACAGTGATCTGGCACATGACGATGTCTCTGGACGGTTTCATCGGCGATCGCGACGACGGCGTCGACTGGATGTTCCTCGGCGACGGCGCCCTGTCCGGGCTGGGCGCCGAGGTGGTCGCGGGCTGCGGCGCGTTCCTGTGCGGCGGCCGGCTGGTCGAGGTGATGAGCGAGAACCGCCCGTACGGCGGGAAGTGGACCGGGCCGATCCTGATCTACACGCACAAGGATCCGGCGTCCAACCCGGTGCCGGAGTTCACGTACGTGTCCGGCGACATCGGCGACCTGATCGCCGACGGGGTGAAAGCGGCGGGCGACAAGGACCTCGTCGTCACGGGCGGCGCCGCACCCCGGCTGGCGCTCGAAGCCGGGCTCGTCGACGAGATCGCCCTCCACATCTCCCCCGTACTGCTGGGCGAGGGCACCCGCTTCTACGACAGTCCTGGGGTCTCGCCGACCCGGCTGAAGGTACTCACCTCCGAGGGCTTGAGTTTCAGATTCGCAGTTGTGAGGTGATCAGCTTTCCCACCTGATCGAGTTCGATCAGGAAGCCGTCGTGGCCGTACGGCGAGGTGATGACGTGGAGCGGGCCGGCGGGCGGATGGGCTGTGGTGATGGCCCTGGACTGTGCGGGGAGATAGAGGCGGTCCGAATCCACCGCGGCGACCACCAAGCGGGACTTGAGGCCGCCCAGCACGTGCGCGAGGTCGCCCCTGCCGCGGGTGATGTCGTGGGTGTTCATGGCTCGGGTGAGGGTGACGTAGGAGCCGGGGTCGAAGCGGTTGACGAGTTTGGCGGCGTGGTGGTCGAGGTAGGACTCGACGGCGAATCTCGGGTCGTCGGGCGCCTGGCGGGTGCGGCCGAAGCGGGTGGCCAGTTCGTACTCGGAGCGGTAGGTGATGTGCGCGATCCGGCGGGCGATGCCCAGGCCCGCGGTCGGCGCCCGGCCGGTGCCGTAGTAGTCGCCGTTCTGCCAGTCCGGGTCGGACGTGATCGCGGCGAGCTGCGGTGCGCACCAGGCGATCTGCTCGGCCGAGGCGGCGGGCGTGGCGGCGAGGACGATCGCCGTACCGACGCGGTCCGGGTACAGCAGCGGCCATTCCAGCGCGCGCATCCCGCCCATCGAGCCGCCGATCACCGCCGCCCAGCGATCGATGCCCAGCGCATCGGTCAGCAAGGCCTCGGCGGCAACCTGGTCCCGGACGGTGAGCGCGGGGAAGCGACTCCCCCAGGCCCGCCCGTCCGGGGCCTCGGTCGACGGCCCGGTGGTCCCCTGACAACCACCGAGCACGTTGGCGGCGACGATGAACCAGTCCGCCGGGTCGAGGTACCGCGTCAGCCCGTCCCACCAGCCGGGCGTCGGCTGCCCAGGCCCGGCCGGACCGATCACGTGCGCGTCACCGGTGAGCGCATGACAGATCAGTACGCCGTTGCTCCGGGCAACGTTGGGCCGACCCCAGGTCTCGTAGGCGATCCGTACGCCGGGCAGCGTCGTACCGCTCTCCAGCCGGAGCTCCCCGACCTCGGCGAACTGCTTCACTTGGCTGCCGCGAACCCGACCTCCAGGTCGGCCAGGATGTCGTCGAGGTGCTCGATCCCGACCGCGAGCCGCACCAGCCCGGGCGTCACTCCCGTCGCCGCCAGTTCCGCCTCCGCCAACTGGCTGTGCGTCGTGGACGCCGGGTGGATGACGAGCGAGCGTACGTCGCCGATGTTCGCCACGTGGCTGTGCAACTTGAGCGCGTCGACGAACCGCTTGCCCGCGTCGACACCGCCCTTGATCTCGAACGACACCACGGCCCCCGCACCACGCGGCGCGTACTTCTGGGCCAGCTCGTACCACGGCGACGACGGCAGACTGGCGTACGCGACGGACTCCACCTCGTCCCGCTGCTCCAGCCACTGCGCGACCTTCAGCGCGTTGTCGACATGCCGCTCGATCCGCAGCGACAGCGTCTCCAGGCCTTGCGCGATCAGGAACGCGTTGAACGGCGACGCCGCCGGCCCGAGGTCCCGCAGCCACTGCACGCGGGCCTTCAGGATGTACGCCAGGTTGCCGAGGTCCGACCCGACGCCGAGGTCCCGCGCGTACGTCAACCCGTGGTAGCTCGGGTCCGGCTGGTTGAACCCGGGGAACCGCTCCGGGTCGGCCGCGTAGTCGAACGTCCCGGAATCCACGATCACGCCGGCGATCGCGGTCCCGTGCCCGCCGAGGTACTTCGTCGCCGAGTGCACGACCACGTCCGCGCCGTGCTCGATCGGGCGGATCAGGTACGGCGTGGCGACGGTGTTGTCGACGATCAGCGGAACGCCCGCGGTGTGCGCGACCTCCGCGACGCCGGCGATGTCGAGGATCTCGCTCTTCGGGTTCGCGATCGTCTCCGCGAAGAACGCCTTGGTGTTCGGCCGGACGGCGGCCTGCCAGGACTCCAGGTCGTTCGGGTCGTCGACGAACGACACCTCGATGCCGAGCTTCGGGAACGTGTAGTGGAACAGGTTGTACGTCCCGCCGTACAGGCTCGGGCTGCTGACGATGTGGTCGCCGGCCTCTGCGACGTTCAGCAGCGCGAGGGTCTCGGCGGACTGGCCGGACGCGAGCAGCAGCGCCGCCGTACCGCCCTCCAGGCTGGCGATCCGCTGCTCGACGGCGTCCTGCGTCGGGTTCTGGATCCGGGTGTAGATGTTGCCGAACTCCTTGAGCCCGAACAGGCCGGCGGCGTGGTCGGTGCTGTCGAAGGTGTACGACGTGGTCTGGTAGATCGGCAGCGCCCGCGCCTTGGTGGTCGGGTCGGTGGTCTGGCCGGCATGGATCTGCCGGGTCTCGAACGACCAGCTGGGTTCGGTCATCTCGTCCTTCTTTCGGGTCACGTTCCGTGATCAAAAGGTACTAAACAGATTGACTTACTGGACTCTGTCTCAGGGAATGGACGGTTGCAATGCAACCGGTTGCATGGTGAACTCACGACCATGACTCGGATCGCGATCGCCGGCGCCGCCCACCCGCACGTGGGCTACCTGACCGCGGAGCTCGACCACCTGCCCGGAGCCGTCCTGGTCGCGGTCGCGGACCCGTCCCGGGAGACCGCCGAGCGGTGGGCCGCGCCGTACGACGCGAAGGTCTTCACCGACCACCAGGAGATGCTGCGCGAGGTGCGGCCGGACGTGGTGATGGTCGCGGGGATCTACGGCGACCGCGGGCGCGTCACGGTCGACGCTCTCGACGCGGGAGCGCACGTGCTGGCGGACAAGCCGTTGTGTACGACGCTCGAGGACCTGGACGCGATCGAGGAGGCCGCGCGGCGGACCGGTCGGCACGTGACCGTGCTCTTCGAGAAGCGCTACTACCCCGTGACCCTCGCGGCCCGGGAGATCCTCGATCGGCTCGGCACGATCCACGGCGTGACGTCGTCCGGCCCGCACAAACTCAACCGGCCGACCCGCCCCGATTGGTTCTTCGAGCCCGAGCGGTACGGCGGTGTGCTCAACGACCTGGCCGTCCACGACATCGACGCGGCACTGCTCTTCACCGGCCTGACGAGCGGGACGGTGAGCGGCGCGGTGGTCGGCGGGTCGTACGGCGTCGCGACCTTGAACGGCGCCGGTGCGGTCGTCACGGCGGGCGTCGACTGGATGAACCCGGCCGGGTCGCCGGTGCACGGGGACTACCGGATGAAGCTGATCGGGACGCACGGGACGGCGGAGCTGCTGTGGGCGCGGAACCGGCTCGTGCTCACCACCCATGACGCGGCGCCGTACGACGTACCGCTGCCGGCCGGCCACCGCCCGGCGGAGCTGCCGCTGCAGGCGCTTGCCGCGGGCAACGAACCGGACATCACGACCGAACGCAGCATCCTCGCCACCCGGATCGCACTGCTGGCACAGCAGTCGGCCGAGCACGGCGGCGTACCCATCGACTGGTCCATTGGATGAAGAGGGGTCTCATGCGTTTTGCTCTGATTGGTGCCGGCGCGATCGGCACCGTGCATGCGCGTCTGATTGACGCACTGGGTAACGAGGCCGCGCTGGTGGCGGTGGTCGACCAGAACCTCGAGCGCGGCGGGAAGCTGGCGGAGCAGTACGGCGCGCAGGTGTACGCGACCCCGGCCGAGGCCTATGCGGCCGAGGAGCTCGACGCGGTCGGGATCTGCCTGCCCAGCGCGCTGCACGCGGACGTCGCCATCGAGGCGCTCGAAGCCGGCAAGCACGTGATCGTCGAGAAGCCGGTCGACATCACGCTCGAAGCCGCGGACCGGCTGATCGCCGCGCAACAGGCGACCGGGCTGACCGTATCCGTGATCAGCCAGCGCAGGTTCCAGCCGCCGGTCGCGCAGATCCGCGCGGCGATCGACGGCGGCGCGCTCGGCCGGGTCACCTCCGGGATCGCCGAGTCCGCGTTCTTCCGCCCGCAGTCGTACTACGACGGCGACGACTGGCGCGGCACCCTCGCGGTGGACGGCGGCGGCGCACTGATGAACCAGGGCATCCACGCGCTCGACCTGCTGGTCTGGATGCTCGGCCGCCCGGTGCGGGTCAGCGCGCAGACCGGCCGGCTCGCCCACGAGGGCATCGAAGTCGAGGACCTGGCGGGCGCGTCGATCGTGTTCGAGAGCGGCGCGATCGGCCTGATGCTCGCGAGTACGGCGGCGTACCCGGGTCGCCCGGTCCGGCTGACGATCCACGGCGACCAAGGCACGGCGGTCCTCGACGACGACGCGCTGGCGTACTTCGCGTCCGCGAACGGCGAGGCGCCCAAGGCCCCCGCGCTCCCCGGCCCCGGCGACTGGGGACCCGTCGAGCTGGCGCATCTCGCGCAGTACCGCGACTTCATCGCCGCCGTCCGGGACGGACGCCCGCCCGCGGTGACGCTGGAAGCCGGCCGGCGGTCGCTGGCGACCGTGCTGGCCGTGTACGAGTCCGCCCGTACCGGGCGTCCTGTCGAGTTGGAGGACTGATGCGCATCGCCCTGGTCGGGACCGAGAACAGCCACGCCGACGAGATCGTCAAACACCTGAACGTCGAGCAGATCGCCGGCGGCACCCGCATCGTCGCGCTGGCCGGCGCCGACGACGAGCGGAACCAGAAGCTCGCCGCAGCCGGCGGGATCACGAAGATCGTCCCGACCTCGCGGGAACTCCTCGGCGAGGTCGACGCGCTGATCGTCACGAACCGCGACGGCGCCCTGCATCGCGAGCACGCCGTACCGTTCCTCGAGGCCGGCGTACCGGTCTGGGTGGACAAGCCGCTGGCGGCGAGTACGGCGGACGCGCAGGCGATCCTGGATGCGGCGCGAAAGGGTGGCGCGGCGGTCACGTCGTACTCCGCCGTGCGCTGGGTCGCGGACGCCGACGTGCTCGCGAACTCGGGGATCGACGACTTGCAGGCGATCACGGTCACCGGTCCGGCCGATCCGGACAGCGAGTACAGCGGGATCTTCTTCTACGGCATCCACTGCGCCGACTTGGCACAGCGGCTCGCGCCGGGCGCGCCGGGTCCGGTCGAGGTCGAGCGCGCCGGATCGACCGTGGCCGTGCGGTACCAGTCCGGCGGCGTCCTCGTCACGCTGCAACTGGTCAAGCCGACGGACGCGGGGCGGGTCCCGTTCCATGCCGAGCTCGTTGGGCGGACCAAGCTCGTGAGCAGCGACATCCGGCTCGACTCGGAGTACGTCGTACCCGGGCTGAAGGTCTTCCTGCGGGTGCTGGAGACCGGCGAGCGACCGCTCGACGACGCGACGATGCTGGCCCCGATCACCGTGCTGGAGCAGGTGTGAAGCGGCTCGCCGCGGTGCTGGCGTTGCTGCTGGCGTTCGGCGCCGTCGTACCGGCGAGTGCGTCGCTGGCGCAGCAGCCGTACACGCAGGACCGGGCGATGTGGGTGTGGGAGCAGAACTCGTACCCGGCCGTCCTCGACCGCGTGGCGCGGGACAAGCTCGGGCGGATGATGGACGACACCAGCACGTTCGGCTCGGACCCGGTCCGGACGATCTACCTCGGCGTCGCGGCGTACCAGGGCAAGGACATGCTGCGGGACTCGCGCCACCAGGTCGCGTCGTTCGTGCAGTGGGCGCGCGGCCGCGGGTACCACGTCCAGGCGGTGATCGCGGGCGGTACGACGCCGCCGTACCTGGGGGCGCTGCCGAAGTACCAGCATCTGGCCGTCGCGGAGTTCCGGAAGGTCCTCGACTACAACCGCTCCGTCCCCGCCGGCGCCCGGTTCGACGGGGTGAACGTCGACATCGAGCCGTACCTGCTGCCGGAGTGGAAGGAGCCGGGAACGACGCTGCCGACGGACTGGCTGAACCTGCTGCAGAAGTTCGTCGACCTGCGGAACAAGTCCGGTCAGCGACTGCTGGTCGGCCCGGCGATCCCGTTCTGGTTCGACAGCTCGACCTGCTGTACGGCGATCACCTGGCACGGCAAGACCGCGCCGCTGAGCGACCACGTGCAGGACCTCACCGACTACGTGGCGCTGATGGACTACACCGACACCGCGACGGGGATCATCGCCCGGGCCGAGCACGAACTCGCGTACGCCGCCGCGATCGGCAAGCCGAAGTCCGTGGTGATCGGCGTGGAGACCAAGGACCTGTCCGGGACCAGCGATCCGCCGTCGGTGACGTTCTACGAGGAGGGACGGACGTACATGGAGGCGGAGCTGGACAAGGTGTACGCCGCCGAGTCCTCGTCCCCGGCGTTCGCGGGCATCGCCATGCACCACTACGGCAGCCTGCTGCTGCTCCCGTCGGTCTGGGGTCCCGGCGGCGTGTACTACCCCCTCACACGATCCTGAACCACACCGTTCAGGAGGTATGAACAAGTACGAACGACGGGTCGCCGGTGCCGACTGGGAGAGCGTCACGGCCGAGGTGAACGACCTCGGCTGTGCCCTCCTCCCGCAACTGCTGACGCCCGCCGAGGCGGCGGCGATCGCCGGGATGTACGACGAGGTACGCCGGTTCCGGGCGACGATCGACATGGCTCGGCACCGGTTCGGCGAGGGACAGTACCGGTACTTCGACCAGCCGTTCCCCGAGGCCGTCGACGCGTTGCGGCACGCGCTCTACCCGCGACTCCTGCCGATCGCGCGCGACTGGTACGCCAAGCTCGGCCGCGACGCCGAGTGGCCGGACACGCTCGATGAATGGCTCGACGTGTGCCACCGCGCCGGGCAGACCCGCCCGACCCCGATCCTGCTGCGGTACGGCGCCGGCGACTGGAACGCGCTGCACCGCGACCTGTACGGCGACAAGGTGTTCCCGCTGCAGGTCGTGATCAACCTGAACGAGCCCGGTATCGACCACACCGGCGGCGAGTTCCTGCTCGTCGAACGACGTCCGCGCGCGCAGTCCCGCGGTACGTCGACTCTGATCCCGCACGGCCACGGCCTGCTGTTCACCACCCGCGACCGCCCGGTCCGCTCGTCCCGCGGCTGGTCGGCCGCGCCGGTCCGCCACGGTGTCTCCGCGATCCGCTCAGGACAACGCCATACCCTCGGGCTGGTCTTCCACGACGCTAAATAAGGTCGTTGCAGATGTCCCACGCGGCCTGCTGGACGAGGGCGGCCGTCTCCGCGTCGAGGCCCTTGACCGGTACGTCGATGCCGACCGGGTCCGCCTCGAGCAGCGCGATCAGGAACACGCAGGCGCCGAGGTAGCTGCCCGCCGGCGTCGGGTGGCTGTTGTCGGACTCGTGCAGCACTGGCTTGTCGTGGGCGGCCAGGAACCGCTCCCAGACCATGCCGACCGGGATCAGCGTTCCGCCCAATTCGGACGCGGCCCCGGTGTACGCGTCGGTCAACGCCTGCTGCGTCTCCGGCGCGTTGCTCCGGGCCCAGGTCAGGTAGAACGCAGTCCGTGCCCCAGCCGCGGCGATCGCCTCGTGGAAGTCGCGGGCGCTCTCCCGGAAGCGGTCCGGGCTCTTGATCGGCAGCGTGCTCTGCTCCTGCAGTACGACGACGTCGTACCCGCCGTTCGCGATCGCGTCGAGGGCTTTGCCCGCGTTCAGGTGCTGGCGCAGCGAGGCGCCGCCGGCCGAGATGATCTTGTGCTCGACCTCGATCCCGCGCGCCCCGGCGAGGTCCTTGAGCAGCTTGGGCAGGTTGTTGTTGGACGTGAAGCTGTTCCCGACGAAGAGGATCCGCACGGACTGAACGCTACTACTCGTTTGACCCCCGGCGCCGGGCGATGTTGGCTGTCGGAATGTTGAGGATCGTGCCGGTGACCGACGACGCGACGCTGCTGGACTGGCAGCGGGTGCACAACGAGATCATCCCGACCGCGCCGCTGTCGGCCGGCGACATCCGCGAGCGATCGACGCGGAACGTGCTCGAGGTCGCGTACGACGACGACGTACTGGTCGGCTGCTCGACGGTCCGGCCGCCGTCGGCGGAGACCACGGCGGCGGTGGTGATCGCCCGCGTGCTCCCGGCGTACCGGCGGCGTGGTTTCGGTACGGCGATCTACGAGCACTGCCTGCGCCTCGGGCGGGAGCTCGCGGACGGGATCGAGACGCACATTCTCTCGAGCAATGCCGACGGGCTGCGGTTCGCGAAGGCGCACGGGTTCGTCGAGGTGGAGACGTACCTGCTGCCGGGCGACACGATTCCGTTCGTCGAACTACGGTTGTGACCATGCGTTTTTCTGTGAACATCCCGAACTTCGGGGACTTCGCCGACGCCCAGGTGGTGATCCGGGTCGCGCAGGCGGCCGAGGAGGCCGGGTGGGACGGGCTGTTCTTCTGGGACCACGTCGTCCACAGCAAGGAGCGGCGGCGCGGGCAGCCGTTCGGCGATCCGTGGATGCTGATGACCGCGGCCGCGCTGGCAACGTCCCGGATCAAGCTCGGCCCGCTCGTCACGCCGGTCGCGCGGCGGCGCCCCGAGCAGCTGGCCCGGCAGGTCGCGACGCTGGACTCGCTGAGCGGCGGGCGGGTGATCTTCGGGGCCGGTCTCGGCGGGCCGATCGACGACGAGTTCGGCAGCTTCGGCGACGAGACCGACCCGCGCGTGCTGGCCGAGAAGCTCGACGAGGGCCTCGACCTGATGACCGCGTACTGGTCCGGCGAACGGGTGCACCACGACGGCAAGCACTACCACGCCGACGACGTGGAGTTGCTGCCGGCAACGGTTCAGCGCCCGCGCCCGCCGGTCTGGATCGCCGGGTACTGGCCGCGCAAGGCCCCGATGCGCCGCGCGGCCCGCTGGGACGGCGCCGTACCCCTGTTCGCGAACGCCAACCACGGACAGGCACCGGCGGCCGAGGAGGTGCGCGAGCTGATCGCGTTCCTCGAGCAGCAGCGCGCGGGCCGGACTACGCCCTACGACGTGATCGTCGGCGGCATCAGCCCGGCCGACAACCCCCGACCCCTCATCGAACCCCTGGCCGAAGCCGGCGCCACCTGGTGGGACGAACGCCAGTTGATCACCGGCACCGACTTCTACCGCCTCGCCCCGGTACTCCGCCGGATCGAGCAGGGCCCACCGAGTCTCGACTGAGCCAGGGAATACCAAATGGTATCCCTGCCTTGGGTAAGACTTGGTAGCATCCTGGTATGTCTGAGATGACCTCCCTCAAGGTGCCGAAGCACGTGCGTGACACGGTCATGCGATCCGCGCGTGCCGAAGGACTGACTGCCGCGGAGTTTCTGCAGCGGGTGACGGAGGAGCATGCCCGGCACCAGCGCTTCGCTGCCGTCCGTCGTGCCTACGCAGAGGGCAAGGCTGACAGCGACTACGACGAGCTCACCACCGCCTGGGACGAGGCGGGCGAGGACGGCCTGGCAGATGCGTGAGCTCCGCCGCGGCGACGTGGTGTGGGTCGACTTCAACCCGACCCGTGGGCGTGGGCAGGTCGGTGAGCGCCCAGCGGTCATCATCGCCTCGAACGACTATCTGGACGCGGTGCCGGACCTGGCGATCGCGCTGCCGGTCACGACGATGGATCGTGGCTGGCCCCATCAAGTACGGCTGAGCGGCGCCAAACTCAAGCTGAGCAAGGCCAGTTGGGCCCTGACGGAGCAGCCGCGCACGATCAGCCGCGGACGGATCAGCCGGGCCGCAGGGCAGATCGAGGCCGGCTGTCTCGACGAGATCGACACCTGGCTCCGGGACTTCCTGGATCTGCACTGACAGGACAGCCCGGCCCCGAACCTAAACTGGCGGGCATGAGCGACGAGCATCCGTCCTGCTGTGCGCCCTCGCGTGGGGGGAGCGCGGCGCCGCCGCCGGTGGCGGGTGGTCGCGGGGAGCATCGGATCGAGCAGGTCGAGATCGGTGGTGGCGTGTTCGCGATGGGGAACAGCAACGGTGACGAGAACGCCGGTGACGGCGAGACGCCCGTCCATCAGGTCGAGCTCGCGCCGTACCGCATCGACGCGACCAGCGTGACCAACGCGGACTTCGCGCGGTTCGTCGACGCCACCGGGTACCGGACCGAGGCGGAGACCTTCGGGTACTCCGCCGTGTTCCACCTCGCGCTCGCCGCCGCGCCGGACGAGGTGATGGGTCCGGCGTCCGGGACCCCGTGGTGGGCGGGCGTCCGCGGCGCCGACTGGCGGCACCCGGGCGGCTCGCGGTCCGACCTGGACGGGCTCATGGACCACCCGGTCGTGCACGTGAGCTGGAACGACGCGACGGCGTACTGCACATGGGCCGGGCGACGACTGCCGACCGAAGCCGAGTGGGAGTACGCCGCCCGCGGCGGGCTCGAGGGCAAGCGGTACCCGTGGGGCGACGAGCTGATCGCCGATGAGTGGCGATGCAACATCTGGCAGGGCGAGTTCCCGACGACGAACACCGAGGAGGACGGCTTCCTCACCACCGCCCCGGTGCGCACGTTCGAACCCAACGGATACGGCCTGTGGCAGATGGTCGGGAACGTGTGGGAGTGGTGCGGCGACTGGTTCGGCCCGCGGTACTACAAGTTCGCCCCCGCCGCGAACCCGTCCGGCCCCTCGCTCGGCGCGGCCCGGGTGATACGCGGCGGCTCGTACCTCTGCCACGACTCGTACTGCAACCGCTACCGCAACGCCGCCCGCTCGTCGAACACGCCGGACTCGTCAATGGGCAACGCCGGCTTCCGTACTGTCGCTCGCTGACAACCCCGGCGTCGTCGCGGCCACCGCCGCCACGGCCGCGACACACAGCAACGCCCCGGACGCCAGCGACGCGACCGGCGAGGTCAGCTGCGCGACGACACCGCCGCGAAGGTTGCCGAGGTCAGGTCCTGCCTGGCCGACGATCTGCTCGGCGGCACTCACCCGGCCGAGCAACTCCGCCGGCGTGTGGAGCTGGACGATCGTACTGCGGGACACGACGGCGACCGTGTCCGCGGCGCCGGCGATCGCGAGACACGCCAACGCCAGCCACGGGATCGGCGAGAACGCGAACAACAGCAGGGCAATCCCCCAGGCCGCCGAACCGCACAGCATGACGACCCCGTGCCGCGGCAACCGGGTGAACGCACCGGAGAACAACGACGCAGCCACCCCGCCGACGGCGATCGCGGTCAGGAACAACCCCAACGTCCGCGGGTTGTTGCCGAACCGCTCGGCGTTGATCACGGGGAAGAGGCTGATCGGCATCGACAACACCGTCGCCGCCAGGTCGGTGATCAGGGCGCCGCGGATCACCGGCGTCACGCTGATGAACCGCAGCCCGTCCCACACGCCACGCAGGCCCGGCTTCGCGGTGGTCTCGATCTGCATCCGCGGCAGGCCGAGTACGCCGTACAGCGCCGCGAGGAAACTGAGGGCGTCGATGAGGTAGCAGACGCCGACGCCCCACGCGCCGATGATGAGCCCGCCGAGCGCCGGGCCGAGCAGCATCGCGCCCTGGAACCCGATCCGGTTGAGCGCGATCCCGGCGGCGAGCTGGTCTCGTGTCAGCAGCGTCGGGAGTACGGTCCGCGCGACCGGTCCGGCGGTCGCGCCGAACGATGCCTGGACGGCGATCAGCGCGAGCAGCACGCCGACCGGGACCCGGCCGAACAGCAACTGGCTCGCCATCACGGTCGCGACCAGCCACTGGCCGATCGTGGTGACGAGGTAGATCTTGCGGCGCTCCAGCCGATCGACGAGCATGCCCGCGAACAACCCGAGCACGATCAGCGGCAGCGCCTGCGCGAGTCCGACCGCGCCGGTCCACGCCGGGCTGGACGTCTGGTCCCAGACCTGGAACATCACCGCGACGAACGTCAGCTGACCGCCGAACCCGGACAGCACCTGCCCGATCCACAACCGGCGGTACGTCAGGACCTTCAGCGGGCCGAGGTCGATGAGCGCGTTCTTCACCGCAGCTTCACCCCAGCTTCTCTGCGATCCGGTCGTGGAAGCTCTTCTTCGCAAGGGCTTCCTCGACGTCGCGGACGACCTGGGACATCGGGTACGGCAGCTCCGCCTCGAGCTCGGCCAGCGCCTCCTCGGTCGCCCGCCACTCGGCCGCGAGCAGCTCGACGAGCTTCTTGGACTTCGCGGTCAACGTCACCTGCTTGCTGCGCGCGTCCGTCCCCGGGACGGTCCGGACCAGGCCGGCGGTCCGCATCGCCGCCACCTTCTGGCTGAGCGCCGAGTGCGTACGCCCGATCGCGTCGGCCAGCTCGGTGATCGTCATCGGGCCCTTGAGATGCAGCTGGAGCAGCTCACGGACGTACGTCGGCTTCAGGCCCTGGATCGCCCGGTCGGTGTAGATCCGGCCGATCTCGCCGTCCATCCGGCTCAGCAACTCGTGCAACGGCCGCCACAGACTCTGCTCGGTGGGATCCTCCATGCGCGAATCATAACAGCACTTATATAAGTACTGTTACTTTCGGTCGTGGATCACACCATCAAGCCTCAGTTCGACGCGATGAACCGGGCCTTGGCCGCGCGGGTGATGGGCGTACCGAGGAACGGGTAGTGGTCGTCCGATTGGGGTTCCGCCAGGCGGAGTGGGATATCGGGTGGTATTACCCGTTCTTCGGTTCAGCTGAACGACGGGGAGGTCGCTTGGGGGACGAGGAGCTTCGGGGCGCCAGTGAGGCTGGTGGACCAGATGTCGGTGGTGTTGCCGGGGTTGCGGACCGGGTAGAGGAGGGCGTCGTTGCCCTGCCAGACCGGCTGGTCGTCGATCGAGCGGGTCTCCGGCGGGTGGGTGATGCGCCGGGTGGCGAGATCCAGGACCGCCAGCCGCCAGACTCCGTTGGAAACCTTTTGTTTGTAGGCGATCCGGCGGCCGTCCGGTGACAGCGACGGGCATTCGACGTTCTCGGCGATCGCGGTGCCGCGGTACTCGCGGTAGCCGGCCTCGATCAGGTACGTCGTCCCCTTGCTCGCCATGGTCAGGTAGAAACGGTTGCCGTCGGCACCGAACGTGATGCCCCAGTAGTTCACGTCCGAGGCGAAGTACCGTTTGCCGTGCACGAACACCGCCAGTTCCTCGACGGTCTTCACCAGCCGGCCGGTCGGCACCTCGTACAGGCCGGTGCGGGTGGAGAAGCCGGTGGCGGCGTACGAGTCGCCGGTGACGAACATCGTCCAGTTCACGAACCGCCCGTCCGGCGAGACCCGCGCCCGGCTCGGCGTACCGGGGAGGGTGTCGCGGTGGAGTTCGCGGAGGTTCGCGTCCAGGACGATCAGGTCGGTCTCCGGGGGAAGCGAGGACGGCTTCAGGCGCAGGCAGACCGCCGTACCGTGGGCCGCCGCGAAGCGGTCGCAGCGCAGGTCGCCGACGCGCCGGGCTGCGGACGGGTCGGCGAGCGGTACGGCGGCCAGCTTGCCGTGATCGGGTCCGTCGGCGAGGTTGCGGAAAAACAGCGTGCGCCCGTCGAGCCGCATCGGTTGCCCCGTGACGACCGGTACGGCGTTCGTCTCCGCGGCTCCCCCGCCGCGGGCGTGGGCGACGTACGTGATCGCGCCGGCCAGCAAGGCGAGGATGCCGATCGCGGTGCCGAGCAGGCGGCGGGTCATCGGCGTACCTCCAGGGGTTTGAAGATCGCGGCGGCGATCGTGACGGCGAGGAGCGCGACGGTGATCGCGAGGAGGGCCGGGCGGAGGTCCCAGAGGGTCCAGAGCAGACCTACGCCGACGGCTGCCGCCATGCGGGCTAGGGCCTGGCCGGTTTGCAGTACGGCGAGACCGCTGGCGCGGAGGTTTTCTGGGAGGAGGGGGCCGACGGCGGCGGGGAGTACGCCGTCCGTGGCGGCATAGAAGGCGCCGTGGAGGGCGAGTACGAGCCACCAGGTGCCTGCTGGTCCGCATACCAGGAGCAGCGCGACGATGAGCGCCAGGTGCCCACCGAGGAACACCTTCCAGCGTCCGACCCGGTCACCCAAGCGGCCGAGCGGAATCGCCAGCAGGAGGAAGGTGCCGGCAGTCCCCAGCGGGAGGAGCGGGAACAGGTTCGTCCCGATGTCCCACCGCCGCTGTACGGCGAGGTACACGAACGAGTCGGTGATGGTGAAAAGCCCGAGCCCGGCTGCCCAGATGCAGCACCTGCGGAAGTCCACGTCCCGCAGCAGACCGAGGACGGAACCTTTTCCCACCTCGCCGCACCGGCCGGCAACCAAGCCTGGCTCAGGTTCGCCGGCGGCCGAGGTGGGGTCAAGCAAGCAGTCCGCCTGGGCGGCGGCGGGGTCGGGGCGGCGACCCGCCTGAACCACGGCGGAGTCGGGGCGACGGTCCGCCTGGGCGGCGGGGTCGGGGCGGCGATCCGCCTGAACCACGGCGGGGTCAGGGCGGCGGTCCGCCTGAACCACGGTGGGGTTGGGGCGGTGGTCCGCCTGGGCGGCGGCGGGGTCAGGGCGACGATCCGCCCGAACCGCGCTGGAGTCGGGGCGGCGATCCGCCTGAACCGCGCTGGAGTCAGGGCGGCGATCCGCCTGAACCGCGCTGGAGTCAGGGCGGCGATCCGCCTGAACCGCGCTGGAGTCAGGGCGGCGGTCCGCCTGAACCGCGGTGGGGTTGGGGTGGCGGTCCGGCTGAAGCGGGGTGGGGTTGGGGTGGGGGTGGTCGCGGACGAAGGTTGTGAGGATTAGGACGGCGCAGGTGGCTAGGGAGAAGCTGGTGACGAAGACGGCGTTGTAGTTGTTGAGGCTGGTCCAGAGGACGAGGGTGGCTACCAAGGGGCCCAGGAAGGCGCCGATGGTGTCGAGGGCTCGGTGGACGCCGAAGGAGCGGCCGAGGGTGGCGGGGTCGCTGCTGAGGGAGATGAGGGCGTCGCGCGGGGCGGTGCGGATGCCTTTGCCGGCGCGGTCGACGGCGAGGACGGCGCCGATGGCGGGGACGGTGGATCCGGCCGCGAGGAAGCCGAGTTTGGAGATCGCGGAGAGCGCGTAGCCGACGCCGGCGACGGTTTTGAGCCGTCGCCAGCGGTCGGCCACGTGTCCGCCGGCCAGCCGCAGTACCGCGGTCGCTCCGGCGTACAGGCCGTCGAGGAGGCCGAACTGCAGCGGGTTCAGCCCGAGCCCGAAGACCAGGTACAGCGGCAGGATCGCGGTCACCATCTCGGCCGAGACGTCGGTCACCAGGCTGACGATGCCTAAGGCAACGACATTCCCGGGAACCCGGCGCAATGGTGTCCGGAGCGGGCCGACGGACGCGAGGTACATCAGTGGCAGCTGTACGTCGGGCTGCTGTCCAGGACCTTGCCGTCCAGGCCGATCAGCTGGGTGGCGAACGTGCTGTCGGTCATCGACAGCTTCAGCACCCCGAAGTCGGAGATCAGCTTGGCGGTCGCGGGATGCGCGGCCTTGATCGGGTACAGCGGCGCGCCGCCCATCCCGCCGATGATCTGCACCGGGCCCGCCGCGTCCTTCTTGCCGTCGGCGTTCTGCGGGTAGAACCGCTCGTAGTGGTGGTCGTGACCGTTCAGGATCAGGTCGGTCTTGGCACCCACGAGCGTCTTCCACAGCGGATCGGCGTCCGGGTTGTCGCCGTGGTCACCGGAGCTGAACCGCGGGTGGTGGTAGTACGCCGCGATGCAGCCCTTGGTGTTCTTCGCGAGGTCCTGCTTCAGCCAGGTGAGCTGCGCCGGCTCCTTCAGCCCCTCCTCCTTGACGAAGTCGTTGGAGTCGAGCGCGATGAAGTGCCAGTTGCCCATCTCCCAGCTGTAGTAGTTCTTCCCCTGCGGCGTCGCGATCGAGCCGAAGTACTGGTGATACCCCTCGTACGGCGTGTTGTCGTACGTCTCGTGGTTGCCCGGGATCGGGTGGGTGATGTTCTTGAACTTCCCCCACGTCTTCGCGTAGTACTTCTGGAAGTCCGACAGATGCGCGTCGTCGTACTGGTTGTCGCCCATCGTGATCACCGCGGCCGGGTTCATCGCCTCGACGAGCTTCGCGGTCTTCGGGTGGACGCAGCTCGAGTCCGACGCGGTGCACCGGTCCGCGATGTCGCCGGCCGCCGCGAGCACGAACCCGCCGGTCCCGCCGGTGCCGGTCGTCACGGTGATCGCCGTACTCTCCGCGGACGCGTTCCCGGCCAGGTCGCGAGCGCGGACCGTGTACTTGTACGCCGTGTTCGCGGTCAGCCCGGTGTCGTTGTACGTCGTACCCGCCGTCGAGGCGACCACCTTGCCGTCCCGCAGTACGTCGTACTGGCTGACGCCGACGTTGTCGGTCGAGGCGGTCCAGCTGAGCGCGACCGAGGTCGCGGTGACCGCCGTACTCTTCAGGCCGGTCGGGACCGTCGGCGCCTGGGTGTCACCGGTGGAGTCGGTGACGCCGTACACCTCGAGCTCCCAGAGCGAGTAGCCGTACGACGTGGCGCGCTGGGTGCCGACCAGCCGGACGTACCGGCCGTGGCCCTGCAGGCCGGTCAGGTCGTCGGTGGCGCCGTTGCCATCGGCAACCTCCTTGACGGTCGTGAAGTTGGTGCCGTCGTCGGAGACCTCGATCCGGTACGCCTTCGCGTACGCGGCCTCCCAGTTCAGCTTGACGCGGTTGATCGAGGACGCCTGGCCGAGGTCGACGCGCAGCCACTGCGGGTCGGCGCCTTCGACGCTGGCCCAGCGGGTCGTCGTACTGCCGTCGACGGCCTTGGCGGCGGTCAGGGTGTCGTCCTCGACGGTCGAGGCGAGGACCGGTCTGCCCTGCGAGAGCAGGGCGTCGGCCGTGGTTCGGGCGTCGGCGGCGGCCGCACCGAGGGCGGCGACCAGACCGACGGGGAGCACCAGCGCGAGCAGGCGCAATCTCATGAGATACCTCCGGGGGCGCGGAGCAGAATTGTTAGGAAGGTTACCTAACAGTGGTTGGTAGGTAAAGCCCTCGATTTCGTTACATACGCCGGGCGCATCAACTACGGCCGAAAGATTCATTGGACGGAGGCACCGCGGCACCTGTTGGCTGGACGGCATGGAGCTGCGCACGCTGGGACGTTCAGGTATCGAGGTCAGCCCGCTCGGATTCGGCTGCTGGGCGATCGGCGGACCGTTCGCCAACCCGGCCGTCGAACCGCTGGGCTGGGGCGAGGTCGACGACGCGGAGTCGGTCCGGGCGATCCGCCGGGCGGTCGAGCTCGGCGTCACGTTCTTCGACACCGCGGACGTGTACGGCGCCGGCCACAGCGAGCGGGTACTGGGCCGGGCGCTGGCCGGGATCCGCGACCAGGTGGTGATCGCGACCAAGTGGGGCAACACGTTCGACGAGTCGACGCGGATCATGCACCACCAGGACAGCACGCCTGAATACGTATCCAAAGCCGTCCGGGCCTCGCTCGACCGCCTCGGCACCGACTACCTCGACCTCTATCAACTGCACTTCGACACCACCGACGAGATCGCACTCCCGCTCCGGGAAGCCTGCGAGGAGCTGGTCGGCGAGGGCCTGATCCGCGCCTACGCGTGGAGCACCGACACCCCGCACAGCGCCGAACTGTTTGCCCAGGGCAAGCACTGTGCGGCGGTCCAGCACGAGGCGAGCGTGCTGCACGACGCGCCGGAGCTCTTCGCACTGTGCGACCGCGAGAACCTCGCGAGCATCAACCGGACCCCGCTCGCCATGGGTCTGCTCGGCCGCCGGGACGCGAGCCGGCCGGCGACCGGCGCGGACATCCGCACGCTCCCGCCGTCCTGGCTGCGGTACTTCGGCGAAGGCGGCGTACCGACTCCGGAGTGGTGGGAGAAGGTGTCGGCGATCCGCGACGTCCTGCAGAGCGACGGGCGGACGCTGGCGCAGGGCGCGCTGGCCTGGCTGTGGGCGCGGAGCCCGCGGACGATCCCGATCCCCGGGTTCCGGACGGTCGCGCAGGCGGAGGAGAACGCGACCGCGACGACCCACGGACCGCTGCGGGACGAGCAACTCACGGAGATCGCCAAGCTACTGGACGCATGACGACCGGATCGGGCCGGACCTCAGACCTTGCCCGATCCGGTTGTTTATCGATATACCTACTCCGTGCCGAACTCAGCTCGTGGTGCCGCGGAGGACGAGCCGCGCCGGTACGACGACTTCCTGCGGCTCGGCGCCCCCGGCACCGGCGAGCTGGGCGGTCAGCAGCGAGGTGATCGCGTCCGCCATCGCCTCGTGCCCCGGATTGACCGTGGACAGCGCCGGGACCAGGTACGCCGACTCGTCGATGTCGTCGAAGCCGATCACCTGGACGTCGTCCGGGACCCGCAGCCCGGCGTCGGCGAGCGCCCGCAACGCCCCCATCGCGACCACGTCGGTCAGCCCGAACACGGCGTCGAAGCCGATCCCACGATCGCGCAGCCCCCGGATCGCGTCGTACCCGTCCCGCAGGCCGAACGAGCAGCGGGTGTTCAGCTCCGGATCGACCGGTACGCCGGCCTCGGCGTGCGCGAGCGTGTACCCCTCGGCGCGCAGCGCGGGCATGGTCGCGGTACCTCCCGGGTCGCCCCCGATCATCGCGATCCGCCGCGCCCCGCGCGCGAGCAGGTGCGCCACGGCCTGGCGGGCGCCGTCGACGTTGTCCATCATCACGTGGTCGAACCGGGACGGCAGCGCACGTTCGCCGATCATCACCACCGGCGCGTCGGTACGGAGCTGGCCGAGTTCGGCCGGGTCGATGTCGACCACGCTGAGGATCAACCCGTCGTACATCCGGAGCCGGGAGAACGCGACCGCCTCCATCTCCCCTTCCCGGCTCGCGCCGGTGCGCTCGGTCACGATCCGCAGGTCGTGCGCCTCGAAGCGGTCCGCCAGCCGGCCGGCGAGCTGGGCGAAGTACGGGCGTTCCAGCTCCGGTACGGCGAGGCCGACCACGCCGGTGCGCCCGGCGCGGAGGTGCCGGGCCGCCAGGTTGACCTGGTACCCGAGCTCGCCGATCGCCGCGAGCACCCGCTCACGGGTCTCCGGACCGACCCGCGGCCGGCCGTTGATCACGTTCGACACCGTCATCGTCGAGACCCCGGCAAACCGCGCCACATCGGCCATCGTCACCACACCGGACGGCTTCCCCATGCGGACCACCATAAGGACAACGGAGGGCTATATGCCTGAAGCACGCGTCGTCGTCGACCTCGACGTCCCCGGGGCGACCATCAGCCGGCACCTGTACGGGCACTTCGCCGAGCATCTCGGGCGGTGCATCTACGGCGGGTTCTACGTTGGCGAGGACTCCGACATCCCGAACGCCGGCGGTCTCCGGCTCGACGTGGTGGAGGCGCTGCGGGCGCTGGACATCCCGAACCTGCGCTGGCCGGGCGGGTGTTTCGCGGACGAGTACCACTGGAAGGACGGCATCGGGCCGAAGGCGGACCGGCCGTCGATGGTGAACACGCACTGGGGCAACGTCGAGGAGAACAACCACTTCGGCACCCACGAGTTCATGGCGTTGTGCGAGCTGCTCGGCGCCGCGCCGTACGTGAACGGGAACGTCGGCAGCGGCACCGTGCGGGAGATGAGCGAGTGGGTCGAGTACCTGACCCGCGAGGGCGACAGCCCGATGGTGCGGCTGCGGAAGGCGAACGGACGGGACGAGCCGTGGCAGGTGCCGTTCTGGGGCATCGGCAACGAGGCGTGGGGCTGCGGCGGGAACCTGCGCGCCGAGGCGTACGCCGACCTCGCCCGGCGGTACGCGACGTTCCTGAAGGACCACGGCGACAACAAGCTATACCGGATCGCGGCCGGCGCGGCGGACGACGACCTCGCCTGGACCGAGGCGCTGCTGAAGGCGGTCAGCTGCCTGGGCTGCGGGCGCGACCCGAAGAACATCTTCCAGGCGATCTCGTTCCACTACTACACGGTCGCCGGGACGTGGGACCAGAAGGGCAGCGCGACCGACTTCGGCCTCGATGACTACTACCGGACGATCCAGAAGGCGCAGGGCATCGAGCGGGTGATCAAGGCGCACTCGGCCCTGATGGACGCGTACGACCCGGAGCGCAAGATCGGCCTGGTGCTGGACGAGTGGGGCACCTGGTGGGACGTCGAGCCAGGGACGAACCCCGGGTTCCTGTACCAGCAGAACGCGATGCGCGACGCGCTGGTGGCGAGTCTGCACTTCGACGTGTTCCACCGGCACGCGGAGCGGCTCGTGATGGCGAACATCGCCCAGACCGTGAACGTGCTGCAGGCGATGCTGCTCACCGACGCCGAAGGTACTCTCGTGCGGACCCCGACGTACCACGTCTTCGAGATGAACAAGGGCCACCACGACGCGGCCGCGCTGCCGGTGCACGTGGTCGAGGGTCGCACCCACGATCTCGACGGTACGGCGCTGCAGCTGGTGTCGGCGTCCGCGTCGGTGAAGGACGGCCGGGCGCTGGTGTCGCTGAGCAACCTCGATCCGGAGGCGGCGCTGGACGTCGTACTCGATCTGCGCGGTGCGGATCCGGTGGATCCGGCCGGACGGTTGCTGACGGCATCGACCCCGCAGACCCACAACACGGCCGCCGCTCCGGACGTGGTGGCTCCGGTGCCGCTCGCGGTGGAACCGGAGCCGCGCGGGCTGCGGGTGACGCTGCCGCCGCACTCGTTCGCGACGATCAGCCTGGAGCTGTGACCTGGATCTGGAACTCGTGCACCCAGTTCGCCGGGTTGTCCGGGTCGAACTGGAGCGTGACCTCACGCGCGTACCCGTGGCTGCGGTAGCCGTTGTCCTGGATCCACCGGGCCAGCGTCTGCATGCTGCGGTCGGCCGCCATCATGTCGCCCTGGTGCACGATGGTCGCGGCCTGCGCCAGCTCGGGTAGTTCGAGGACGTCCACGTCGGCCGGATCGGCAGTCACCGGTACGGCGGCGTGGACGCGGACCGTCTCGTCCTCGAGGTCCTCGTAGTACGCGATCGGCGAACCGGCGGGGTCGACGCCGGCCGCGTACAGCCGCTCGAACAGCTGGCCGAACAGCGGCTGGACAACCGGGCCGACGTCCTCGCCGTCGTAGCTCGGCGCGATCGCGGACAGCTCCGCGACCCGGATCGGGGCGATGCGTTTCAGAACCACGTCGTCGGTGGGCATGTGACCTTCCTTCTCGATGAGCCGGAGCCTCGCCTCGACACTGGCCAGCCGGTTCGTACTCCGGGCCAGCTCGTCCTCGAGCTGCGCCTGCCGCAACCGCAGCATGCCGCGCAGCTCCTCGGCGGACAGCTTCGCGTCGACGATCTCGCCGATCTGCTGCAGGCTGAAGCCGAGGTCCTTGAGCGCGACGATCCGGTTCAGCCGGCTGAACTGCTCGGCCGTGTAGAAGCGGTAGCCGGTGGTCTCGTCGACCTTGGCCGGGCGCAGCAGCCCGAGCGCGTCGTAGTGCCGCAGGGTCCGCGCGGACACCTGACCGAAGGCGGCGAAGTCCCCGATGGTGAACATGCACCCACCTTGCGCCTTGACACTACGTCAAGGTCAAACCGGTCAGGACAGGGCGCGGGCGCGGCGGTCGCGGATCGCGGTCAGGGTGAAGGTGGTGATGCCGAGGGCCAGGCCGCCGGCGCCGAAGCCGGCGGCGAGGGTGCCGCGGCTGCTCAGCCGGGCGTCGCACTGCATCGGCGTGATGCCCTCGTTGGGCTGGAAGACCGAGCCGCAGGCGTCGCCGCCCGCATGGACCGGGCGGACGGCGAGCACCACCCCGACGATCAGCAGGACCGCGCCCACCACGCCGAGGAGCTTGCTCAGCACCTGCCGCCCTCTCGGCTGCCCGCGGACACGGCGAGGACCGACCACGAGTGGTGGGTCAGATGCCACATCCGCACGTTCACTCCCTGGCAGCTCGGTAAGATTTGATCAAATCTAACGCAGCTAGCAGCCGGCGCTGAAGTTCCCCGGGACCCGTTCGTGGAATCTTCACCCAGTTCTAACGCACCGTGGCGCCGACCGGTTCAACGATTCAGTACTGCGACCAAAGAGCCGCTCGCGCGTCCGTGGGCGACGTCCGCGAGCGCCCGATCGACAGCGTCGAACGGGACCGTCGTGGTGTGCGCCGTCACCGGGAGCCGCGCGATCAGCCGGAACAGCTCCTCGCCGTCCCGGCGGGTGTTCGAGGTGACGCTCCGCAGGTCGCGCTCGTGGAACAGGTGCCGCTCGTAGTTCAGCGCCGGTACGTCGGACAGGTAGATGCCGGCGACCGCGACCGTC
Source organism: Kribbella sp. NPDC059898 (assembly GCF_042730855.1). Classification (NCBI taxonomy): domain Bacteria; kingdom Bacillati; phylum Actinomycetota; class Actinomycetes; order Propionibacteriales; family Kribbellaceae; genus Kribbella; species Kribbella sp. NPDC059898. Next base: position 273,753 of record NZ_JBHWKR010000002.1, read on the forward strand.
CCACCCGGCCGGACCGCTTCGAGCGCGTACGGCACCACGTCGCCCGCCGGCGCGAACACGATCGCCGAGTCGAGCGGTACCGGTGGGCGGTCCGCGGTCTCCCCCACGAACACCGCGCCGAGGTCGCGGGCGAGCGCACGATTGCCTTCGCCGCGCGTCATCACGAACAACTCGGCGCCCTGGGCCGTGGCGAGCTGCGCGGTCAGGTGCGCGCTGGACCCGAACCCGTAGATCCCGAGCCGGCCGCCGGGCGGCAGGTTCGCCCGGAGCAGGGAGCGGTAGCCGATGATCCCGGCACACAGGAACGGCGCGAGCTCCGCGGCGGGCCGGTCGTCCGGCAGCGCGTACGCGTACTCCCGCGGCACCACGGCGTACTCGGCGAATCCACCGTCGGCGTCCCAGCCGGTGTACGTCGACCGCGGGCAGAGGTTCTCGGAACCGCTCCGGCAGAACTCGCAGACGCCGCACGTCCCGCGCAACCAGGCGATCCCGATCCGCTCCCCCGTATCGAGAGCTGTGCCGACCACCTGGTGGCCCGGGACCACAGCTGGGCGTTTCGGCGGAAGGTCGCCCTCCGCCAGGTGCAGGTCCGTCCGGCAGATGCCACAGGCCTCGACCTTGATCAGCAACTCTCCAGGGCCAGGCTCCGGGACGGTACGCCGTACCCGCTGGAGCGGACCGCTGTCGATCGGCCCCGGTCGCGCGACCGCCCATGCCTGCATCTCGTCCATGGCTCCATCATGCGACCCGGCGAAGGGCACGCTCCCGCCGTTCGGCGACCTTCGAGCCGGACTCGCGGCGCGCCATCCGCCGCAGTACGACGGGAGCCAGCAGCAGGCCCGCGACCGCCCAGAGGCCGAGCACACCGACCGTCTCGAGGTGCCGCCACGAGTGGCCGACCTCGACCACGACCGCCTCGGGCGGCAGCAGCGCCGACCGCATCCCCAGCCCCATCCAGTACACCGGGGTCAGCTGGCCGATCCACGCGAGCCAGCCGGGCAGCGCGGTGATCGGGTAGAAGATCCCGGAGATCGCGATCAGCCCGAGCATCGGCAACTGGATCAGACCCTGCGACCGCGCCGTGGTGAACACCGAGCCGAGGATCGCGCCGATCGGCAACGTCGCCACCAGACCGAACACCAGCACCCACCCGAAGGTGAACCAGTGCGCGGCCCCGACCGCGATCCCACCGACCAGGAACAGCCCCGGAACCAGCAGGATCAGCAGATCCGCGACCAGACCGCCGGCGACCGAGACGACCTTGCCGACGAGGTAGGAGACCATACCGTTTGGTATGGCCTTGGCGCGCAGCAGCGTGCCGTCCTCGCGGTCCGCCGTGAGCAGTTGGCTCATGCTGACCATGCCCATCGCGGCGTTCATCCCGAGGATGCTCGGCAACGCGAGCGCCCCGAGCCGGAACCCGGTCGCGCCGAAGTCGCGGTGCCGCAGGAAGAACAGCGCGACCAGCATCAGGACCGGCCAGAGGAAGTGGCTGACCAGCTCCGGGCCGTTGGTGAAGGACTGCCGCAGCTCGATCAGGCCGCGGCGCCAGCCGGTTCTCATTGTTGCTCCCGGACGAGTGCGAGGTAGGTGTCTTCGAGGGATGCCCGGCGTACTTCGAGCTCGCCGAGCGCATCGCCGTACGTCGCGAACAACTCGCGGACGAAGGCGGTCCCGTCGGCCGTGGACTTGCGGAACCGCTGCCCGTCGACCGTCCACCCGACCTCGTCCTCGCCCGCGATCAGTTGGGTCAGCTCGTCGACGCTGCCGGACGCGATGATGCGGCCGGCGGCGAGGACCAGGATCCGGTGCGCGAGTTTGCTCGCCTCGTCGAGGTCGTGGGTGGTGAGCAGGACCGTCGTACCCTGCTCGGCGCCGAGCCCGCGGACGAGCTCGTGGAACTCCGAGCGGGCCTCCGGGTCGAAGCCGGTGGTCGGCTCGTCCAGGAACAGAACGTCGGGGCGGCCAACGATTCCGATCGCGACGTCGAGGCGGCGGCGCTGGCCGCCGGAGAGGGTCTTGATCTTCTGGTTCCCGTGCGCGGTCAGGCCGACGGCCGCTAGCAGTTCATCGGTCGGCCACGGGTCGCGGTACGGCGCGTAGTACGAGCCGAGGTGCTCGAGGAGTTCGCGGACGCGCCAGTTGCCGTGGTCGCGCCAGGACTGCAGCACGATGCCGATCCGGGAGCGCCAGCGTTCGCCGGCGGTGGCCGGGTCGGCGCCGAGGACGTCAACGGTGCCGGCGGAGCGGAGCCGGAAACCCTCGAGGATCTCGATCGTGGTGCTCTTGCCGGCACCGTTCGGGCCGAGCAGCGCGAGTACCTCGCCGGGGCGGGCCTCGAACGAGACATCGTGCAGGACGTCGGTGTCGCCGTACCGCATCCGGAGGCCGTCAACTGTCATCACCATGGCGCTGAAGGTAGGTTGCGTTTACTCAATTGGCAATCTTGTTGGGTGCTGCTCAGGTCGGATTTTTGTGACAGGTATGGCATTCTGTGCAATGAGGATGAGGTGGAATGCAATTCGTTGCAATGAGCTGATGGTGAATGCGCGGAGGTTTGAGCATGCCTGGTGGGAGGTTGAGTCAGCAGGATCGGCGGGAGATCGCGGACGGGCTGGCGGGTGGGCTCGGGTACGCCGAGATCGCGCGGCGGCTGGAGCGGCCGACGTCGACGATCAGTCGCGAGGTGGCGCGGAACGGTGGGGCGGGCGGCTACCGGGCCGAGCACGCGCATTACGCCAGCGCGTCCCGGGCGCGCCGTCGTCGTACGACGTCTGCTGTTGCCGACGTACAAACAGGTGATCCTCGGCGGGCGTACGTCGAGCGGTTCGCTTCGATGATGGTGGAGGGCGGGTTGCCGCGGATGGCGTCGCGGGTGTTGGCGTTGCTGTACACGTCGGACATGCGCACACTGACCGCGGCTGAGCTCGTGCGGGAGCTGCGGGTCAGCCCGGCGTCGATCTCGAAGGCGATCGGATACCTCGAACAGGTCGGCATGGTGCACCGCGAACCCGACCCGGTGCGGCGCCTGCAGCACTATGTGATCGCCGACGACGTATGGCTCAAGGCGTGGGAGGTGAGCGCGCGCACCAACCACAACTGGGCCGAGACTGCCGCCGAAGGGATCGAGCTGCTCGGCGCGGACACGCCCGCAGGACAACGGCTGTCGCACATGGCCGACTTTTTCGACCGGCTCAGCGAGGACATGTCCGGCGGGGCCGGCTTCCAGGACTGCCTGTCTGTACTCGCGGTCGCGCAGCCGTCGCTGGACCCCTCCGAGCTCGCCGCCGCGCTGGGCTGGCCTGTGGAGCGAGTGACAGACGTGCTGGAGTACGCCGCGAAGAACTCAGGGCAGGATGGTGCGGAGCAACCGGCGAGTGAGGCCGCCGTCCGCGAGGCCTAGCTCGACCAGGTCGTCGAAGATGTGCTGGTCGCCGTTCGCCGCGCGGATCCCGGCGTCGAGGATGCGGTCCGACCGGCTGAGCTGGGCGATCAGTGCGGTGTCGCGCAGGTGCCGCGCGAGCAGGCGCGACGTGCGGCGGCGGTACGGCGTACCGGCGTCCGACGAACCCGCCCGGAGCGCGTCCGCGATCGAGCGGCCGGCCAGCAGCCCGGTCGCGACCGCGTAGTAGATGCCTTCGCCGGTCATCGGGTTGATCAGCCCGGCCGCATCGCCCGCGAGCAGCACCGGGCCACGGCGCGGCCGCCAGGACCAGCCGGCCAGCGGCAGGTGGTGCCCCCACCACGACTCGCCGCCGTCGGTCGCGCCGGGCAGGAGGTGCTCCAGGTTCCGCAGCAGGTCGGCGCGGGTCGGGCGGGTGCCGGCCAGGAGTTCGCCGTACCCGACGTTCGACCAGCCGTCGCCACGGTCGAATGACCAGGCGTACGACGGTTGCCGGCCCGGGCCGTACGCGATCACCTGGCTCGCCGCCCGGTCCGCCGGGGTCGGCGCGTACCCGCGGATCGCCAGCGCGACCGCTCCGGGCTTCTCGCCGAGTTCCCGCCGTACGACGGAGTGCGCACCGTCGGCGCCGACGACGAAGCGCGCGTCGAGGTCGTCCACCGTGACCGACGTACGCCCGACCGCGACGCCGCGGACGCGCCGCCGGACGAACTGCGCCCCGGCCGCCCGCGCCGCCTCCACCAGCCGATGGTCGAACACGGTCCGCGGCACCACCCACGTCGGCCGGGACAGCTCACGGTCGACGCCGACGGCGCCACGGCTCAGCACGAACCGGCGTACCGGCGTCCAGTCGTCGAGGATCCCGGTCACGCCGACCCCGGCCAGCAGGTCGAGTACGTGCGGGGCGATCCCGTCACCACACGCCTTGTCCCGTGGGAAGTCGTGCCTGTCCAGCAGCAGCACCGACAACCCCGGGTCCGCCGCCAGCACCCCCAACGCGGCCGCCGCCCCCGCAGGCCCCGCTCCGACCACGATCACGTCCCACACGTCCGACAGTCTCGCAGCTCCAAGTAGCGCGTGCGGACGTCGGCTCGGTCACCGTGCCGCGCTGCTGCAAATGCGGTCACCGTGCCGCGCTGCTGCAAATGCGGTCACCGTGCCGCGCTGCTGCAAATGCGTCAGCGCGACTTGGCGCTGCGCGCACCTCCAGTCTTGCCGCGACTGAGCCGAAGCCGCAGGTCGTCGGTTGGCTCGACGCGCACTCCGCCGCTGCCGTCATCAGCGACGAACGGTTCACTGGGATCGCCGCGGTCACCGTGGATCGCCTCCAGCGCCGCCTTCTGCTCACGTGACAGGAACTCGTCGCCCATCTCGCCTCCGTTCCGTCGGGTACGTCGATGATCGCAGCCCGGGGTGTCAGTCGGTGCGGTCCGGCGATGCGGTGTCAGGAGCCCGGGCGGCGGCCCGGTTTGTTGGGGCGGCGGGTGGTGCGGCGGGGGCGGGGGGTGGCGGCGCCTGTGGGGGTGACGGGGCGGGCCTCGTCGAGGTCGACGATCTTTGGGGGTGGGGGGACGAAGACCGGGATCGTGTCCTCGGCGGCGACTGGCGCGGGTGGTGGTGGGGGCGGCGGCGGTTCGGCGCGGGCTGCTGCTTCCTTGCTGACCCGGGGCCTCGGGGCGGCGACCGCGGGAGCGGCGATCGGGCTGCGGGCCGCGCGGCGGTGCGGGAGTCGGGTGCGCAGTTCGATGCCGAGTGCATCGATCAGCTTGCGGCAGGCAACGACGGAGATCGCGACCGCGAGCACGGTACAACCCGCGAACAGCACCGACTGACCACCGGCGGACCAGTTCGACGGGTCGGTGCGGAACATCGCGGCGACCATCGCGACCACGATCGCGTTGGTGATGCCGAGGGCAACGGCCAGGCCGACCGTCCGGAGCAGCACCCGGCGTTCCAGCCCGACGTCGTCGGCCGCGGCAACCAGTCCGGCGATCAGACCGGCGAGCACCGGCACTGTATAGACAAGTGCGAGCGTGAGCCCCGGACTGGCCACGAGGTAGAACACGTCGAACACCAGCGCGGTGCCGGTCAGCGCGGCGGCGAAGCAGACCACCATCGGCGGATACGCGCGAAGGACCGCGACCGCGTCCGCGGGCACGGTCCGGAACATCCGCAAGGCCAACAACAACGACTCATCCCCTCGTCCACCCCCATTGTGCCGCTCCCCCGGCACACGGAGTGAGATCGGCAACCAGCGAGTCGCGAAGGCCCGGATGCCCAGGCCATCACAATCACCCGCTCCCGGGGCGCGCCGCGCTCAGACGCGCCCGCCGATGCCGATTGTGATGGCCTGGCGATCCCTAGGCGGCGCGTTGCTCGGGGACGAGCTTGTCCCGCAGGTCGTCGAGGATCCGGCGCAGCACCCGCGACACCTGCATCTGGCTCACACCGATGTCGTCGCCGATCTCGGACTGGGTCCAGCCCTCGACGAACCGCAACTGCAGGATGCGGCGGTCGCGCTCACCCAGGTCGGCGAGCACCGGCTCGAGCATCTCGACCGTTTCCAGCTGGTCGATACTCGCGTCGTCGTCGTCCGCGACGACGTCCGCCAGCGTCAGTTCGGCGTCCGTCTCGGCCGGGCGGTCCAACGAGAGCACGTTGAAACAGCCCTTCGCCGCGAGCGCCTGCTCGACCTCGGTGACCTCCACCTCGAGGTGCTCGGCCAGCTCGGCCGGCGTCGGCTCGCGGTTCAGCTCCTGCTCCAGCTCCGGGAGCTTGTTCGCGATCGTGCCCTGCATCTCCTGAAGCCGGCGCGGGATCCGTACCGTCCAGGCGCAATCGCGGAAGTACCGCTTGACCTCACCCCGGATGGTCGGGATCGCGAACCCGATGAACGGCGTCTCCGCCTCCAGCCGGTAGTGATGCGCCGCCTTCACCAGCCCCAGATACGCGACCTGCTCCAGGTCGTCGGCCTCGGCGCCCCGGCCGCGGAAGCGGCGCGCGATGCCCTGGGCCATCTCCAGGTTGAGTTCGACCACCTGTTCGAGGAGTTCCTGGCGCTCGCCCTCGCCGGTGCTGGCCGCCCGGCGTTCCATCAGTTCCCGGGTAGCTGTCTCACGGGCGGCCCGATCGGTCGGGGCGCCGTACCGGGCCGAAGCCCGCTCAATGATGTTCGTGACCATTGGTATGACCTCGCGACTGTCTTGTCACGGCGTGGCACTTCGCTGAACCACGGTCATGCCTGCACCCGAAGTCGTACCCAGCTCCACCGATCTCATGCACGCACCGGTCCCGAATCCCTGAGCTGTCACCGACCGCGACCGTTTCCGGTGATCGAACGCTCGCTTCAGGGCCGCACGATCACAAGAAGTAAGGGTGCGGACACACGACCCAAAAGTGTGTACGATGCAGATGCAAGCTCAGATGCACGTGCATCTGCAACCGCATATGGAGGTGCAGCCGATGACAGGGAACTACAACGGCATGCCGGGCAACTCGAACAGCGAGCTGATCTGGCGCAAGAGCCAGCGCAGCAACTCGAACGGCCAGTGCGTCGAGGTCGCGAAGCTGCCGGACGGCGGCACAGCGGTCCGCAACTCACGCTTCTCCGATGGCCCCGCCCTGGTCTTCACCAAGGCGGAGATGGAAGCGTTCCTCGGCGGCGTTCACGACGGCGAGTTCGAAGACCTGATCTGAGCAGTACCGGCAGTACCGAAAGCAAGGGCCCCTTCGCCAGGCGAGTGACGAAGGGGCCCTTTCATCTGCCCATAGGGATTGAGTACGCCGGCCGTCCAGCGAGACGCCTCGACAGGCCGTTCGACGGCATACAAAACGTCAGGGCCGACTCTCCGGCGAGAGTCGGCCCTGGCGTGCCTGAGGGGCAGGTACGGACTTACTGGACGGTCAGCGGCCAGAGCTGCTCGCTCGGCAGCTCGGACGCCTTCCCGGTGGCCGAATTGTCAACAGTGATGCGCAATCCGGTGAACTTCGGGGTCATCACCCGCTGGTACCGCGAGGCGCGGTCCGGCTCGGCGGCATACTCGGCAATCAGGTGATCACCCAGCCAGATCCGTACCATTTTCCGTCCTCCTCTTGAGGTCTCAGCGGTCATGGGGCCAGGCTCACGATCGGGTCGCCGTCGAGCTGACGGACACCACGCAACCAGCCCTCGAAGGCCCAGCGTTGCTGTTCCGGGCAACGCGCGACCAGGTCCCGGATCTCCCGTTCCGTCAGTTCCTCGGGCGCGCCGCCACCAGCCGTTCCGGCGGTGCTCGTCACCAGTTCACTGTCGTCGTCGTTCATCGACTCGGGTTCCCCAACCAGTCATGCCAACGGGGGCCGTCGGCGCTCTGTAGGACCGGCCTGCCGGCTCACGCGATGTCACGTATCGCACGATCCAGCTCACCTTCTGTGCATGAAGCAATCATGGCGTCAGCACGTACCGAATGCAAGCGCCCGATGCACGTGCATCCGCACGTTTTCCAATTCGAGACCACATTCGGCCCCTCTCCGCCTGGATCGGCCTGGATCAGGCCAGATCGAACGGTGTTCGCCTATCCCGTGACGCACTTCCATGTACTGACAAATCGATGAATCGGCCGTCGGCTAGACTCACGCTCCGTGATGCTCGAGGCACAGGTGTCGTCGGTTTGTAAGAACTTCGGCATAACGGCGCCGCCGCGTGCGATGATGTGCATCTGTGGATCACGGGTGATCGCTGGGGCCGCTGGGAGGTGGGTGTGACCGTGTCGGGCGCGCAAAGCGGACCGACCGCGCTGCGGATCGTTCTCGGAGGACATTTGCGGCGGATGCGGTTGGCTGCCGGCATCAGCCGGGCCGACGCGGGGTGGGAGATCCGGGCGTCGGAGTCCAAGATCAGCCGGATGGAACTCGGTCGCGTCGGCCTGCGTGAGCGCGATGTCAGCGACCTGCTGGCCCTGTACGGACTCGATGACGATGAAGAGCGTGGCCGGTTGCTCGGACTCGCCCGCGACGCGAACAACCCGGGCTGGTGGCACCGCTTCGGCGACGTCCTGCCGAACTGGTTCCAGTCCTACATTGATCTCGAGGGCAATGCAGAGCTGATCCGCCTCTACGACCTGCAACTCATTCCAGGGCTCCTGCAGACACCCGATTACATCCGCGCGGTCGTGCAGCTCGGTCGTGGAAGCGTCCCGACCGAGGAGGTCGAGCGTCGGGTCGCACTGCGCATGAGGCGGCAGGAGGCACTCACCCGCCCCGAGCCGGTCCGTCTGTGGGCTGTCATCGACGAGGCGGCTCTTCGCCGCCCGGTCGGCGGTATCAGCTGTATCGTCGACCAACTGGATCACCTACTCAAGGTCTCCGAGATGCCCAACGTCACGCTGCAGGTTGCACCGTTCAGTCTCGGTGGTCACGCAGCCCAGGCTGGAGCGTTCACCATCCTCCGGTTCCGGGAGTCGGATCTGCCGGACAAGGTCTACATCGAGCATCTGACCAGTGCCTTGTACCTGGACACCCCTGGCGAACTCGACGAATACACGGCCGCCATGGAAGCTCTCTGCGTCGCGGCTCCGCAGCCGGGCAAGTCCCGCGACCACATCTCGCGCATCCGCAAGGAATTCGAGAGCTGAGAGCGGCTCACGATCCCCGGCCGCGTTGCTTCTCGCCGGGCAAGTGCACGTGCAACGGCTTGTAGAGCACACGGTCGTACGCCGTCGCGAAACTTCGCGCCTCGTCACCCAGCGGGCCCGGATGCCGGCGAGGACTCCACCTATCCCGTGGCGAACCTGATCGGCTGCGAAGCGCCCATCATGATCGGCCAAACCGGCAGGCGCTCGGTACGGCGACGGGCGGCGGTAGTAGACAGCTCGGACGTGCTGGATGTCGAGTTCGCGTGCCGCGGTACGGACGCGGCTCGGACCGACGCTGTACTGAGCTGCGACCTCCAACTGCGCGCCAAGCATCTCCGCGGGATCACACCGGCGGACCGGCATGCACGATCTGTCCACCGGCGTCGTAGTAGATCGTCAATTGGGTGTCCGGATCGATTGCCATCGCGGCCGGCGGATCGGCCGCTGTCGGCTCCGCGAGCGCGGTGGCGCGAGTCAGACCCCAGGGACGATCCGTTGGCTGCTGAGCATCAGCGTGCCCTTTCATGAGCAAAGCTTGGAAAGCGGGACGGGCACGGGCGACAGGGAGCCTGCATGCCCGCCCCGCTGATCAGGGGGCACGGCTCGTGAAGACGAGCGGATGATCGGTGAGCTCTTCGAGAAGCCACTCCCAGACGCGCGGCCGCCCCAGTGGGATGAGGTGTCCGCGGTGCGGAACCGCTACAGCAGCTGCCCCCTTGTGGTCGGCAACCGCATCCATCAGCGCATGCATCGCCCGACCGGACTCGTCTTCCTCGACGAAGAGCGGCCCCAGTTGGTAGCCGCGCTCAGTGGAGGCTCGGTAGGCGGTCCGCTGGACCTCTGCGAGATCACGCAGTCTGCGGACGAGGCACTCCGCCGCGTAGCAATACAGCGTGCGTCGCTCCCAACGCCCACCTTCACGGCCGCCGTACGGGCTGGGCTGGAACACCAAGCTCAACTCTGCGGTCGCCATGGAACGACAGTACGAAGGGTGGTGATCCGGCACCATACGGATCTACGGTGCCGAGGATGCCGCCTTCGGCATCGAACTGGCCGGTCGCCGCACCTCACAGCACCCGAAATGCAAGGTTGTGGATACCGCTACTGCGTCTGCTCGGCGATCAGCGCGGCAAGCAGAGTGCCGGAGTCGCGGGGGCTGAGAGCCAAGGCCCGTACGTGATCGAGGACGCGACCGTGCAACTCGACGTCGGCCTCCCGCTCCAGGAAGATGTCGCCCACCAATCCGTCCGCGTGAATGACGTCAGGTACTCCGCCACCGAACCTGAGCCGGCTGAACGGGCTACCCATTCCGGGGTACATCCCGCGGCCGAAGGGAACGACCTGCAGCATGACGTTGGGCCAGTCGCTCATCTGCAGCAGATGTTCGAGTTGCTCGCGCATGACGGCGCTGCTGCCGACTTGCCGTCGGAGAACTGCTTCGTCGATGACCGCCCAGAACTCCAGAGGAACCCGTCCCTGCCTCTCCGCAGTGAGGACAACCTGCCGCGCCATGCGTGTCCGCACCCGCATCTCGACGACATCGGGCACGATCGGCAAGAAGTCAAGCATCACGGCGCGCGCGTAAGCCTCTGTCTGAAGAAGCCCGGGCACGAATGACGACTCATATGTATGTATCGACTTCGCCTCGGCCTCGAAGCCGATGTAGGCGGCGAGGCCGCTGGAGGTCACCTCGTTGAAGTTCGCATCTTCCGTTTGCCGGAACCAGCCGGGAAGTTTCGAGTCCTTGGCCAGTTCTATGAGTGCAGCGCGGCGCGAGTCCGAGACGCCGTACAGCTCGAAGAGGGTCTCAAGGGTGCCGTTGTGGGGCTTGGTCTGGCCAGTTTCGAGCCGCCATAGGGTGCCCTGGTTGACGCCTGTCTGATCCTCGACCTGTTCCCTGGTGAGTTTGGCTTCGGCTCGGAGCGCCTTCAGTTCGGTTGCAAGTCGGCGGAGCCGAACTGTCGGAGGGCCGACTGGTCTCGCCATCGTCCACAACCTCTCATTTCGGGCCCGGCACGGTACACATCGAGAGCGGAACGATTGACCTGCCGACCACTCGGACGAGATTCGCGGCCCCTTCCGTCCCCAGATTCGTATGGTACAAGAGGTGTCACGCTCCGTACGTTCTTGTCATGACACGAGCGGAACGGGGTGGCCGGCAGTGATCACCGGCATGTGGGCACTGATCATCGGCACGACCGTCGTCGCGATCCTGATGATCCGCGACATCGCCCGGGACCTGGGCGACCGATGACCACGACCCAACTTCCCCACCCGACCGAACGCCGCGTCCGCGTGTGGTTCGGCGAGCACGTCATCGCCGACCACATCTCCGATCCAGCCTCGGCGGCGGACTACGAATCCGCGATGCGCCGCCGCTTCGTCTCCCTCCGTGTGACGAACGATCCGGTTGCCCAGCCCGCGGCAGACTCGTGAAAGGCCAGCGCCGACGCCGGTGGTGGGGGCGTCTGTGGACGCACCTCAACCACACCTTCCGCCGTTGGCACGACGAAGTATGAGCTGACGGAGCCGGCAACGGGCCTCCTCAGCCGCACCCTCGTGCATGATCGCCACGAGACTGCCGGCTCCGTCACCAACCGGCCCCTGCCCGAATCTCCTCCAGAACCGGGCGGGGACCCGTCAACGACGGTGAAGGGCCTCACCAGCCCAAAGCTGTATGCCCGCGTAGCGAGCTGACCGCGACTCCGCGTCGAACCAGTCCTTCGGCAACCGATGCCGGTCTGCAGACCAGCCCTGATCCTCGGCCACCAACGCGGCCGTGCAATCGACAAGCTGGACGAGAACTGCCGCAACGCCTCGCGCGTAACCTGCTTGAAGGCTCGGATTGTCTGCGTCGGATTCCCAGACGTAGTGACCCTCATCGTCCTTCGCGGCAGCTGCGTTCTGTGCGAGAGCGAAGTGGGCAGCCGCGTTCCGGCTGTAGCTCATCTGCGACACATAGTGCACCAACGCCGCGCGGTCCTCGCTGGGCGATGCCTGGTCGACTCTTCCACCCGCGCGGCCGGATCCCAGTCCAGCCTGACGCCGGGAACTTCGCTTCCCAACGTTCTGTCACCGAGCCGGTCGCAATTCGCAACCGCAGGAGGTGGCCGTCCAACGATTCTGGCCAGTGAGCGCCTGGCTTGGTTTTGTGCGCACCGGGCCCTTTCCACGCTTCGTTGTCTGGGCGTGGGGCGGCGGCACTCATCAGATCGCCGACGAATCGCTCCCAAGCACCCACCGCTGCGAGAACCGTGAAAGGGTTCAGCGTCGCCCGTGGCTGAGATCCACGCACAGGTTGCTCGGAATGTATGGCAATCAGATCGAGCGCCGTACGAAGGTTCTGCTTGGCAGCCTGCGCCACCTCGGCGAACCTTTCCTCAGTCAGCATGGTGAATCCCCCATCCGACGTAGCTGGTCAGCCTTTGTACATCCGAGCCAGGGTCAGGCCAGCTAGCTCCGAGAGCTCGCGAATGCGCCCAGTCGCGCCGGCTGGATCGCGCTGCTCGACGTGCTGCATGAGTCCGTCACGCAGGAGCGTTAGGATCCGGACCCGCTGAACATCCTCGAACTGGTCGATGCCGACCCAACCCAGGTTGTTCTCGGCAACTTCCTTCAGTGTCTCGACAGCCGGATCGCCGGCCAACTCGTCGATGAGGTACTCGACAACTGCTTCGAACGCCCAGGAAGGAACAGACCATCTGATCCCGCTCGTCAACTCGATCGTTCCAGCCACCCTTCAGTCCTCTCCCCGGAGAGCGGTCACGACTCCGGCGTTGGCAGCGCCTCGTCCGGATACAGTTCGTGCCACAGCCAAGCCAGGAACTCGTCTTCGGTATCCCGCTCGTCATATTCCGCTGCGAGTTCGATCGCCCGGGGCAGCAATCCCTCACGACGCCCTTGTAACAACTGGACAAACTCGCTCCTGAATGTCGCCCACTCAACGCCGTCCTGACCGGCCGATTATGCGCGCTGACTCATCATGCAGAAGTTCTGGTTCCGGTCCTAGAGGTGATAGTAGGCCCCGCAGCACGCCCAGGAAGGTAGCGAACGGGACGAGCGCCGCGATGCGGTCCTCCATCAAACGGTCACGTCTTCGGAGTTGGCAGCGCCTCGTCCGGATAGAGTTCGTGCCATAGCCAAGCGAGGAATTCGTCGTCGGAGTCGAAGTCGTCGTACTCGGCCGCGACGCTTAACGCCATCGGATCCAACCCATCGTGCTCACCCCGCAGCAGACGGACCAACTCGTGCTTGAAGGTCAGCAGATCAGGATCGTCGACCGGATTCTTCCGCGCGTATTCGACGAAGGTCGAGAAATTGTCATACCTGACTTCGGGGTGATAATAGGACTGCACGTAGGACAGAAAGGTTGCAAACGGGCCGTCGCGACCATCCAGCCAATACCTGTCAACACCTTGCACTGGTCAGCCCTTCTTGAGATCCGTATCCGGAGGGGAGGGAAACCTCGTGACCACCTCGTATCTGGCCGCGGCGGGATTGGCCCTGAAATTGATGACGATGTTGCCGCCTTCGAAGGTGGGGATTCGCTCTGCCTGCGGCGCTGGGATGCCTGTCAGGTCGCGTCCCTCGGCTCTGGCCTTGACCCACTCCTTCCGCGCCTTCTTCGACTCGACGCCCTCACCGACCAAGCGAAATCCGGAGCAGGCTTCATGACCCTGCGGCCCGAGTAGCTCGGCGATCAGAACCCTCAGCCCTCGGGGCGGCGGAACGCCGTCCAGCCACGGTGTGTCCAGAGCCGCCCGAACCCGCGGATGCTTCACAGCTCCAGCGAAGGCGGCGACGAATGCGGCCGGATCGTGAATTCTGGTCGACTCCTGAGCACAGTAGTGCGGTTGGCCGGCGACAAAGCCGTCAATGCTCCGGGCCCGCTCTTGCGGATCGACCTGCGCAGGGTCATCGAGGCGGGCGACTCGGTCGGCGTACAGCTGGTCGTCGCCCATCGGACCGTGGCGGATGTGGGCGTGGCCGTTGCCTTGGTCGATGGCGGCGAAGATCCGTTGGACTTGCTCCAGGGCTTCGGCGGCAGGTTCGAGCCACGGGCGTTAGTCCTTGTTCGCGGCGATGTACTCCGCGGCGCCTGATACTCGAGGATGCGGCGTACGTCGGGGTTCATCGCGTTGATCACCTCGACGCTGAGGCTCTTGGCGGATTCAGGTAGCGGTCCCGCTGGGAGAGCCGCCTCGGTTGTGCTCCAAGTCTTGTCATGTCGGGCGACAAGTTCAGCGATGTGGGCGGTGCGGTTGCTTTCAGGCTGCTCGGCGTACCGTGATCCTCGGTCGCGGCGGCGGGCGCTGGGTCGACCATGACCGGTTCGTCGGCATCGACTTGCTCCGGGTTCGAATATTCATCCGTTCCCCAGCCGAGGCGGGTGAAGCTGGCGTCCTGGAGCATCTTCTCGCGCAGGTTCGCGGGCACCTCGTCAGAGGCGTCTCGGACCGATGTAACGGAGGGTTCGAACCGCTGATCCGGGGCGTCATCCGCCTGCGTGGGTTCCTCCTGGACAGGCGGCGGCAGCGCGGAGCCGGCGTCCGATCGGTCTCCGGTGGTCGCGGCTTGAGGCTCCTCACCGTTTGCCGTTGGCGCCAGTACCGGCTCGACGGCCTCGGAGGGAGTTTCGTTGTGCTCGGAAGCATCAACAGCCGTCGGGTCGCGGCGCTCGCTGCCGGTGTCCACATGCGCTGAGAATCTTGGGGCTCAGGAGGCTGGGCCATGGCGTCGGACTCGGCTGGGGGATCGCTCAGATACTGGAGGCGCGCCAAAGTGTCGTCGCGCTGCATGTATGCCCGGAGCTCCGCGGGATAGGACGCAGACGGATCTCGCTCGTCTCCACCGCGATCTGCCGGAGTACGGGTCGGAGACGACGGTTCATCGGATCGAGCCGGTCCATCGACTCGTTCGTGGTCAGGATTGATCTGAGCGTGACCGTCTGAGGCGGCAGCGGTTGCCGTCAACCTGTCGTCTGCCACGGTCTCAGCCGGCTTCGCCGACCGGGACTCCCGCCGTACCTCCGGGGCTTGCTCGTTCCGATCCTCGGACCGGATCGGCGGCAGTTCGGCCGAAGCGTCGACCCCTTGGGCAGCTTCTTCGCCCCGCGACTTCTCCACGGGTCGCCGGT
Organism: Kribbella sp. NPDC059898; assembly: GCF_042730855.1. Taxonomy (NCBI): domain Bacteria; kingdom Bacillati; phylum Actinomycetota; class Actinomycetes; order Propionibacteriales; family Kribbellaceae; genus Kribbella; species Kribbella sp. NPDC059898. The sequence goes on from NZ_JBHWKR010000002.1 coordinate 288,904, forward strand.
CCTGAGGAGCATTGACGCCCGGACCGGGTGCCGCGCTCTCGCCGCGATCCACCGCTGCAGAGCCGTTTCGACCGGAACCCAGGCCCTCCGCATCCCCTGCATCACCTCCGCGACGCCCGCGCAGCTCAGCCATCCAGCCTCCCTCCACCAGTTCTCAGCCGCCAAGCTGTCTGACAAACAGTAGCCGGATGGTCACCAATAGCATGCGACTGGCGAGTCTAGCCGCCGAGCCGGTTCAGCCTCTACGGATCACCAGTCGACAAGCAACCTGCGCCCCGCCAACGTGCCCGAACCTCGTAAGTTTCTTTTGAACTGTTGCCCTTGCAAGTCCGGCTCCACACCCGACCCGGCCACACCCCTCTCCCCTCTTTCCTTCCCTCGTCTTTCCTTCCCTTCGACCCTCACCCCACCCAGGCCCGGCTCCACACCCGACCCGGCCACACCCCACTCCCCTCTTTCCTTCCCTTGCCTTTCCTTCCCTTCGCTCTTCTCCTCCCCCTCTGTTCAGTTAGGTGTTGTCGGTTAGCCAGGTGATGAAGGGTTTGGTGGTTTGCCAGTCGGTGCGGATTTGGGTGGTGAGGGCGGGGGTGTGGATGAAGGGGTCGAAGCCGTAGTTCTTGCCTACGTTGAGGGATTTGTGGCGGAGGAGATCTATGCGGGGGTGGTCGGGGTCGTAGCCGCGGGGGGTGGTTTTGAGTTTGTCGCCGCCGATGGTCCAGCCGGCGGCGGTGAGGGTGGCCAGGAGATCTTCGAGTTGTTTGCCGCGGCGGTTGTCGGCGATGGCGGTGCGGACGCGGGCGAGGCGGTCGGAGCTTGCGTCGTAGAAGCCGGCGCCGACGCGTACGCCGGGGGCGGAGACCTGGACGTACCAGCCGGTGGCGGGGGCGACCGCGACGTACGCGCCCTGATGGGTCTTGTACGGCGTCTTGTCCTTCGCGAAGCGGACGTCGCGGTACGGGCGGAACAGCTTCGCCGTACCGAACTCCTCCTCGAGCTCGGCCATCAGCTCCGCCATCGGGGCCCGCACCGACTCCTCGTAGACGTGCTTGTGCGCCGTCCAGAAGCTCTTGGTGTTGTCCATTTCGAGATCGTCGTAGAAGTCCAGCGCGGCCGCGGGGAAACCGGTAAAACTCATGTGGTAACGATAGTTCGCCCAGCAGATCGGACAGGAACCCCTATGCGCGCGATCCAGGTCACCGAGTTCGGCGGCCCCGAAGTACTCGTACCGGCCGAGCTGGATCCGCCGGTCGCCGGCAAGGACCAGTTGCTCGTCGAGGTCAGCGCCGCGGGCGTGAACTTCGCCGACACGCACCGCACCGACGGTTCGTACCGCGGCGGCGTGACACTGCCGTTCGTGCCGGGTGTGGAGATCGTCGGCCGTACGACGACCGGCCGCCGGATCCTCGCACCGATCTTCGCGACGGGCGGAGGGTACGCCGAGTACGCCGTCGCGCCGAAGGACCGCGCTGTCGACGTACCGGACGAGGTCACCGACGGGCAGGCGCTCGCGCTGCTCATCCAGGGGCTGACGGCCTGGCATGTACTGCGGAAGAGCGCCCGGATGGACTGCGGCGACTCCGTGCTGGTGAACGCGGCCGCGGGCGGTGTGGGCTCGCTCGCGATCCAGCTCGCCAAGCACTTCGGCGCCGGCCGGGTGATCGCGGCGGCGTCCACGCCCGCCAAGCGCGAGCTGGCGCTGGGACTCGGCGCGGATGTTGCCGTGGACAACGACCTGGACGGCTACGTGGAACGGGTCCGGGAAGCCGCGGGCGGCGGTGTCGACATCGTCCTGGATCCCACCGGCGGCGCGGCGACGCAGGCCGGGCTGGACTGCCTCGCGGACTTCGGGCGGCTGGTGAACTACGGCAACGCCAACCGCGAAGGCCGGCCGCCGATCGACCCGAGTGCGCTTGCCCAGCGCAACCTTTCGGTGGCGGGTTTCTGGCTCGTGCCCGCGATGAACCTGCCCGGGATGTACGAACACCCGCTGTCCGCGATGCTCGATCTCACCGCCCGCAAGCAGCTCCGCCCGCTCGTCGGCGCCGAGTACCCGCTGGAAGAGGCCCGCCGTTCGCACGAGGACCTGCTGGCCCGCCGTACGACCGGGAAGCTGATCCTCAAGCCCTGAAGAACGCGCGGATGTCCGCGGCCAGCACCTCCGGCTGCTCCAGTGCCGCGAAGTGGCCGCCGTGCGGATGCGACGTCCAGCGCACGATGTTGTTGCTCTGCTCGGCCTTGTGCCGCAACGGGATGAAGTTCTCGTGCGCGAGGTCGAGCAGCGCGGTCGGCGTCCGCGACGGCTCGGGCGGCTGACCCCAGTACGCCGCGTGGGCGCGCTCGTAGTAGATCGCGCCGGACGACCCGCCGGTCCGGGTGAGCCAGTACAGCATCACGTTGGTGAGCAGGATGTCCCGGTCGATCTCCCCGTCCGACCAGGTCGCGAACTTCTCCGCGATCCACGCCAACTGCCCGACCGGCGAGTCCGTCAGCGCATAGGCGAGCGTCTGCGGCCGCGTCGACTGCAGGTCGGCGTACCCCTGCTGCTCGGCCGCGAACGACTGCTGCCGCCGCCACGACGCCCACGTCCGCTCCTGCTCGAGGTCGGACAGCCCGGCAAGCTCCGAGGCGGAAGGCTCGGACGTCGCGCCCGCGCCCGGGATCAGATTCAGATGTACGCCGAGCACGCGCTCAGGGTCGATCCGCCCGACCTCACGCGAGATCGCGGCGCCCCAGTCCCCGCCCTGTACGCCGTACCGCTCGTACCCGAGCCGCGTCATCAACGTGGTCCACGCGCGCGCCACCCGCTGGAACTCCCACCCGGCCTCCCGGGTCGGGCCGGACAACGTGAAGCCCGGAATGGTCGGGAGGATCAGATGGAAGTCGCGCAGCAGCGGAGCGACGGACGTGAACTCGACGATCGATCCGGGCCAGCCGTGCGTCAGCACCAGCGGGATCGCGTCCGGCGACGTCGACGGGAGGTGCGCGAAGTGCACGGTCGCGCCGTCGATGACCGTCGTGTACTGCGGCCACGTGTTCAACCGCGCTTCAGCCGCCCGCCAGTCGTACCCGTCCCGCCAGTACGCGGCCAGGTCCCGCAGGTAGTCCAGCGGTACGCCGCGCGACCAGCCGGCACCGGGCAGCTCCGACGGCCACCGCACCAGGTCCAGCCGGAGGCGCAGGTCGTCCAGCTCGCTCTCCGGCACGTCCAGCCGGAACGGTTCGATCGTCACCGCCGCACTGTGTCACACACCGCGCGGATCAGGCGGTGACTTTCTGCTGGCCGCGGTCGCTGAGCATCTTCACCGCGATCGCACCGATCAGGCAGAGCACGCCCGCGACGATGACCACCGTCGTCAGTGTGCTGGCACTGTTCAGCGCGTTGTCGCAGGACATCGGCGTGATCCCGCCGGCCGGCCGGAACGCCGAGCCGCAGCTCGTCCCGCCCGAGGAGACCGTCCGGAACCCGAGCAGCGCCCCGCCGAGCAGCAGCACCGCCCCGGCAACGCCGAGCACCTTGTTCAGCACGCTCACGGAACGTCCGGAACCGCTGATGTTGGGCATGCCAACGGCATGCCGCCTGAGCCCCGTAGCACTTCGTTCACTCCTCTTCGTCGGACCACCCGCTCCGAACTTACGGTCCGGCCGGAAGGATCCCCACCCCGAGCAGCGGGTCAGCACCGATTCTTCACACAGTCCTTACTCAGAACATGACCCGCTGTGACGGTGATCTCAGATCAAATGGAAGTCACTCTCATCCGAGACGCTCTTCCAGATGCACCGTGACCGAGTCCCCCGGCTGCTTGCCGAGCAGGTCCCGCAGCGCACCCTTCACGGGAAGTTTGTGGGTCCCGTCGCCGAGCGCCATGAACGAGCTCTCGAACGGGTGCCCGTCCATCGTGCCGCGAACCTTGACCAGCCCGCGGGTCCCGAAGTACTCGGCCGACCCCGGCATTTGCACGTAGGTCCAGCCGCCCTTGGCGTCGCTCTTCAGCAGCGGCGCGGTGAACGTCTTGTCCAGCTTGCTCATCGTGAGCTCCTCTCTACACCCCATAGGTAGAGACCGCCGTCGGTGTTTCGACACTATTCTGAAAATCGTGCAGATCACGATCCGCCGGGCCGGGCGGGACGACGTACCGGCGGTTCTGGCGCTCCTCGACGGCGCGACCCTGTGGCTGGTCTCCCGCGGGCGTACCGACCAGTGGGGGACCCGGTTGCATTCGACCAGCCCGCAGCGGGTCGCGCAGATCACCGGGTTCGCGGACGACGGCGGCCTCTGGGTCGGCGAGGCGGACGGGCGCGTGGTCGGCGCGGTCGCGGTCGGTACGGCGCTCGCGCACATCCCGCCCGTCGCCGAGCCGGAGCTGTACGTGCGGCTGCTCGTCTCCGAGCGGGCGTCCGCCGGGCAGAACGTGGGCGGCGTACTGCTCGACCACGCCCGGGACCTGGCGCGTGCGGCCGGGGTGGGGTTGCTGAGGGTCGACTGCTTCGCGGGCGGTGACGGCGCGCTCGTCCGGTACTACGAGCGGCAGGGGTTCACCCGGACGGAGACGTTCAGCGAGTTCAGTGGGCCGGAGGAATGGCGGGGTCAGGTGCTGGCGCAGCGGTTGTAGGTGACCGGTGTACGGCGCCGTGGGAGTCGCTGCAGTGCTCCTCGACCCGACCCGCGGACGCGTGGTCGACCTGGAGCGTGGAGTGCGTCAGGTGGTGGCGCTCCGCAAGCACCTCCTCGATCCGGATCCGGATCTGGTGGCAGTCGAGGCCTTCCGCGACCAGGATGTGCGCGGACGCGGCCGGCTCGCCGGAGGTGATCTCCCAGACGTGCAGGTCGTGGACCTCGACGACGCCCTCGATCGCGCACAGCTCGGCGCCGAGCGCCTGCGGGTCGATCGCGGCCGGCGCGGCCTCGAGGAAGATCCGGCCGGAGTCGCGGACCAGCCCGATGCCGGCCTTCAGCATCAGTACGGCGACCACGAACGCGGCGATCGCGTCCGCCCGGGCGAACCCGGTCAGCAGCACGATCAGACCGGCGATCGCGGTGGCGATGAACGCGAACAGGTCGTTGAGGATGTGCTGGAACGCGCCCTCGACGTTCAGGCTGGAGCGGTTCGCCTTGCTGATCAGCCAGGTGGCGAGCAGGTTGACCACGATGCCGACGAGGCCGGTGATCAGGACCAGCGCGCCTTGGACCTCGGGCGGGTGGATCAGCCGGTTGACGGCCTCGTACACGAAGTAGACCGCCAGCAGGAGCAGCGTGATGCCGTTCGCCTGGGCGGAGAGGATCTCGACGCGCTTGAAGCCGTACGTGAAGCCGCCGCGCGGGGGTTTCGCGGCGAGCCGGATCGCGAGCAGCGCGAGGGCGATCGCGATCGCGTCGGTGAGCATGTGCGCGGCGTCGGTGACCAGCGCCAGCGAGCCGGCCGCGAGTCCGACGATCACCTCGGCGATCATGAAGCCGACGATCAGCGCGAGCGCGCCGCTGAGCAGCTTCCGGTCGGCGGCCGCGTTGACGGCGTGCCCGTGCCCGTGGCCGGCGCTCATGCCTCGGCCCTTTCCGGGTGGCCGTTCTTTTCCGGATGGATGGCGTCGGTGTGCTCGGTGTGCGCGACGGCCAGATCCAGCAGCATCCGCACGTGCGCGTCGTCGAGCCGGTAGAAGGCGTTCCGCCCGTCCCGGCGTACGGCGACCACACGGTGCGCACGCAGCAGCCGGAGCGCGTGCGAGGTCGCGGACTCGCTCAGCCCGGTGATCGCGGCGAGATCGCAGACACACAGCTCCCCGTCGAGCAACGCCACCAGCAGCTTCAGCCGCCGCGGATCCCCGAGCAGGCCGAAAACATCCGCCGTGTCGACGATGTCCTGCTCCCCCGGCATCCTGGCATCAACACTCGCCACCCGCTCCGGATCCACCAGCCGCACGCTACACGCATCCTGCTGCACATCTGCAGAACTCTTCATACATTCACGGTAGAGCACGGACCGGTCCCCACGCAACACTGTCCGTCGTGACCGGTCATCCAGCAGTAGCCGCGCCCGAACGGCGCTCGCTCGAACAGTTCCTCGACTTCCACCGCGCCGGCGTACTGCGCACCCTCGACGAGGTAACCGACGCCGAGGCGGCAGCCCGTCCGCTCCCCGCGACCGACCTGACGGTCGGCGGGGTGGTCAAGCATCTGGCTGCGATGGAGGATCTGTGGTTCAGCCACAAGTTGCTGGACGTGCCGTCGGCTGAGCCGTGGCGGTCGGCGCCGTTCGCGTCGGATCCGGACTGGGAGTTCCACTCGGCCGGAGCCAACTCTGTGGCTGAGCTACGGGAGTTGTACGAGCAGGCGTGCGCTGCCAGTCGAGCGACGGCTGGGCGGGTCGCGTCGCTGGACGAGCTCGCCGCGCGGGGGTCGTTCGGCGGGCAGTTGGTGAGTCTGCGGTGGATCTATCTGCACATGCTCGAGGAGGTCGCGCAGCACCGCGGGCACCTCGATCTGTTGATGGATGCGGTGCGTCAGGCGAGGCCTAGGCGGTAGGCGTAGGCGACGGCTTGGGCTCGGTCGCGGAGGTTGGCTTTGGCGAAGAGGTGGTTGATGTGGGTTTTGACCGTGGCCTCGCTGACCACCAGGTGGCGGGCGATCTCGGTGTTCGAGAGGCCTTCGGCGATCAGGCGGAGGACTTCCAGCTCGCGCGGGGTCAGGCCGGAGTCGGCGACCGGTTTGGCCGGTGTGGTGGTGCCTTCGATCAGGCGGCGCTGGACGTCGGCGTCGAGGATGGACTGGCCGTTGGCGGCAGCCTCCAGGGCCCGGCCGATCGACTCGGCGTCGGCGTCCTTGGTGAGGAAGCCCCGGGCACCGGCACGCAGCGCGGACAGGACGGAGTCGTCGTCGCTGTACGTAGTCAGCACCACGACCTCGGTCCGCGGGTGCTCCGTCCGTACGATCCGGGTCGCCTCCACCCCGTCCATCGCCGGCATCCGCAGATCCACCAGCAGTACGTCGGGATCGTGCTCCGCCACCAACGCCACCGCCTCGCGCCCGTCGGACGCGGCCGCGATCACGTCGATCCCGGGCAGCAGCTTCAGCAACGTCACCAGCCCGTCCCGAACGACGGTCTGGTCGTCGGCGACCACCACTCGCACACTCACGCCGGCACCTTCAGTTCTACCCGCCAGCCCGTTGATGTCGGGCCGGCCTCCAGTGATCCGCCGACCAGGTCGGCACGTTCGCGCATCCCGAGCAGACCATAGCCGCCCGGCGCCGCCCGCTCCGGGCGCTTGTCCTGCTCGTCGTCCACAGTCAGCCCGACCACCGCGCCGTACGACAACCGCACCCTGACCGGCGCGCCCGGAGCGTGCTTCCGGATGTTCGCCAGCGACTCCTGCAACGTCCGGTACAGCGTGCTCAACACGTCGGCCGGCAACTCCCGCTCCTCCCCGTCCACCTCGAACACAGCAACAGCCCCACTCTCCAGCCGGTACGCCGTCACAAGATCCGCAAGCGCCCGCACGTCGGGAACCGCGTCCTCCCGCAGCGCCGCAACCGCCCGTCGCGCCTCGGCCAGCCCTTCCGCGGCCAGCCCCTGCGCCCGCGTGACCTGCTCGATCGCATCCGGCGACGCCCCGTCCCGGACCAGCATCAGCCGCGCACCCTGCAGGCTCAGTGACAACCCGGCCAGCGAATGCGCCAGTACGTCGTGCACGTCGCGAGCGATCCGCGCCCGTTCGGCCAGCGCCGCGGCCCGGCCGTGTTCCTCGATCGCGGCCTGCTTCCGGGCCAGCGACACCTCGAGCTCCTCCAGCCGCTGCTCCCGCGACCGACGGTTGATCGCCGCGAGCGTCAGCGCGACCACCCCGAACGCCGCACCGCACGCACCCGGCACCGAGCGCGTGGTCAGGTACAGCGGCACGCTGACCCCGACGATGCTGGCGCCGACGATCACCCACTCCAGGGGCTTCGCGCGGAAGTACCGGACCGCCGCACGGGCGGCCCAGAATGGGATCACGAGCATCGCGCTGGACGGCAGCACGTACCAGAGCGCGGATCCGGCCAGCGTGAAGGCGAGCATCCCGTACCCGGCCACGCCGGGCGGTTCGCCGTACTTCAGCGGGAACAGCGACAGGTTGCCTACGACAACGACCGCGCCGAGCACCAGGACCACCCAGTACGGCGCCCGCCGGTCGTCGCTGCGCGCCGCGACCACCACGGAGATGATCGTGATCAGCCCGGGCACCGCGCGCAGCAGCAGGCCAGGCACGGAGGAGTCCCGTACCTGGCCCGACAGCGTCCAACTCATGCTCACATCATGCCCGCTGGGCGGCGAGCGGGAGGTTCATGGCGAGCGCGCGGCGGTAGACCATCGCGCTCTGCGCGCCGATCGTGAGGCCGACGGTCAAGGCGATCGACGCCTGGCCGAAGGTGTTGTGCGGCCAGAGCGCGGCCGCGGCGAACGTCGTACCGACCCGGAAGGCGATGGTGACCAGCCAGAGCACGAGCGTCGCGGCGGTGCCCTTCTGGAACGGTCCCGCGTCGGTCGGAGTCAGCCGGATGCTCGCACCGCGGGCCAGGCCCAGGGCGATCAGCACGACGCTTTCGAGGGCGAGGAAGCCGAGCTCTCCGGGCGTCGCGGTGTGGATCACCGAGGCGAGCGAGAGGAGGCCGACGCCGAGCAGGACGGCCGGCATCAGCGCCAGCGACTTCGGGGTGACGAGCGAGCCGGTCACCTGCCGGCCGATCACCCGTACCAGCACCAGGACGCCAATCAGGATTCCGATCAGGGCCGACATTTCAGTTCCTTCCAAGGGGGTTCGTTGTTGGTCCCAACACTCCTCGGATTCGCGCTCCGGATCCTCAGCCCGGAGGTGAGACCCGGGTGGATCCCGGGCCTCAACCCCAGGGTTGACCTACGCCAGCGAGACGAGGTCCAGGTAGTCGTCGGACCACAGGTCCTCGGTGGCGTCCGGCAGGATCAGCACGCGGTCCGGGCGCAGCGACTCGATGGCGCCCTCGTCGTGGGTGACCATCACGATCGCGCCCGGGTAGCTGCCGACCGCGCCGAGCACCTCGTCCCGGGACGCCGGGTCGAGGTTGTTCGTCGGCTCGTCGAGCAGCAGCACGTTCGCGCTCGAGTGCACCAGCCCGGCCAGCGCCAGCCGCGTCTTCTCGCCGCCGGACAGGACGCCGGCCGGCTTGTCGACGTCGTCCCCGCTGAACAGGAACGACCCGAGCACGTTCCGCACCTCGCCGTCGGTCAGACCGGGCGCGACCGCGGCAAGGTTCTGCCGTACGGTGCCCGCCAGGTCCAGCGTGTCGTGCTCCTGCGCGAAGTACCCGAGCCGCAGGCCGTGCCCCGGTACGACGTGACCGGCGTCCGGCTGTTCCCGCCCCGCGAGGAGCCGGAGCAGCGTGGTCTTGCCGGCACCGTTCAGTCCGAGGATGACAACCCGGCTGCCGCGGTCGACGGCCAGGTCCACGCCGTTCAGCACCTGGTGGGCGCCGTACGACTTCTTCAGGCCGGCCGCGGACAGCGGGGTCCGACCGGACGGTGCCGGGGCCGGGAGGCGGATCTTCGCGACCCGGGAGGCCCGCCGTACCGGCTCGAGGTCGGAGAGCAGCTTGTCCGCGCGCCTCGCCATGTTCTTGGCCGCGACCGCGGTGCTCGCGCCCGCCTGCATCTTCGCCGCCTGGGTGTGCAGCGCGGCGGCCTTCCGCTCGGCGACCGCGCGTTCCCGCTGCCGCCGCCGCTCGTCCAGCCGCAGCTGCTCGAGGTACTTCGTCCAGCCGGTGTTGTGCAGGTCGATCGTCAGCCGCTGCGGGTCCAGGTGGAAGACCCGATTGACCGTTGCCTTGAGCAACTCCCGGTCGTGGCTGATGACGATCAGCCCGCCCGGGTACCCGAGCAGGAACTGCCGCAGCCACAGCACCGAGTCCGCGTCCAGGTGGTTGGTCGGCTCGTCGAGCAGCAGCGTGTCGTGCTCCGCGAACAGGATCCGCGCCAGCTCGACGCGCCGGCGCTGCCCGCCGGACAGTTCGCCAACCGGTTGCTCCAGCGCTCGATTGGGCAGACCGACGCCGGCCGCCAGCCGGGCCGCCTCCGCCTCCGCCGCGTACCCACCGGCGGCCTGGAAAGCGGCCTCGGCACGCGCGTACGCCGCCATCGCCTTCTCCTGGGTCCCACGATCGGCCATGGCGGTCTCGGCCGCACGCAACCGCCGTACGGCCTCGTCGAGACCGCGGGCGGACAGGATCCGGTCGGTGACGGTGATCGCGGGATCGGCCGCCCGCGGGTCCTGCGGCAGGTAGCCGACCGACCCGGTGACGGCGATGTCGCCGGCGGCGGGACGGGCCTCGCCGGCCAGGGTCTTCATCAGCGTGGTCTTGCCGGCGCCGTTGCGGCCGATCAGCCCGACGCGGTCGCCGGCGCCGACGGTGAACGAGATGCCGGTCAGCAGCAGCTGGGCGGCGACGCGAATATCAACACCGCGAGCGGTGATCATGATGGTTACTCTCCGTGATAACTAGTAGACGCACTTCACCTGTGGGAGTGAGTGCGCCAGCTAGACACAGAGGCAAGTAGCCATGTGACAACGGTAACCGGTGCGGACAACCGCCGTCAGCTGGTTTTCGCCGGCAGCTCGATGACGAACCGCGCGCCGCCGCCCGGGCGCTCGGTGACGCGGATGGTTCCGTGGTGCCACTGGACGTGCCGGGCGACGATCGCCAGGCCGAGGCCGACCCCGCGGCCGCGGCCGGAGGTCGCACCGCGGCCGAACCGCTCGAAGATCCGCGCCCGGTCCTCGACCGCGATCCCGGGACCCGCGTCGTCGACCGTGATCACCACGCCGAGACCGCCGGTCCGGACGCCGACGCCCTTGCAGCCGCCGGCGTGGTCCTCGGCGTTCTCCACCAGGTTCGCGACCACACGTTCCAGCCGCCGTTTGTCCGCCTGCAGCGTGAGCCCCTCGGCCTCGTGCTCGACCTCGGTCACCTCGCGCCCGGCGGCCGCGTCGGCCGCGGCCCGGACCAGGTCGGCGATCCGGACGGTCTCCCGGCTGCCCCGGTCGCCGCCGTCGTCACGGGAGATCTCCAGCAGGTCGATCACCAGCCGCCGGAACCGGTCCAGGTCGTCGCCGAGCAGCTCGACCGGCTCCCGGACCGCCGCCGGCAGCTCGTCACGGTGGTTCTGGATCAGCTGCATCGAGTTCAGCATCGTCATCAGCGGCGTCCGCAGCTCGTGGCTGACGTCGCCGGCGAACCGGGCGTCCGCGGCCACCCGGCGTTCCAGGTCCGCGGCCGTCTGGTTGAACGACCGCGCCAGACTGCCCAGGTCCTTGTCGTTCTCGGCCTGCAGCCGGGCGTCCAGCTTGCCGCGCGCGATCGCGTCCGCGACCCCGGCGAGCTCGGCCAGTGGGCGGAGCGCGACCGTACTCGCCAGCCGGCCGACCGCGAGGCCGATCAGCGTGGTCGCGACCGCCGCCGCGATCAGCGTGATCTTCAGCGTCCGCAGCGTGTCCTCCAGGGTCGTCAGCGGATGCCATTCGAAGAACGCGTCGCCCCGGGTGCCGATCCCGAGCGGTACGCCGACCGCCAGCACGGGCTGCCCGTTGATGTCGAGGCGGCGCTGCACCGGCGTCCCCGCGAGCGCCGACTGGATCATGTCCGGCGGCAGGTCCGACGGCTTCCCGGTCAGCGCGTACCAGTGCTCGTCGACGTACAGCATCGAGGCCGCCGCGTCCGTCGACGGCAGGCTGTTCAGCACCGCCATCGGGGAGACGCCCTTGTCCATCGTCGGCTCCGGGCACTCGGCCCGCTCCCGGGCGGGCTGGCACGGGTCCGGTACGCCGAACAGCCCGTACCGCAAGGCCGTCGTACTCTCCTCGGTGACGAGCTTCGCGGATTGCTCGCGCTGGTGGGTCAGGTAGTCGGAGACCACGCCCCAGGTGACCATCGCCAGGACGGCCGACAGCCCGAGGGCGAGCAGGCCGTACGCCAGCATCACCCGGCCCCGGAGGGTGAATCGCCCCAGCAAGGTCAGCTCACCAGTCGGTAGCCCAGGCCGCGGGCGGTGACGAGGTGCTTCGGGCTGGCCGGGTCGCGCTCGATCTTCAGCCGCAGCCGGCGGACGTGCACGTCGACGATCCGGCTGTCCCCGAAGTACCCGTACCCCCAGACCTTCGACAGCAACTGCTCGCGGCTGAGAACCTTGCCCTCGGCACCGGCCAGCTCGGCGAGCAGCTTGAACTCGGTCCGGGTCAGCGGCAGCACCTCGCCGTCCCGGGTCACCTCGGCACCCGGAACGTCGATCCGCAGGTCGCCGACCTCGAGCAGCTCGGCCTGCCGCGCGTTGGCCGGCTCGACCCGGCGGAGCAGCGCCCGGATCCGGGCCGACAACTCCTTGGCAACAAGCGGTTTCGTCACGTAGTCGTCGGCGCCCGCCTCCAGGCCGGCGACCACGTCGTGGCTGTCGGTCCGCGCGGTCACCATGATCACCGGTACGTCGCTGGAGCGGCGGATCTCCCGGCAGACCGTGAAACCGTCCCGGTCCGGCAGCATCAGGTCCAGGAGCACCACGTCCGGCGGCTGCCGGCGCAGGGCCGCCAAGGCGTCGTACCCGTTCGCGGCCTCCGCGACCTCGTAGCCCTCGTCCTCCAGGGCGAGGCGCAGTACCCGCCGGATCCGCGGTTCGTCGTCGACCAACAGCAGGCTGTGTGCCACGGGACCAGTGTCGCTCACCCGCGGGCTAACCGCCGGTAACGGATGTCATGAATCCGACACATTCGGGCGCGTCCCCGGTGACATCTCCTTGACGGTTCCGTGACCGGGGTTCCCGGCAGATCCGGAAGTCCTAGCTTCGGCCGTATCGAGTCCCGGAGGAGGACCAATGGCCAGAAGACGGCTGGCGGCAGTATCCCTTGCCGCCGTGGCGAGTATCACGCTCGCGGCTTGCAGCAACGGCGGGAACACACCGTCCGGATCCAGCACGGCCGGCACCCCGGTCACCGGCGGCACCCTGAACATGCTCGGGACGGGCGACGTCGACTACATGGATCCCAACGTGAGCTACTACTCGATCGGCTATCTGAACCTGCGGATGTGGAGCCGCCAGCTGTTCACCTATCCGGCCGATCCGGGTAGCGACAACACCAAGCCGGTGGCCGACCTGGCCACGGACATGCCGACCGCGGCGAACGGCGAGGTCAGCGCCGACGGCCTGACCTACACCATCAAGCTCCGTCCGGGCGCCAAGTGGGACACCTCCCCGGCCCGCCAGGTGACCGCGGCCGACATGGTCCGCGGCGTGAAGCGGACGTGCAACCCGGTGCAGCCGTTCGGCGGTATCCCGGACTTCGCGAACCTGATCGACGGGTACAAGGCGTACTGCGACGGCTTCGCGAAGGCCCCGAAGACGGTCGCCGGGATCAAGGACTACATCGAGAAGACGCCGCTGCCGGGCGTGGCCGCCAAGGACGACACCACAGTGGTGTTCAAACTGACGTCGCCGGCCACGTACTTCGTCGACATGCTGACGCTGCCGGCCTTCTCGCCGGCTCCGGTCGAGTCGCTGAACTACCTCCCGGCCAGCACCGAGCTCGGCAACCACTTCCCGTCCGACGGTCCGTACAAGGTCGACTCCTGGGTTCCGACCAAGTCGATCACGTACTCCCGCAACCCCGCCTGGGACGCCGCCTCCGACCCGGTCCGCAAGGCGTACGTGGACAAGATCGTCGTGAACGAGACGGTCAGCCAGGACTCGATCCAGCAACAGCTGCAGACCGGCACCCCGACCGCCGACATGGAGTTCGACGCCGGCCCGCCGCCGTCGCAGCTGCCGGCCCTGATCGCGAAGAAGGACCCGAACCTCAACCTCGGCCCGACCGCGTCCAGCAACCCGTACGTCGTCTACAACACCGCGTCGCCGAACAACAACAAGGCACTCGCGAACGTGAAGGTGCGGCAGGCGATCAGCTACGCGATCAACCGCTCCAACATCCTGCAGGTGCTGGGTGGACCGACCATCAACCCGCCGCTGACGCAGGTGCTGCCGGACAACATCGTCGGCTCCAAGAAGAACGACCTGTACCCGTACAACGTCGACAAGGCCAAGCAGTTGCTGACCGAGGCGGGCTACCCGCACCTGAACCTGAAGTTCCTGTACCGGAACGCCTCCGAGGGCAGCAGCAAGGCCTTCCAGACGATCCAGCAGGACCTGTCGAAGGCCGGCATCACGGTGACCGGCGTACCGTCGCCGAACGCGGACTTCTACGTGAAGTACCTGCAGGTGCCGAGCGTCGCCAAGCGTGGCGTGTGGGACCTGTCGCTGGCCGGCTGGGGCGCTGACTGGTACGGCAACGCGGCGCTGTCGTTCTTCAACCCGCTGTTCTCCGGCGAGCCGTCGTACCCGCCGATCGGCAGCAACTTCGGGCTGTACAACAGCCCGGCGACGAACGCGCTGATCGACCAGGCGATCAAGGCGCCGACCGAGGACCAGGCGGCGACGCTGTGGGCCAAGGCCGACGCGCAGGTGATGACCGACGCGCCGTTCTTCCCGCTGACCAACCCGAAGAACCCGAACTACCACGCGGCGCAGGTACACAACGCGAACTACGTACCGGCGATGCAGAACTTCGACCCGACGAACGTGTGGATCGACAAGGACAAGCAGGGCTGACCTCATGGCTCTGCTCGAAGTAAGGGACCTCAAGGTCTCCTTCGACACCCCGGACGGCACCGTCCGTGCCGTCCGGGGGCTGTCGTACGACGTGGAAGCCGGCCAGACCCTCGCCGTGGTGGGTGAGTCCGGATCCGGGAAGAGCGTCTCCACCCAGACCATCACCGGCCTCACCCGGGGCGCGCAGGTGTCCGGTACGGCGTACTTCGACGGCACGGACCTGATCACCGCCGACGAACGCACGCTGCGCCGGTTGCGCGGCGCGCAGATCGGGATGATCTTCCAGGACCCGCTGTCCAGCCTGCACCCGCAGTACCGGGTCGGCTGGCAGATCGTCGAGATGATCCGGGCGCACGACCAGGAGATCAGCAAGCAGGCGGCCCGGAAGCGGGCCGCCGAACTGCTCACCCTGGTCGGCATCCCGCGGGCGGCGGACCGGATCGACGACTACCCGCACCAGTTCTCCGGCGGTATGCGGCAACGCGTGATGATCGCGATGGCGATGGCGCTCGACCCGGCGCTGCTGATCGCCGACGAGCCGACCACCGCGCTCGACGTGACCGTGCAGGCCCAGGTGCTGAACGTGATGCGCCGGCTGCAGGAGCAGTTCGGTACCGCGATCATCCTGATCACCCACGACCTCGGCGTGGTGGCCGAGATGGCAGACGAGGTCGTGGTGATGTACGCCGGCGCGGTGATGGAACGCGCGCCCCGCCGGGACATCTTCTACCGCAACCACCACCCGTACACCCAGGGTCTGCTGGCCTCACTGCCGGCCCGCAGCGAGGACCGGCTGACGCCGATCCCGGGGACGCCGCCGAGCCTGATCAACCTGCCCAAGGGCTGCCCTTTCGCGGCCCGCTGCTCGCACGTGTTCGAGAAGTGCTCCGAGCCGCCGCCGCTGCTGAACGTCGGCGGCGATCCGCGCCACCAGTCCGCCTGCTGGCTTCCCCACAACGTGAACGAGGCGGTCGCATCGTGAACGACGAAGTACTGCTGAAGGTGGACGACGTCCGCAAGGAATTCCCGACCCATTCGAAGGAGGTGGTCCAGGCCGTCGCCGGCGTCTCGCTCGAGGTGCACAAGGGCGAGACCCTCGGACTGGTCGGCGAGACCGGTTGTGGCAAGTCCACACTGGCCCGGTGTATGGCCCGGCTGTACGACGTGACGTCCGGCTCGGTGTGGTTCGAGGGCAAGGACATCACCAAGCTGTCCCGGAAGGCCATGCAGCCGTTGCGCCGCGACGTCCAGGTGATCTTCCAGGACCCGTACGGATCGCTGAACCCGCGCCGCCGGGTCGGCTCGATCATCGGCGACCCGTTCGCCATCCACAAGATTGCTTCCGGCAACGAACGGAAGAAGAAGGTGCAGGACCTGATGGAGCTGGTCGGGCTGAACCCCGAGCACTACAACAGGTTCCCGGCCGAGTTCTCCGGCGGTCAGCGGCAACGGATCGGGGTGGCTCGCGCGCTCGCGCTGCGGCCGAAGCTGGTGATCTGCGACGAGCCGGTGTCGGCGCTGGACGTGTCGATCCAGGCGCAGATCATCAACCTGCTGGCCGACCTGCAGCAGGAGCTGAACCTGACCTACGTCTTCATCACGCACGACCTGTCCGTGGTCCGGCACGTCAGCGACCGGATCGCGGTGATGTACCTGGGCAAGATCGTCGAACTGGCGCCGACCGACCAGCTGTTCGGGATGACCCGGCACCCGTACACGCGGGCATTGCTGTCCGCACTGCCGGTGGCCGACCCGGACACCGCCGACAGCCGTGAACAGATCATTCTGGGTGGCGACATCCCGGCCGCGACGAACCCGCCGGAGGGGTGCAGGTTCCACACGCGGTGCCCGAAGGCCCGGCTCGACTGCGCGGCCGAGGTACCGCCGCTGGAGCCGGTGCTCGACGACGGACCCGGTCACCGGACCGCCTGTTTCTACCCGTTGACGGTGGGCGAGGACCTGTCCACCGCAGTACCTGACTTGAAGGCGTCATGACCGCTGCCATCGAGATGGTCGATGTTGTCGATGAGCCGAAGGCCATCGAAGGGCGCAGCCCGTTCTCGCTCGCGATGCGGCGGCTGCGCAGGGACAAGGTGGCGATGATCTCGCTGGCCGTGATCCTGCTGATCGTGCTGATGGCACTGCTGGCACCGCTGTTCGCGGCGGTCACCGGGCATCCGCCGAACGAGCAGTACCGCTCCATCGGGCTCACCCCGGACGGGTTGCCGCGCGGGCCGAACGGCACGTTCTGGCTCGGCACCGACGACCTCGGCCGGGACATCCTGGTGCGGATCGCCTACGGCGCCCGCATCTCTCTGCTGGTCGGGGTGATCGCGACCGCGATCACGGTCGCGATCGGTGTCGTGCTGGGTCTCGCGGCGGGGTTCCTCGGGGGGATCACCGACACGATCCTGGCACGGCTGATCGACGTCGTACTGTCCGTACCGTTCCTGCTGGTCGCGATCGCGCTGGTGTCCGTGACCGGGCCCAGCCTGACCGTCACAGTGCTGGTGATCGGCTGCTTCAGCTGGGCGTCGGTGGCCCGGATCGTCCGCGGACAGGTGCTGTCGATCCGCGAGCGCGAGTACGTCGAGGCCGCCCGATCACTCGGGGCCGGCGACGGCCGGATCATGTACGTCGACGTGCTGCCGAACGTGATCGCGCCGGTGATCGTCTACACGACGCTGCTGATCCCGGTCGTGATCGTCACGCAGGCGACACTGTCGTTCCTCGGACTCGGACTGCCGCCGCCAACGGCCGACTGGGGCGGGATGATCAGCGAGTCGCAGAACTACTACACGACCGCGTGGTGGTTCATCCTGTTCCCCGGTCTGGCGCTGCTGATCACCACACTCGCCTTCAACCTCTTCGGTGACGGGGTCCGGGACGCCTTCGACCCCCGCGCGGATCGGAGCTGACCATGGCGATGTTCCTGGTACGACGGCTCGGTCACGGGATCCTGGTCCTGTGGCTGATCAGCCTCGCGGTGTTCGGGCTGTTCTTCGTTGCCCCCAGCAACGTCGCGCAGACGCTCGCGGGCCGGCAGGGGACGCCGGAGACGATCGCGCTGATCAAGCACCGGCTGGGCCTGGACCTGCCGGTCTGGCACCAGTACCTGAATTTCCTCGGCAACGCGCTGAAGGGGAACCTCGGGTACGACTACTACCACCAGGTGCCGGTGACCACGATCATCGGGCAGGCGCTGCCGGTGACGATCTCGCTGGCGCTCGGCGCCTCGGTGCTGTGGCTGCTGCTGGGCGTGTTCAACGGGGTCGTCTCGGCGGTCCATCCCCGGTCGCTGGCGGACCGCGGGCTGACGTTGTTCTCGCTGTTCTTCTACTCGTTCCCGTCGTTCCTGCTCGGCCTGCTGCTGTTGTACTTCCTGTACTTCCGCCTCACGCTGGCCGGTTTCCGCTGGTTCCCGGCCGGCGGGTACTCGCCACTGACCGGCGGGTTCGGGACCTGGTTCCAGCACCTGTTCCTGCCCTGGATCGCGCTCGCACTGTTGCTGGCGGCAACGTACACCCGGTTGACCCGGGCCTCGATGCTGGACGTGCTCGGCGAGGACTACATCCGGACCGCGCGGTCGAAGGGCCTCCGCGAGAACCGGGTGATCTACGTCCACGGCCTGCGCAGCGCGCTGACGCCGGTGGTCACGCAGTTCGGCATCGACCTCGGGCAACTGGTCGGCGGCGTGGTCGTGACCGAGACCGTGTTCAGCCTGCCGGGACTGGGGCAGACCGCGGTGGTCGCGATCAACCAGCAGGACCTGCCGGTGATCATCGGGATCGTGCTGTTCGCCTCGGCCGCGGTGGTGGTCGCGAACATCCTGGTCGACATCGGTTACGCCGTGCTGGATCCGCGGGTGCGGCTGCACTGAAAGTCTGCCTGGGTGCACGGAAGGACAGGAGGTAGTGGCCCCGTTCGGCCCGCCGGAACGTGCCAATACGGATTGGCTCCGACTACCTCCTGTCCTTCGGTACGTTGTCCTCATGATCGCGGTCTATGGTGCGGGCGGGATCGGCTGCTATGTGGGCGGGCGACTCGCGGCGACGGGCTCGCCGGTGACCTTTGTCGGGCGGGCGCGGGTGGCGGCGGAGGTCGCGGCGCACGGGTTGCGGTTGACGGACTATCTGGGGGCGGATCTTCGGGTTCCCGAGGTGGCTTTCGCGACGTCGCCGTCCGGTGCCGCGGGGGCGGAGCTTGTGTTGGTGACGGTGAAGTCGGCGGCTACTGCGCAGGCTGCGGACGAGTTGGCCGGGGTGCTGTCGCCGGGGGCTGTGGTGGTGAGCTTCCAGAACGGTGTGCGGAACGCCGAGGTACTGCGGTCCCGGCTGCCGGGGCGAGTGGTGGCCGGGATGGTGCCGTTCAACGTGCTGAATCGCGGCGGCGGGGTCTTCCACCAGGGCACCGAGGGGAAGCTCGACGTACAGCGGGATGCGGCGTTGGCGCCGTACGCCGAGGCGTTCGAGCGGGCGGGGTTGCCGGTCACCCAGCACGACGACATCCTGCCCGTGCAGTGGTCGAAGCTGCTGCTGAACCTCAACAACCCGATCAACGCGCTCTCGAACCTGCCGTTGCGGGACGAGCTCTCGCAGCGGGCGTACCGCCGTTGCCTGGCCGCGGCGCAGGCGGAGGCGCTGGGGTTGCTCGCCGCGGCCGGGATCCGCCCGGCGCAGCTGCTCGCCGTACCGATGGAACGCTTCCCCGCCGTACTGCGGCTGCCGGACTTCCTGTTCCGCCGGGTCGCGGGCAAGGTGCTGGCCGTCGACCCGCTGGCCCGGACGTCGATGTGGGAGGACCTGGAGGCGGGCCGCCCGACCGAGGTCGACTACCTGAACGGCGAGGTCGTCCGGCTCGCGTCGTCGCTGGGGCGGACCGCACCGCTCAACGCGAAGCTGGTCGAGCTGATCCGGGCGGCCGAGTCCGACCGGCGGTCGTGGTCAGGACCCGAGCTGCTCCGGGAACTGCAGCGGTAGCTCCGCGCGGACGTTCACGCTCACCGTCCGGTACGTGAACCCGAGGTGCTCGTTCAGGCGCCGCATGTTCTCGTTGCCTTCCTGGGTCCAGGTGTAGATCTCGGTGATGCCGTGCTCGGCTGCCCAGGCCATGCTGGTCCGTTTGAGCGTCGACGCCACCCCCTTGCCCCGCCAGTCCGGCCGGACGGCCGTGTAGCCGACCTCGGCCCGCTCGGATACGTCGGTGTCGAGCCACAGCCCGGCGACACCGATCACCTCGTCACCGGCCACGGCCAGGAACATCGAGGCCGGATCGTTGATCCACTCGGTCGCCCACTCCTCCGGTGTCACGTGCATCGGCGACGTGGTGTCGAGGTCCGGGAGCGTCGGGATCGCGACCTGTTCGTACGCCGCGGCCCACAGCTCGGGCCGCTCCGCGACCGGTACGACGGCGTACTCGGGCGGCACGTCCGGCCACGGCTCGTCGGTGATCCGGCGTACCTGCTCGACCTGGCGGAGGAACTCGGTGAACCCGAAGCGCTTCGCGAACGCCAGCGAACCGTCGTCGTCGATCGTGCACCCCGCGATCGTGAAGCCCTGTCCCGCGGCGTGCTCGGACAGCATCCGCAGCAAGCCGGTACCGACACCCTGCCGGCGAGCCTCGGGGCGGACCCGCGCGATCACGGAGGCGCGGTCCGCCTCGTTCGAGCGGTCGGAGTTGCCGTGGGCGACGACCTCGCCGGCCAGCTCCGCGAGCACCATCAGCCGCTGCGGCGTGTGCGCCTTCCGGAGCTCGGCGACGCTTGGCGCCCGCTCGTACGGCAGGACGGCGAGGCGCACCTGGCGCCAGGCCTCGTAGTCGGCGTCGGTCTCGACAGGCCTGATCCGGATCACCCGGTCATTAGGCGGTCCAACCGTCGGGCACGGCCAGCGAATTTCAGAGTATGAGACCGGCCGTCTCGTATGATGGCGGACATGGATGTTGCGGTCATCGGTGGAAGTGTGGCGGGACTGCAGGCGGCGTTGACGTTGGGGCGGGCGCGCCGGCAGGTGGTGCTGTTCGACGACGGGCGGGCGCGGAACCGGACGGCGTCGCACGTGCACAACTACCTCGGCGCGGTCGACCTCGCGCCGGCGGAACTGCTCGCGGTCGGGCGGCGGCAGTTGGCTTCTTACGGCGTCGACGTACAGGACAGCAGGGTCGAGGACGTGACGCCGGACGACGACGGGTTCGTGGTCGACGGGCGGCACGTGCGGGTCGTCGTACTGGCGACCGGGTTGTGGGACGAGTTGCCCGACGTACCCGGGGTCGCCGACGGGTGGGGGCAGTCGGTGGTGGCGTGTCCGCACTGCCACGGGTGGGAGGTGCGGGATCAGCCGTTGGTGCAGGTGGGGATGCGGGGTGCGCCGGATCGGTCGGTGGCGCGGGCGTTGCTGTTGAGCCGGTGGAGCGACGACGTGGTGCTGTGTACGGACGGCGACGTTCTGCCGGGGACGCAGCTGGATCGGCTCGCCGTGGCCGGGGTCAAGGTGCGGACCGAGCGGGTCATTGAGGTGGGTCCAGGGGTCCAGTCAGGGGTGCGGCTGGTCAACGGGGAGATGTTGGCCGCGGCGCGGGTGTTCGTCGTGGTGCGGCAGCATCAGCAGAGCGATCTGGCCGAGCGGATCGGGTGCCAGGTCGCCGACGGTGCGGTCGTGGTCGACGACGGCGGACGGACGACCGTGCCCGGGGTCTATGCGGTCGGTACGACGGCAGCGCCGGCGTTGCTCGCGATCGGGGCGGCGGGGCACGCCAGTACGGTCGCAGTCGCCGTACACGGTGATCTGCTGGAGTCAGATCTGGGCGGCGGCTGGTAGCCGGGACGGGTCGCCGATCGGCCAGTCGGCCGGAGCGCCGCGGAGTTCGTCGAGCTGCAACAGGCACCAGGGCGAGAGGCCGGGGGTGTTGCGGACCTCCTGCCAGGAGGCCCAGCGGTAGTCGGCGACCTCGTCCGGGTTCGGGGTCGGGTCACCGGTCCACCACGCTCGGTACACCGGGCAGATCTCGTTCTCGACCATGCCGTTCGGCATCTCGGCGCGGTACCGGAACTCGGGCAGCACCAGGTCGACCACGTCCACCACGATCCCCAGCTCGTCGACCAGCCTGCGGCGGACCGCGTCCGGGACCGGCTCCCCCGGCAGTGGGTGCCCGCAGCAACTGTTCGTCCAGGTGCCCGGCCAGGTCGGCTTGTGCAGTGCGCGCCGGGTGAGCAGCACCCGCCCGCCGGCGTCGACGACGTAACTGGAGAACGCCAGGTGCAACGGCGTCGCCGCGTGATGGACCGCGGCCTTCGCCTCGGTCCCGATCGCGCGCCCGCCGTCGTCCACCAGTACCACCCGCTCGTCGGTCACGTACTCGAGCCTAATCGGGTTCACTCGCCGGCCGGGTGACTGCTAGCCTCACGATGTGACCAAGCACTGCGTGATCTATCGACCGGCTCTGGGAGGGGCCGGCGTTCGGTAGTCCCCGCAGTCCGCACCACCCAGAGCCTCCGAGGCAGGAACCGTCCGGTTCCTGCCTCTTTTCCGTTCGCCGGAGGCACTGGCTGGGTGCGAGGTGCCTCGTCTTCGAGAGGAACCTCATGAACGCTGTGATCGACCGGTTACGACGTACCACCGACCTGATCGTCGGTGCGGACGACCTGCGCGAACGCCTGGACTCCGGGCGGCCCTTGCGGATCAAGTACGGCGTGGACTGCACGGCGCCCGACCTGCACCTCGGGCACGCGGTCAACCTGTGGATGATGCGCCAGCTGCAGGACCTCGGGCATCGCGTGGTGTTCCTGCTCGGCGACCTCACCACCCGCGTCGGCGACCCGACCGGGCGCTCCGAGACCCGCCCGGTCCTCACGCCGGCGCAGATCGACGCGAACGCGGCGTCGTTCCTGTCGCAGGTGTCGCTGGTACTGCGGACCGATCCTGAGGTCTTCGAGGTACGGCGGAACTCCGAGTGGTACGACGCGATGCCCGTGGCGGAGCTGCTCGGGCTGTTCGCACAGGTCACGCATGCGCAGCTGATGGCGCGGGACATGTTCCGGGACCGGGTCGCGGCGGGGCGCGAGATCGCCGTACACGAGCTGGTGTACCCGGTGCTGCAGGGGTACGACAGCTTCGCGATGCAGAGCGACCTGACGATCGTGGGATCGGACCAGCTGTTCAACGAGCAGCTCGGGCGGCACTTCCAGCAACGGCTCGGGGCACCGCCGCAGGTGGTGATCACGACCACGATCACCCCCGGGATCGATGGTCGCGCCAAGCAGTCGAAGTCGCTGAACAACTACATCGGGCTGACCGACAGCCCGCGGGACAAGTTCGGGAAGCTGATGAGCATCCCGGACGAGCTGGTGGAAGCGTACGCGCGGGTCTACACCGAGCTGCCGCTGGACACGGTGGCAGCGCTGGCGGACGCTTCGGGACCGGCGGCGCGGGATGCGAAATTGCGGCTCGCGGCGGCGGTCGTCACCCGGTACCACGGCGCGGGGGTGGCGAAGGCGGAGCTGGACGCGTTCCGCCGTACGTTCACCGACCGCTCGGAGCCGACAGACATCCCGGAACTCACCGTTGCGTTGGACCACCCCACGGTCATGGACATCCTCCGCGCCGCCCACCCCACCACCAGCAACTCCAACCTCCGCCGCCTCCTCCACCAGGGCGCCATCACCCTCAACGGCACCCGCCACACCGACCCCACCACCAAGATCCCCCTCCCCACAACCCTCAAGTCCGGCCCCCACACCTGGCACCGAATAACCAGACCACCCGAGAACTGACAGGCAGGTGGTGGGCCGGGGGTGGTGGGCAGGGGTGGTGAGCAGGGGGTGGTGAGCAGGTGGTGGTGAGAGGCAGGTGGCAGGTCCCACACCACGGTCGGCCCGACGCGACCGACAAGCGGCGGCTCCTCCACCACACCCCGCCCGTGGGTCCTCCCCCGTACCCGTCAGCAGGTCCTCCGCTACACCCCACAGCCAGGTTCACCACCACAGCCCGCCAATGGGTTCCACGACAGTCCGCCGGTACGTCCTCCACCACAGCCCGCCCGCGGATCCCCCATACCCGTCAGCGGGTCCTCCGCTACACCCACTGGCAGGTCCTCCACGCAGCCCACCAGTGGGTCCGTCACCTCAGCCCGCCAGTGGGTTCCACGACAGCCCGCCTGTAGGTCCCCCACCACAGCCCCGCCGGCAGGACCTCCACCACTCGCCAACCGGCCCACCCGACCACGCCATCCGCTTGACGACCGCGGCGAAGCCGCCCGATGGAGCGGTTGGTGAGTGGAGGCGGTCCGCCGACCAACCGGCAGATCCTCCACCACAGCCCGCCCGCGGGTCCTCCGCTACTCCCACCGGTAGGTCCTCAACACAGCCCGCCAGTGGGTCCGTCACCTCAGCCCGCCAGTGGGTTCCACGACAGTCCGCCGGTAAGTCCTCCACTCAGCCCGCCGGTGGGTCCGGCACCTCAGCCCGTCGGAGGGGCCTTCACCTCAGCCGCCGGTGGGTCCTCCACCACAGCGCGCCGGCAGGTACTCCACTACAGCGCCGTCCGCGGGGCGGGCGGTTACGGGGTGCCGGTTGGGGTGGTGGGGGTGTTTGAGGTGGTGGTGTCGGGTGGGGGTGTTGTGTCGGGGGTTGTGGTTTCGGGGGTTGGGGTGTCGGGCGGGGGTGGGGTGGGGGTGTCCGGCGGGGTGGTGGGTGGGGTGGTCGGGCGGGTGGTTGACGGTGGGATGTACGGCGGTTTGGGGGTCGCCGGGGTGGTGGGACGGGACGGTTGGGTGGTGTGGGTGGGGGTCGGGATCACGATCGACGGTGGGGTGGTGGGGGTGGGGCCTTCGGTGGGTGAGGTGGTGGGGGTGATGCCAGGGGTTGGGGGTGGGGTGGTGGGGCGGGACTTGTCGTCGACGTTGCCTTTGTCGTCGGCGCCGGGGATCTGGTCGTGGGAGTCGGGGATCGACACCGTCTGCCGGCTGTACGACTGCATCCACCGCAGCACCGTGGACACGTAGCTCATCGAGTGGTTGTACCGAAGTACGGCCTGCACCAGCTGTTGCGGATTGCTCAGATCAGCGCCGCCCTGGCACAGGTAGTCCCCCGTCGCCCGCGCCGCGTCGAACACGTTGTGCGGATCGCGCACCCCGTCACCGTTGCCATCGGCACCGAATGTCGCCCACGTCCCGGGGATGAACTGCATCGGCCCAACAGCCCGGTCCCACGTCGTGTTCCCGTCGTACACCCCATGATCGGTGTCCGGGATCGCCGCCATCCCAGGCCCCCCGTTCAGCACCGGACCGAGGATCCGGCCCCGGGTGTTGCCCTGGGCATCGACGCGGCCGCCGCTCGCGTGCGACGACTCGACCTTCCCGATCCCGGCGAGCAACGGCCAGGTGAGATGACACCCAGGCATCGACAGCGCCAGGTCGCGGGCAGCCTTCTGGTACGCCGCGAGCACCGTCCCCGGGATCCCCGACACGTCCCCGGTCACGCCGACAGGCGGCTGCACCGGCCCGTCCGTCGTACCGGTGTCGGGTACGTCGGCCTCCCCCGGCCGGATGGGGTCGGTCGCCAACTGCCCGTCCGCACCGACCTGCGGCAACTCGGCCGGCAGGTCGATGAACCGCCCCGGAATCAGGCTCGCCGAGCTCACCACCAACTGCCCGTTGAACGTACTCCCGCCCCCGGCCACCACCAGCACCATCGCCCCGAGCGGCGCGGCGCAGGCCCATGCGGCGGCGATCTTCACCCGCCAGCTGTCCCGGGAGGTCCACGGCCGGTTCATCCGAAACGTCCTTCCACGTAGTCGGCGGTGCGCTGGTCCTCGGGGCTGGAGAAGATCTGCCCGGTCGGCCCGGACTCGACGATCACGCCCGGCGTACCCTGCTCGGCCAGGAAGAACGCGCACGACTGCGACACGCGGGCCGCCTGCTGCATGTTGTGCGTGACGATCACGATCGTCACCTCCCGGCGGAGCTCGTGGATCGTCTCCTCGATCCGCCGCGTCGACGTCGGGTCCAGCGCCGAACACGGCTCGTCCATCAGCAGTACGTCGGGACGTACGGCGAGGGACCGCGCGATGCACAACCGCTGCTGCTGCCCGCCGGACAGCGCGCCGCCCGGGGAACCGAGCCGGTCCTTGACCTCTTTCCAGAGCCCCGCCTTGGTCAGGCACTCCTCGATCAGGTCCTGCCGCTCGTCGCCGCGGACCCGGGTGCCGGTGAGCTTCAGGCCGGCGGTGGTGTTCTCCGCGATGCTCATCGCCGGGAACGGGTTCGGCTTCTGGAACACCATCCCGATCCGCTTGCGGGTGTCGGTGATCCGCCGTTCGGGCTCGTAGATGTCCTCCCCGTCGAGCAGCACCTTCCCGGCCAGCGCGGCACTCGGCACCAGCTCGTGCATCCGGTTCAGGATCCGCAGGAACGTCGACTTCCCGCACCCGGACGGGCCGATGAGGGCGGTCACCTGCCCGGCCTCCATCTTCAGCGACACCTCGGACAGCACCTGATGCGCCCCGAACCAGGCCGCCACCCGTTCACTCTCGAGATCACTGCCACCTTCGATCGGAGGCAGTACGGCGGTCTCTTCGTCAGCGGCCGGCACCACAGGCAGTACGGACGTCATCAAGCAGGTCCTTCCGATCGGGTGGTTGCTGGTCAGCTGTTGCGGCGGCGGCCGCGACGGAACAGGCCGGACAGGTACGTCGCGCCGGCGACGACGCCGCGGCGTACCGGGTGGCCGGGGGTGGCGATCAGGCGGATGCCTGGGGAGGCGACGCCGGCGACGAGGCCGGCGATCAGGAACGCTGGGATGCCCCACGACAGCCAGCCGAGTGAATCGCCTTGCGTGGTGGCCGAAACGGGCTTGATGCTGCCTTGCGCCTGCGGCTTGTCGCTCGGGGATCCGGTCGACGGGGTCGCACCCGGCGTGTTCGGGCCCGCGCTCGGCGACCCGGTCGGGTTCGGGGTGGTGCCGGTGTTGGTGTTACCACCATTATTGTTGCCATTGGCACCGTTTCCGTTGCCGTTGTTCCCCGTGCTGCTGCCGGTGGTGTTCGGTCCGCCGCCCGGCGCGTTGGTCGTCGGGGTGCTGGTCGGGTTCGGCTTGTTCGGCACCGGGTTCTGGGTGGGCGGCGGGGGCGGCGTACCGTTCTGGGCCTGGACCGCGTCGGCGACCTTCGCCGCCTGGGCCTGCATCGGCTCGGTCAGCGCCAGGTACCCGTCCGGCAGGTTGCCCGGGTCCGACCCGTAGACCTGCCCCTCGGTCGTCATCCACCGCAGCGTGTCGGCGTACCGCTTCGGCTCGTCACCCTTGAGCGAGGTCGTGGGTACCTCGGCATAGCTGATCATCGTGCCCGGATACCCACGGATGTCCATCTTCGTCAGGTCCGGCCGCCACATCCCCGAGTCCTTGTCGACCGTCGCACCGTCGATCCCGTACGTCAGACTCTCGGTGCTCGGCTTCACGAACGCACCCTGTGTGTTCTGCAACGCCGCGTACCGCAACCCGGCCTTCTCGACCTCGGAAGTCGTCGACAGAATCAGCATGTGCCGAAACCCGGCCTGCTGGGCATCGACTCTCTTGATCTGCGTGCCGACGTTGTTCGGGCCGGGACCTGCGCCCTGGTTCAGTGGCCACCCGGTCATCGCCGCGTCGGCGCCACGCGCCCAGGAATCGATCGTCTGTGCCCCGAGCTCTTGCGGGGACTGTCCGGCCCAACCCGCCCCGACCCCCGGAACATTCGGTAGCACCCAGCCGTCGTTCAACTCGTAGTCGCTGCGCGGCATCGGCCAACTGCGGTAGGTCTTGTTGACGGTCATGCCCCACGGATCCGACTTACCTTGCAGGAATGCACGTGCCGAGGGATCGGACCAGATCCATCGGGTCAGCGCGAGCATTACGTCGGTGTTCGCGACCGGGAGCGCAATCTGTGTGCCGACGGCGTCCGACAGGCCTGCCCAGTTCGGTGCCTCCGGATTCAGTTGCACGAACTCCGGATCACTCAGCAGGTTCTGGGGGTTCGTCGGCGCGTTCGGGTTCACCGGCAGGCCGTACTTGTCCACCCGATAGGCGCCCGGGTACGACTGCGTCAGCAGCTTCGCGACGAGCCGCTGGTTGAGCTTGATGTCCGGTACCAGTCCGCCGCCGACTGTTTCGCTCCGCTCCCAGTTGTAACCGATCGCGAACCCGGAGATCCCGATCGGCGCGTACGCCGGTTTGCGTGCCGCCGCCGGATCGTCGGCGCTCGACGGTTCCGACACCACGACCGCGTCGGCCTCGTACCCAGAGGGCGCCACCGGGTCGGACTGGCCGAACTGTCGCCGCGAGTCAGGCTCCCAGCCACGGGTGTAGTCGAGCCCCACCGGACTGGACGTCTGGCAGCGGGCCGGCAGCCAGCGCCGCATCGCCTCCGCCATCAGCTCGGACCCGAGGAAGCCGGCAGAGTCCGACCGTCCTTCACAGGTCGTCGCGGCCGGGGCGAATGACAGCTTGAAGACGTATCGCTGGTACCAGTTCGCCAGCAATGCCCAGTTGCTCCCAGTGACATCGTTTCCGCCGGTCGCCAAACCCGCACACCGGGTGGCCTCGGCCGCGGAGATGACGCTGGTGCTCCGGCAGGGGTGGCGAGTGATCGGCACGACCACCAGCGAGCAGGCGGTGCCCTGTGAACAGCCCAGATTTGGATTCTCCGCTGCGGTGTTCGCCCAGGTCTGGACCTCGCCGGTTCCGTTCTGCCGCGTGATCCCGAGGCGCTGGTTCGCGGTTCCGGGGGTGTAGTCGTCGACACTCGAACCGGTGACCTTGCCGCCGAGGCCCGGGACAGTCCATCTGTCCGTCCATCCCGCCCGGGGGATCGCGTGGTAGGTCCCGTCCGCCTTGCGGAACGGGATGTTCCACAGCGCGTACGGCACCGCCGGATTGCTGGTCCGCCATTGCGACGTCTCCGGCGGCAGGTATGCGGTCCCGAGGATCGGTGAGAGGGCCCCGCCGAGGACCGGGCTCGCCATCCAGCAGTCGGACCGGTCGGGGTCGTTACCGCGACACTGCATGACGACCACCGGGAACCCGAACGACGTCTGGTTGGTATCTCCGGTGCTCGGCGTCATGCCCGTCCAGGACACGGTCAGCATCTGCCGACTCAGGTCGGCCGTCCGGGAGACGGTAACCGACGAGCTCCCCTTGGTCAGGGTCACCGGTTGTGCTGCCGGCTCCGCGAACACCGGGGTGTCGGGGATCACCGGTTCGTCAGCCGTGGCGGCCACCGGGCGTTCGGGAACTGCCGCCAGGGCTGCCGGTGCGGACAAGGCGAACAGGAACGCGACCACGAACAGCGCGGCGGAGCGCCTGTGGATCAGCCTCACGATGACCTCCAGGAAACTGCGAACAGGCCGGGCCAGAGCGGGGCACCGACTGTGAGAAGCGTTTCCCGCGGTGCGTTCGGTCAGTTCGCCAGCAGGTGAACTGGACATGAATCGGGTCATGGCCGAAATGACGGACCGGTGGGCGGGAGAAGCTCCCGCCCACCGGCGTGTCAGTACTGCGACGATGTCAGCCTGGCTGATCAGGCAACGCCGCAGAGCCCCG
Source organism: Kribbella sp. NPDC059898 (assembly GCF_042730855.1). NCBI lineage: Bacteria > Bacillati > Actinomycetota > Actinomycetes > Propionibacteriales > Kribbellaceae > Kribbella > Kribbella sp. NPDC059898. The sequence goes on from NZ_JBHWKR010000002.1 coordinate 318,118, forward strand.
CGCCCAGCTCGACGAAGCCGTTGGCCTTGATCACGTCGCCGGCCGTGGTGGTGGCCGGGTCGGAGTCGGACGGCTCGCAGATGAACGGCGTACCGCCGGTCGAGGAGAAGCCGGAGCCGTCACCGAACAGGTCGGCCAGGTAGTCCGGAACCACACCGTCGACCGTCTTCACGACCTGGTACAGCGTGCGGTCGTAGGAGTCCGAGTCCGGAGCCGGGATCGAGCCCAGCACCGTGCCGGCCTGCTGGGCCGGGGTGAGCAGGCCGTAGCGACCGACCGAGACCGGCGCGATCGCACCGGAGGTCGCGGCGACCGGCGCCGGATCGTGCTCCTGAACCTGCGCGCCGTTCACGCTGTCCTTGACACAAGCCGGCGGGTTCGTGCTGTTGATGCCGACCAGACCGGCCCAGGTTGCCCGGGTGCCGGAGTTGATCTGCGGGATGAGCGGAACGATCGCCAGGTTGTTCCCGCCCAGCTGGCTCCAGTTGGTGATCGTGCAGTTGTAGATGGCGGTCAGCTGCGCGTCGGTGAGCGAGGTGACACCGGTCGCGTCGGCGTTCTTCATCCAGCGCAGCTGGTCCTTGGCGTACGGCAGGAACGTCGCGTCGGCGCAGTCGGCGGCCTGCTTGCCACGCGACGACCGGGCCGAGTCGATGTCGGTCCGCGAGCAGAGCGCGGAGATGCCGGCGCCGGAGCCGTTCGGCCGGGTGATCGAGACGCCCGAACGAATGGTGATGGTCGAGGAGCCGGTCGCGTCGAACGACGCGAGCCGGCGGGCCGGGGTGGGGGTCCGGCCGTTGTAGAGGTTCATCAGGTCGTCGAGCACCAGTTCGCTGGCGTCCGAGCCGACGATGACGACGTCGTCGGAGTCCGGCGTGAAGGTCGGGTCGGCGGCGGCCGAGAGGGCGGAGGTGGCGACCACGGCGAGCGCGGCGGCGGCGATCGCGGTGGCACGGGCGGTACGGATGAAACGCATCTCGGGAATTTCCTTCCTTACTGCGTTCTAACGCGGGTCTGCTTGACCCGCGGCCACCGTGTCCGACGGTGACGGCTCCAATTCATCGGGTCAAGGCCGACAACTCCCGGCTATTCGGTGAACCAGACATGATGCTGTGGCCAGCCGGAAACGCATTCGTTATCCGAGACTGTCCCGGGCGTATTCGTTCGAGCGGTCGAGAACCTTTTGCGCGTACTCGCCCGACCGGTTGTACGCCGTGATCGCGGCCCACCACCCCGCGCCGGTCCGCATGGTCGTCGTGGACGCGCACAGGTAGCGCGCCGCGGTCGCCGCCGCGTCGTCGAGGTCGTCCGGTCGCGCGCTGCCGTCGCCGTCGGCGTCCACACCCCAGCGCCGCCAGGTGCCCGGCAGGAACTGCATCGGCCCGACGGCACGGTCCCAGACCCGGTCGCCGTCGTACTGCCCGTCGTCGGTGTCCGGAATCGCTTGTACGCCGGGACTCCCGTCGAGGGGCGGTCCAACGATGGCCGGCGTACTCGTCCCGTCGTCGCCGACCACCGCGCCGCGGAACGAGCCGTGCGCGGACTCGACAGAGCCGATCGCGGCGAGCGTCACCCAGCTCAAGCCGCAAGACGTCGGCGCGGACTGTTCACCCAATGCGTACGCAGCGAGGACGCGCGGGGCAACCGGGACCAGCGTGCTCATCCGGGTGGCCCAGGCCCGGTAGCGGCCGGCCCGGCCCCACGGGTCGGTGGGAGCCGGGCCGGCCGCCGGTGTCGCGCCGGCGGCCGGAGGCGTGGGCGGTACGCCGCCCGAGACCACCAGCGGACCGTCCGTGCCGCGCCCGGAGGGTGAGCGCGCCACGGTGATCGCCACGGCCGCGATCAGCAACAGCGCTGCCACGGCCGTGCCGAGTTTGGCTTTCAGTTGCACGGCTCCGTCAGACCCCAGGCCGCGACGTTCAGGGTGTCCTGGGTGCCGGTGAGGCCGAGGGCCGGGTTGTACGCGTCCTTGGCGAAGTCCACGTCGACGTCGTCGGCGGTGCCGCCGATCCCGTCGGCGCCGACGCCGTACAGGGCGGGGAAGTTGCCGTCGGCATCCATCAGGTTCGCGACCGGGCTCGCCGGGTCGGTGTCGTAGTCGCCGGCCAGGTGGCCGATCTCCCGCGACACCAGGTTGCCGATCGCCTGGCCGACGAACGCGATCCGGTTGCTGTCCGCGGTCAGGTACCGGTTGATGCTCGACGCACCGCCCGCGGCGCTGATCCGGTCGAGCTGCACGAGCGCGGTCTCCTGCTGGGCGAAGTTGCCCGGGTCGATCGACTGCGCCGACCCGATCCGGCCGATCCCGGACTCCGCCGTACCGCCGCCGATCACGACTCGCGACACGCCCGCGCTGCCGAAGGTGTCGGCGTCGTCCCGGCTGTTCCGGATCCGTACGTCGACGTTCGGGTTGCTGCTGCGAGCCCTCAGGTCGGACTTCACGTTCTCGCTGACCACAGCGACGACCTTGTCGATCACCGCCGACTCGTCGGCGGCGGTGAGCCCCCAGTTCGGCAGGTACGCCGCCAGCCCGGAGAGCTGCTTGACCCCGGAACCGCCGAGCGGTGTGGTGTCGATCTGGCCGCCGTCGAAGTCCAGGAAGAAGGTCTGCGGCGCGGCCGCGGACTCCGTTCCCGGACGGAAGGTTCCCAGCGTCAGGTCGTACGGGCCGAAGCCGTCGGTGACCGACACCGAATACCAACCGGACCGGTCGGCGACGTAGGCGAGATCGACCGCACCGCGCGGGAGCGGCGACGAGGCCGGGAGCTTCGTGCTGGTGACGAGGCCGGAGCTCACCGCCTGCGTCCCGTCCGGCTTCACCACCGTCAGCCGCTTGCCACCGGTCGCCAGGCTGCCGCCGAGTACGTCGCCCTTCACGAGCTGGACGGCGTAGAAGTCCTTGTCGGCCGGGGCCGACGCGATCAGCAGCTGGTACGCGCCGGTCTCGGCGCCACCGTGACCGCTGCCCGAGTTGTGCGGATCCGCGGGCAGGCTGCCGGCAGCGCTCTCACCTGCGACCACCACGTAGTAGTCGCCGGTCGCGGTCAGCGCGTACGTGAGCTTGCCGGCCAGACCGCCGCCGCTGTTGTCGTCGGAGGCGAGCAGTACGCCGGACCCGTCGTACAGGCCGACGACGGTGTTGGTGCTGGCGGCCGAGCCGGCGGTGCTGACGGTCACGGTCTGCCCCGCCGTACCGGAGAGCTTGTAGAAGTCGAAGTCGCCGGTCTTGTCGCCGAGGTCACCGTGCGGACCGTCACCGAGCTGCCCGGAGGTGGTGATCGCGCTGACCCCGGAGCCGATCCCGGTCGCGGTGGCGAGGTCGAGCGAGCCGTTGTCCTCGGCACCGGTCGTGATCGCCACCGGCGTCGGAGAGAGCGTGCCGTGGACGGTGGCGGTGGACTGCTGCCAGCCCGCGGTACCCAGCGCGTACAGCCGTTGCGCGGCGGCCGGGCTGTCGTTGCGGCCGGCCGCGGTGGCCGGCTCGGATTCGGTGTACGAGAGCCCGGCGGCCGAGGCGGCCGGTACACAGAGCAGCGAAGCGAAGGTGACCGCCGACACGGCGAACAGCCCGCGGCGGATCATCGGATTCATGACGAGTTCCTCCAAGAAAGCTCGACGGCCGCCGGCGGAATTACCCGCGGCCGAACACTCCCCCGAGCGAAGAACAATTCCCGCCTGCAATCCTAGGGAGGAAACCCCCGGTCGATGCCTTTCCGCTGGTTTGTTCAATTTCTGGGAATGACCAGTTAATTCACGCCAGGTTCGGCAGCATTCCGGCCACCAGCTCGAAGATCCGCCAGACCAGCGCGAGCAGGACCGGCGCACCGATCAGGTACGACTCCCAGCGGCCGATCCGGCTGCGGAACCAGATCACCCCGGCGCCGACCGCGAGCAACGCCTCGAGCCACAGCACCAGCGGCCAGATCGCGGACAGGTCCACCCCGAACGCCTTCTGGCTGCCGGGTACGTGCGCGCGGCCGCCGGGGTCCGGCTGCACCTGACCGTCGGCGAGGTCCGCGTCGACGTACACCGTTGCACTCGGCAACAGCTTGCCCTCGGCCGTGACCAGCGTCAGCCGAGAAGTACCGTCCGCGGGCGCCGCCGGCAGCGGGTCGCCGCCCCGCCGGATGCCGATCACCCGGTAACTGAAGGTGCCCTGACCGGTGACGACCTGGAACTGGGTGCCGACGTTGAGCCTCGGCACACTCCGGAACGGCGCGCCGAAGGTCAGCCCGCGCCCATAGATCACCGAGATCCCGACCTGTCCCGGGAGCGGCGTGTCCGCGCGGTGCCCCGGCCCGTCCCGCAGGATCGCGCCGGTGGTCCCTTCCTTGATCACCTGCCGCAACTGCAACCCCGGTACGTCGAGCACCGCGACCGGATCGCCCGGTGTGATGCCGGGACCCAGTGGTGCGGTCGCTTCGGCGAGTTCGCCGCGGATCTTGTCGTAGGCCACGTCCTGCGCGCGGTTGAACTGGAGCGCCCCGAGCAGCGTCACATAGACCAGGAAGCTCAGGATGCCGAGCGCGAACAACCGCAGCGCGTCGGCGGTGAGCTGTGGACGCAGGTTCAGCTCGGCCTCGACGCGGGCCTTGACCTTCGCCGGGGCGGTCCGCAGCGCGGGCGCCGTACCGATCGCTGTCACTTGCCGGACCGCTTCTGCTGCAGATAGCGGGAGACGAGCGTCGGGACCAGCAGGATCAGCAGTACCTCGACCGCGGTCAGGATGCCGAGGTTGCGGAGCATGCTGCCGCCGCCGCGGTTGCCGTTCAGCTCGGTCACGCTGCCGGTCGGGGTGTACGCGTTGTTGTTGCCCGAGGCATTGACCACCTGGCCGGTCTCGGGGTCGATCGACTGACCGGACGTCGGGCCGCCGCTCGGCAGGACGGCTCCGGGCGTGGTGCTCGTCGTACCGGCGCCCGGCTGGTTCGGGTTGCCGGTGTTGTTGTTCGTGCCGTTGTTGTTGCCGCCGTTGTTGTTGCTGCCCGTGTTGTTCCCGGTGTTGTTGGACCCGTTGTTGTTCCCCGTGTTGTTGTTGGACCCGTTGTTGTTCGAGCCGTTGTTGTTGCCCCCGTTGTTGTTCCCCGGCTTGTTCGGCTGGCTCGGGCCGCTCGGGCACTGGCCGTTGACGGACGGTCCGGCGCCGTCCTTGTCGCACGGCAGCGGCTGCGGTGCCTGCTCGGCAAGCAGGTTGCGGCTGAGGTTCTTGCCGTCGAACGTCGGGTTGCCGCACTTCTTGATGTCGGTCGCCGTCGACGGGCTGCCAGGGACCTTCGCCACCTGGGTGAACGCGGCCTGCACCAGGTTCAGTGGCAGCGGTGAGTACCCCAGCGCCTGGGCCTTCTGCTGACCTTGACAGAGGAAGTACGACGCGAAGTCGGCGAGCGTCTGGCCCTTGTCCGCACTCAGGTTGGTGGTCGGCAGGATCATGTACGAGTACGACGACAGCGGGTAGGTCCGCGGATCCGGGTTGTTGTAGACCCCGGTGAGTTTCTGGGTCAGGTACAGCGGCCCGGGCTTGGTCTCGATCTGTGCCTTGGTCAGCGCGACCGCGGTGTTGAACGCGGTCGGCGCCGTGTAGTAGCCGTTGCTGTTCTTCACCTTGACCACCGGGTAGTTCTTGCCCAGCGCGTAGGAGTACTCGACGTACCCGATCGCGCCGTCGGCATAGCTCGCCGAGATGTAACCGGCCATCTGGCTCGAGCCGCCCTGCGACTTCACGCCCGGGAAGTTCGTGGTCGGATAGTACGACGTCTGCCCGCACTTGCGGCCCTGCGTCGACTGGCAGAAGCCGTCCCAGAGCGCCTTGTACTGGGTCGCCATCCAGAGCGTGAACTGCGCCGTCGTTCCGGAACCGTCCGAGCGCACCACCGGGATGATCTTCTTGCTCGGCAGCACCTTGCCGTTGTTGTCCCTGGTGATCTGCGCGTCGTTCCAGTTGGTGATCTTGCCGGTGAAGATCTTGGTGATGGTGTCGCCGGACAGGCGCAGGTCCTTGTACAGCTGGCCGCCGACCCTGATCTGGTACATGAACGACGTACCGCCGGCGACGATCGGCATGTACGCGTACGGCCGGTTCGAGGTGTCGTTGGCGCCGGTCAGCGGATCGGTGCCCTGGTACGGGATCTCGCTGATCGCGAAGTCCACCAGGTTGAAGGCGAAGTCCTGCCGGCCGCGCGACGATCCGCCGCCGCCGTACTCGACCCGCATCCCGCGTGGCTCGACGTCGCGGATCCATTGGTCGAGGGCGTTCTGCGACCAGGTGGACCCCGTCCCGTAGATCGGCACGTACGCCGTACTCCGCGCGTCGGCCGGCAGCGCGGCGAACGCGCAGGTGAGCAGCAGAGCGAGCACGAAGGCACTGAGCCGTCGCATCAGAGGGATCCTCTCATCGGGTGGCGGAGCGGCCGCGGGCGGCCATCCAGCGGGAGAACACGAACAGCAGCAGGACCAGGACGAGCAGCAGTGCCGCGGCACCGAACGCGCGGCTGATGTAGTTGCCCTCGGGCGACTGCGACATCTTGAAGGTGAACAGCGGCAGCGAGACCATCGGCCCGGAGAACGGGTTCAGATTCATGTACGTCGTGAAGCCCGCGGTCAGCAGTACGGGCGACGTCTCGCCGACGCCACGCGCCGTACCGAGGACGAGTGCGGTCGCGAGACCGGGACGCGCCGTGGGCAGCACCACCGACCAGACCGTTCGCCACTGCGACGCACCGAGGGCGAGTGACGCCTCCCGCAACCCGCCCGGGACGAGCCGCAGCACAACCTCCGACGAGCGCGCGATGATCGGCAGCATCATCACCGAGATCGCCATCGCGGCGACGAACCCGGACAGCCGGAACCCGAGCCCGATCAGCAGTACGACGTACGCGAACAGGCCGGCCACGATCGACGGCAGCGCGGTCATCGCCTCGACCACCGAGCGGACCAGTCGCGAGCCGCGGCCGCCGATCTCGGTCAGGTAGACCGCACAGAGGATGCCGAGCGGCAGCGTGACCGCGATCGCCATCGAGATCTGGATCAACGTGCCGGCCAGCGCGTGCAGGGCACCGCCGGTGGTGAGCGGCTCGAGCGGTCCCGCCGTCCGCAGGTCCCGAGTGAAGAAGTTCTTGTGCACCAGGGACTTCGAGCCACGGGCGAGCGTGTAGCCGATGACGGTGGCGAGGGCGAAGCCGACCAGGCTCGCGGCGCTGTGAGCGAGAAGCACGGCGAGGCGGTCGGCGAGTGCTACGCGACCGCGGCGCAGGCCGGTGAGCAGCAGGTAGAGGGCCGTGAACGACAGCCACCAGCAGACGATGAAGCCGAGCGTCCCCTCCGTGGGCAGGATCCGGCTGTAGAGCACCCAGGTGAGCGACAGGCCGGCGACGGCGGCGCCGGCCAGGCAGGCCCGGTCCTCGACGTCGACGACCCGCAGCTTGCGGCGTTCGGGTTCCGGCAGGGCGGCAGTAGTCATCAGATCTCCGTTCCGGCGCCGCTGCGGCTGCGGGCGACCACGAAGCCCGCGATCAGGTTGACGATCAGCGTGATCACGAACAGCACCAGGCCGGCCGCCATCAGCGCGTGCAGCTGGGAGCCCGAGGCCTCGCCGTACCGGAGCGCGATCATCGACGAGATCGTGATCGACCCGGACTGCAGCACGTGCCAGTTGATCTCGAACAGCGGCGACACGATCATCACCACCGCGATCGTCTCGCCGAGCGCGCGGCCGAGGCCGAGCATCGTGCCGCCGATGATGCCGCCGCGGCCGAACGGCAGCACGACCGCCTGGACCACGCCCCAGCTGGTCGAGCCGAGTGCCAGCGCCGCCTCGCGTTCGCCCTGCGGGGTCTGGTCGAACACCTCGCGCATCACCGCGCAGGCGATCGGCAGCACCATCATCGCGACCACGATCCCGGCGATGAACGCCGAGGAGGCGTACGTCGCGCCGTCGAAGACCGCGGCCCGCGGATCGGTGTCGACCTTGAAGAGCGGGATCCAGCCGAACCAGGTGGTGATCCACCGGGACACGTGGATGACCCACGGCTGCAGCAGGAAGAACCCCCACAGCCCGTAGACGATCGACGGCACCGCGACCATCAGATCGACCACCGCGACCAGCGTCTTCTTCAGCCCGCGCGGCGCCCATTCGCTGATGTACAGCGCGGTCCAGAGGGCGAGCGGGAACGCGATCAGGATCGCGATCGCCGCGATCACCACGGTCCCGAACAGCACCGCGGCGACACCGATCTTGTTCGCCTCCGGGTTCCAGGACTGCTCGGTGAAGAACCGCCAGCCGTACCGCTGCAGGGTCGGCTTCGCCTGGTAGGCGAGGAAGACGCCGATGCCGCCGGTGATCAGCAGCACCAGACCGCCGCCGCTGCGGGCGATCACCCGGAACGCGAGGTCGGACGGGGACAACGACGACCGGAGCCGTCTCGGGGTGAGGGTCTCTTCGCTCACTGCTCCGGCTCTCGCTGGACGATGACTGGGGACAGGTACGCCGTCGTCACGACGGCGTGCTCAACCGCTTGCGTGAATCGATGGAAAGCACGACGTGCGTCGATCCGGCGGGCGAACACGACCGGGCACTGGACGTCGGTCCCGTCGGCGGAGATCTCCCACCGCCAGCGGCCGTCCGGGTCCCGGCGCAGCGTCGGCTCGGCCTCCCGGGCGAGCCGGCGGACGGCGGCCAGCACGTCCAGCGGGGACCGCAGGTCGCCGCGGCCGATCGCCAACGGGCGGTTGTTCCCGGACAGCAGCCGCCAGATCCGGTCGCCGCCTCGTGGGTCCTCGAGGAACTGCATGCGCACCCCCACCGATTCCTCCAACCTCTCCCCCAGCGCAGTCGGTATGGAGCGTCACCAGATGCGAACAACGTGTAGTGAACTAGACCGAAGCGGGACATGAACACGATCGATGACGAATCGACATTTCGCTGTAATGTACGGACAAAAGATTCCTGCTATTGCCGGTCCAGCTTTTTGTGCCAGGGTTGGGCAATGACGATCCTCATTACGGGCGCGACCGGAAACGCCGGCGGCGCGGTGGCACAATCGCTGGCGGCACAAGGCATCCCGGGCCGCGGGTTGGTCCGGACCACGACACAGCTCCCGGCCGGGATCGAGCCGGTGACCGGCGACCTCAACCGGCCGGAATCCTTCGCCGGCGCATTACCCGGGATCACCGGGATTTTCCTGCTCAGCGGTTACGAACGGCTCGGCGAATTACTCGCGAACGCGGTCCGGGCCGGGGTCCGGAAGGTCGTCGTACTGTCCAGCAGCTCGCTCGACGGCGAGCCGGCGAACGCGGTCGCGGCGTACCACCACGCGACCGAGGAGGCGGTCCGGGAATCCGGGCTGGCGTGGACGTTCCTGCGGCCGAACTCGTTCATGTCGAACACGCTGCGCTGGCGCGACCAGCTGCGCGCGGGCGACGAGGTCCGCGTGCAGTTCCCCGACGTTCCGGTGTCGACGATCCACCCGCTCGACATCGGCGAGGTCGCGGTCCGGGCGCTGCGGGGCGCGCACGATTCCGAGGTACTGCGGCTCACCGGGCCGGTCGCGCTGACGCCGGTGGAGCAGGTCGCGGTCCTCGCGGAAGGCCTCGGCCGGCCGTTGACGGCTTACCCGATGAGTCGCGCGGAGACGCACGCGGAGCTGCGGGCCACGATGCCCGCGCCGTACGCCGCCGCGATCGAGTCGTTCTTCGGCGACGGCACGATCGACGAGACCTCGGTGACCACGACCGTTGCCGAGGTCACCGGTCACCCGGGCCGCACGCTGCGGGAATGGGTGCGGGAGAACGGTTCGCTATTCGGCTAGGAGTTGTTCGCGCAGGATGTCGGCGTGGCCACGGTGCTGGGCGAACTCGCGCAGGACCTGCAGGTACACCCACCGGAGCGTGCGCGGGCCTCTCGGGTGCCCGGTCACGACCGTGTCCAGCGTCAGGCCGGCGGCGATCTCCCGCGCGGTCGCGCACGCCTCCTGGTGCGCGGCCGTCAGCGACGCGATCGTCTCGTCGTCGGCCAGCCGGAAGGAGTCGGCCGGGTTCTGCCCCAACCCGAGCTCCCGGCGGGATTTGCCGCCCACGCACTCCTCGAACCACACCCGCTGCATCCACGTGAGGTGCTTCAGCAGCCCGAGCAGCGTCGTCGCCGACGGGACGAGCCGACGGCGAGCCTGCTCCTCGGTCAGACCGTCCAGCGTCGCCTCGATCGCACTGCGATGCTCCTCGAGGAAGGCCTCCAGTTGCGTACGTTCGTCGTCCAGCAGTACGTCGAACGAACCCATCAGACTCCCAACGCTTCCAGGTACTCCGCCGAAGTACAGGTACTGCCCAGCCGCGGGAAAGCGTAGCTGACGGCGAACGTGTGGGCGTCGGCGTCCAGGCCCGTCATCGCGTCGGTGAGGAAGAAGGTCTCGTACCCGAGATCGGACGCCGCCCGCCCGGTCGACTCGACGCCGAAGTTGGTGGCGATCCCGGCCAGTACGACGTTCGCGATGCCGCGGGACTGGAGCTCGCCATCGAGCGCCGTACGGCCGAAGGCGCCGATCGTGCGTTTCACGATCTCCAGGTCGCCCGGCTGCGGCTCGGCACCGGGCGCGAACCCGCTGCCGTCGGGCTGGACCTCGACGCCCGGGCGTTCCACCCGGACGTTCACCACCAGCCCGCCGGCTTGGCGGGTCGCCGCGGCCAGGGCCACGGACCGTTCCAGTACGTCGGGACCGCTCAGCGGCGCGGTGTCCACCGCGACGATCCGTGACATCAGGTCGATCAGGACGAGCGCGGTACGGCGTCCTTCCAAAGGGTTCACGCGCCGAGCTTAAGGTCGACCACGTCGACCCCGGCGAGGTAGCCGATAGCTGCCGCGTTCTTGCCGGTAACTGTCACCGTGAACTGATGCGTACCCGCGTTCAGCTGAACGGTGCCGAGGTCAACGGTCTGCGTGCCGACGCCGGCGGCCTGGTACCCGTCGAACGACACCGGGGTGCCGCCGTCCACCTGCACGTCCACGGTGCCGTAGTCGGCGGCCTTGGTCAGTACCGTCGACAACTGGTAGCTGCCGGTCGTCGGGACGGTGAAGGCGAACACGGCCTTGTCGCCGGCCTTCGCCCCGTGGATCCACGCCTGCGCACCGCCCGACCAGCTGACCCCACAACAGTTCCCTTGCGGGTCAACAGCAACTGTCGAGGACACGGGCGGCAGCATCGACTCGCCTTCGACCCGCAAGGTCCGCCCGCTGGTCCCATCTGCGGTGGCCGACTTGACCCCAACATTCCCCGCCAGATCAACAGCCGCCACCCGATAGCTCCAGCTCTCCCCCAGCCCTAGGCCTCGGTGCAAGAAGCCGGGTAGCGGACTCGTCCCCAGCAACTTCTCGGTCCCACCCGCCTTCGTCCCGTACACGTTGTAGTACGCGATCCCACTCTCGTCCGGCACGTCCGTCCACGTCACGTTGATCGCGTTGTCGGGTCGGCCGGTGGCGGTGAGCCCGGTGACAGCCGCTGGGGCTTTGCGGTCGGCGTACGGCTTGGTGAGGGACTGGACGACGTACGACGACGCCGTCCACGCCGGGCCGGTGGGCCGGAGCTCGATGTCCAGGTGGTCGCGACCGGCCGTGAGTGCTGCCGGGAGCTGGTAGTTGTCGTCGAGCCAGCGTTGATGGGTGTTGCCGAGGGGTTGTAGCCAGGTGCCCGAATCCTTGCCGTTGACAAGCACCTGTACTGACTGCCCAGGACTGTTCTGGTCACTGGTTCGGCGCAGGGTGACTCCCTGGTTGGCTGGGTCCGTGTGGACGGTGAAGTGGATCGGTTGAGTGGTGGAGCGGACCTGGTCGGTGAGGGTGATGTCGTCGTGGTCGCCTTCGTAGACCGAGGTGAGGTCGGCTTGCGTGGCGTTGTCGGTATAGGCATGCTGATCGCGGCTTGTGGCGGAGCCGATGTCGATGCGGTCGGTCTCGCGGGCGCCGAAGCCGGCCGCCTGGTAGAGGAACGCGGTCGAGCCGTAGATCGCCGGGTGGTCGTCCTGCTGGCCGTGTTCGATGCCGAAGTCGAGCTGGTTCTCGAACGCGACCGAGTCGGTGATGTGCAGCCGCCACGCGCCGTCGCACTCGTTCGTGCAGAACCCCGCCCGGACCTCGTGCGCGGAGTTCCCGTGGAACGGCGTCGAGTACGTGCCCGCGTTGAAGTACCAGCCGGACTCGTAGAAGTCCTCGGTCCCGGTGCCGTGGATGGCCGGCGTCCGCTCGCCGTCGGCGTACACCCGCTCGTCGCCCTCGAGGTACCCGCGGGTGTTGCCGTCGGCAAGCAGTCCTTCCATCGTCTGCGAGACACCGACGAACTTCCCGCGCCCGGCCACGTCCGCGAACGTCCAGTCGCTGCCCTGCGTGGTCTCGCCGCGCTTCGAGACCGCGGTGAAGTACCCGATCTTCCCGGTCGCCAGCTCGGTCGCCTTGCTCCCGTCGCGCGCGGCCGTCACCTCGGCCTGGCCCGTCAGCGGGTACGTCGTCGGGTTCACCAGCGTCACGGTCGCGCGGGCGACGTACGGCATCGGCCACCAGGAGGAGTACCAGCCGTTCGGGTCCATCGCGAAGAAGAGCGAGCGGACCGGGTTCTCGCCGAGTCCGGAGCCGAAGAACTCGCCGAGCGGGGCGTCGACGCGCTTCCGGCCGTCGATCGTCACCTGGACGCGGACGCCGGCGAGCAGCGTGTCGGACGGCTTCACCCGGGCCGCGTCGGCGTCGGTCGCGGCGTACGTCATCGCGTGCTCGCCGCTCCAGTTCTGCTGGGTGATGGAGTAGTTGTGGGCCTGCTCGTCGGCGAGGTGGTTCGGGCCGACGTCCAGCTTGTCGCCGGAGTCCACCCAGTAGGCGAACTCGTTGAAGTCCAGGTCCGACGAGACGAACTGGTTGGTGATCGTGATCTGCGACTTGCCCGCGGTGAGCGCGGCCGGCAGGTCGACCGACTGGTCGTACCACTGCGCGCCCTGCGCCTTCAGCGGCGCCCACTCACCGGCCGGTACGCCGTCGACGAGGATCTTCGCGCGCTGGTTCCCGATCCGCAGGTCCATCCGCCGGGTCAGCTTCACGCCGGTGTTCTTCGGGTCGATCGTCATCGTGAACGAGCTGCCGCCGAGGAACGCGCGGCCGTCGTCCGCGAGGCTCTTCAGGTCCAGGCCGACGATGCCGGGCAGCTTCAGCCGGAGCGCGCTCAGCTCACCGGGACCGTACGTGTCGGCCAGTGTCACTTGCTTGCCCGGGGCAAGGTTCAGCGGCGTGGCAGTGGTCCGCGCGCCGGCCTGCGCCGGCTTCGGGTCCTTCGTCCCGGCGGCGTTCAGCAGCTTGAGGACGTCCTCGGCCTTGTCGGTCGGGTCGAACGTCGAGATGCCGTTCGCGTCCGGGAACTTGCGGTAGTCGACGTGGTAGAAGAGCGGGTTGTTCTGGGTGGTGATCCGCATCGAGGACCGGTACGGCATCGGCACCCGGAGGTACACGCCGCCGCTGGACTGCACGCCGTTCGCGACCAGCGGGTAGCTGAACGGGGCGCCGAGCTTGCCGTCGACGATGTCCTGCAGCGACCCGTGCAGCACCTGCTTGCCGTCCAGCTCGACCGTGATCGTGCCGGTCTTGGTCACGTTGCCGTCGTCGCGGGTGAACCAGATCGACGCGACCTCGCCGGCGCCGCTCGCCTCGGCGATCACGCACCCCGCGGACGTCGTCCGCAGGCAGGAGTAGGTGCCGTCGAAGCCGTCGTTGTTGGTGCCGTCGCGGCCGAAGCTGGACAACTGTTTGGTCCGGACGCCGGTCTGCAGCTCGGGCAACCGGTCCAGATTCCGGTACACGTCCCAGCCGACCGGGCCGTTGTCGTTTCCTGGTGGAGAAGCTGATGCGGTGGTGGGCAGAGCCAGCAGTGCGCAGGCGGCCAGAGCGACGACACGACGGAGCATGGGCGGTTCCTTCGTCATGGGAAATCGATTTCTGAGATGTCTACCACCGATGTTTCCCGATGAGAAGGCCTCAGGCAGACTGGACCTCGCACACAACTTCAGACTTTCGCGGGAGATTCGATGAGTTCTGCCAAAGCCCAGATCGGCGTCACCGGCCTCGCGGTGATGGGCCGCAACCTGGCCCGGAACCTCGCGCGCAACGGGTTCCGTGTCGCCCTGCACAACCGGTCCCAGGCGCGGACCGACTCCCTGGTGGCGGAGTTCGGCTCCGAGGGCGAGTTCGTCCCGTCCACCGACCTGGCGGGCTTCGTCGAGTCGCTGGAGCCGCCGCGCCGGGTGATCGTGATGGTCAAGGCCGGCGCCCCGACCGACGCGGTCATCGACGAACTGGTGCCGCTGCTCGACGAGGGCGACATCGTCGTCGACGCCGGCAACGCGCACTTCCTGGACACCCGCCGGCGCGAGGCAGCGCTGAAGGAGAAGGGGCTGCACTTCGTCGGCTCCGGCGTCTCCGGCGGCGAGGAGGGCGCGCTGAACGGCCCGAGCATCATGCCCGGCGGCTCCCCCGAGTCGTACGCCGCGCTCGAGCCGATGCTGACCAAGATCTCCGCGCACGTGAACGGCGAGCCGTGCTGCGTGCACGTCGGCCCGGACGGCGCCGGCCACTTCGTCAAGATGCTGCACAACGGCATCGAGTACGCCGACATGCAGCTGATCGCGGAGGCGTACGACCTGCTCCGGCACGTGCTCGGGCTGTCCCCGGCCGAGCTCGCGGACGTGTTCCGGGACTGGAACACCGGCGACCTCGAGTCGTTCCTGATCGAGATCACCGCCGAGGTGCTGAGCCAGACCGACCCGACCACGGGTGGCCCGTTCGTGGACGTCGTCCTCGACCAGGCCGAGCAGAAGGGCACCGGCCGCTGGACGGTCCAGTCCGCGCTCGACCTGGGCATCCCGGTCAGCGGCATGGCCGAGGCCGTCTTCGCGCGCTCGCTGTCGGGTGACGTCGTACGGCGGGAAGCGGCCGCCGGCGTACTACCCGGACCGGGCGACGTGAAGGTGGACGTCGACCGGAAGGCGTTCGTCGAGGACGTGCGGCACGCGCTGTACTCGTCGAAGATCGTCGCCTACGCGCAGGGCTTCGACGCGATCCGGGCCGCCAGCGAGGAGTACGGCTGGAACATCGACCTCGGCGCGATGGCGAAGATCTGGCGCGGCGGCTGCATCATCCGGGCCCGCTTCCTGGACCGCATCATGGAGGCGTACGACCGGAACCCGGAGCTGCCGTCGCTGCTCGTCGACGACTACTTCCGGGACGCGGTCGGCAGCGGCCAGGAGGCGTGGCGCCGAGTGGTCGCGACCGCGGCCACCGTCGGCGTACCGGCTCCGGGGTTCTCCGCTGCGTTGTCGTACTACGACGGCCTGCGCGCGGAGCGCCTCCCGGCCGCGCTGATCCAGGGGCTGCGCGACCTGTTCGGCGCGCACACCTACAAGCGCGTCGACCGGGAGGGCAGCTTCCACCTGGAGTGGTCGGGCGACCGCTCCGAGAGCACCCAGTAGACAGCGACAGCAGCAACACACAGGAAGGCTGCGGCGCCGCGGCTGGCCACGTTGAACCCGTGCCCGGCCGCAACGGTGCTCAGCAACGCAGTACCGAGTGATGCGCCAACCTGCTGCGACGTCATCACCATGGCGCCGGCTACCGCACTGTCGGAGCCGGCGCCGAGGGTGGCGGTGCTGTTGGCGGTCACCAGCACCCAGCCGGCCCCAAGACCGACCAGCAGGAACACAGGCATCACGTGCAGCCAGTAACTGCTGTCTGGTTGCAGCCACCCCAGCAGGGCGAGCCCTGCGGCGATGGTGAGCAGGCCAGGGCAGATGAGCGCTCTGACGCTGGCTTTCGCGAGCAGCCGACTCACGGCACGTACGCCGACCATCAGGCCGACTGTAAGCGGCAGGAAGCTCAGCCCGGCCCGGATCGGCGAGTAGTGGCGGACGGTCTGCAGATAGAACGTCAGGAAGAACAACGCGGCGAACATGCCGATGGCCAGGCTGAACACGGCTAAATACGAGCCGCCACGCTTGCGGTCTTGCAGGACCCTCAGCGGCAACAGCGGGTTGCTCACACGAGCCTGCACCGCCAAGAACGCCGCCAGGAGTGCAACACCCGCGCCTAGAGACGCGTAGGTCACCGGTGCGCCCCAGCCGTCCGACTCTGCTCGCGCGAACCCGAACACGACCGCCATCAGACCGGCTGTCGCCAGCAACGCGCCCAGTACGTCGACACGCACTCCGCTGGTGCGTGGCGCCGGGTGGACGGCGTACAGGATGCCTGCTGCTGCCAGAGCGGCGATCGGGACGTTCACGTACATGGACCACCGCCAGTCCAGGTACTGCGTCAGTACGCCGCCGGCCAGGACGCCCAGGCCCGAGGCGCTGCCCATGACCGCGCCGTAGATGCCGAACGCCTTGCCGCGCTCGGCCGGCAAGGGGAACGAGGCCGCGAGCGTGGCAAGCACTGCCGGCGTCAGGAGCGCACCGAACACGCCCTGCAACGCCCGTCCGGCCAGCAGCATCGAGCCGCTCGTCGCGGCGCCGCCCAGCGCGGAGGCTGCCGCGAAACCGGTCAGCCCGATCAGGAGCGCCCGCCGCCGGCCGATCAGGTCGCTCATCCGGCCGCCGAGCAGGAGGAATCCGCCGTACCCGAGCGCGAACAGCGTGATCACCCACTGCCGTGCGGGATCCGACATCCCCAGGTCCTGCTGCATGGACGGCAGCGCGATGTTCACGATGGTCAGGTCGATCCCGACCATCAGCTGCGCCGTGGCCACCGCACCCAACGCCCACCAGCGGCGCGTCTCGATCCGTGTCATCAGTACGTCCCGTCGATCCTTAAGTGAACAGCTGTAGTGCTACGACTGTAGGGCAACGTGCGTTGCAATACAATCGGATTCATGGACGGTGGGACGACGCGGAGCCGGAACCGGCGTGGGCAGGGTGAGCTGCTGCGCCGCGAGATCATCGACGCGGCGCTGCGGATGCTGAACGAGCTCGGCGACGACGAGGCGCTGTCGCTGCGCGCGGTCGCCCGCGAGGTCGGAATCGCGGCCACGTCCGTCTACATCCACTTCACCGACCGGGACGAGCTCGTGTTCGCGGCCCTCGAGCAGAGCACGGGTGACCTACTGCGCGACCTCGAAGCGGCCGAGGCGAGCGGCGGCGACGATCCGGTCGCCCGGCTGCGGGCGCGGGTCCTGTTCCTCGGCACCTGGTCGAGGGAACACGTCGGCCTCTACAAGGTGCTGCACGAGAGCACGCTGAACCGGCGGATGCACCTGATCTTCAAGGAGGAGCTGTCGGTGCGCGCGACCGCCGCCGTCCAGGCCTGCATGGACGCCGGACTCGCCCCGGCGGGCGACGCGGCGGCCGTCGCGCTCGACCTTCGCTCGGCGGTGCACGGCGCGGTCTCGATCCGGATCAACGAGCCGGAGGCCGGCCTGCCGCCACTGGCGGACCAGGTCGATCGCTTCCTGTGTAAGCTGGTTGGCGTGTCTGTCGAACATATGTTCTAATAGGCGTCCAGCCAGTCAGAAGGAGATCGCCGCAACGATGACTGTAGACACCTTTGCAGTAGAAGCGCCCTCGGACCTTGTCGACACTCCCGAGGTTGTCGAGACTCCGGTCGAGACCGCCGAGGTCGTCGAGGCGCCGAAGCCGAAGAAGGCTCCGGCGAAGAAGGCGGCCGGCAAGAAGACCAAGACCATCGAGCTCACACTGACCGTCACCGGTACGGCGGACGGCGAGTGGCACGCCGAGCTCAAGCA
The DNA here is from genome assembly GCF_042730855.1 of Kribbella sp. NPDC059898. NCBI lineage: Bacteria > Bacillati > Actinomycetota > Actinomycetes > Propionibacteriales > Kribbellaceae > Kribbella > Kribbella sp. NPDC059898. Next base: position 335,868 of record NZ_JBHWKR010000002.1, read on the forward strand.
GGGCACGACGTACCTGGCGCGGGACCTGGCCGTCGCCGCGGCCGCGGTGTCGCGCGCGGCCAAGGAGCTGCACGAGGACCTGTCGACCCCGATCGACGAGGTGATCGAGGAGGCCCGCTCGCAGCAGGCCGCCAAGGTCGCCGCGCTCGAGGCGGAGCTCGAGGCCGCTCGCAAGGCCCTCGCCGACCTGGACTGACCTCAGCACCCTCCCGACGAAGACTCCCCGTGGTAGTCACCTTCCCTGATCACTACGGAGGATGCTAGGTACAGGACCCGTCCGCAACTGTGTGAGGTGGTTGCGGGCGGGTTCTGGGACCACTACTCGGCTTGGGTCGTCAGCACGATGCGCAGGTTCGCCTTGGGCTGGTGCTGCCAGGCTTCCTCGGCCTGCTCGAGCGGGTAGGTCTCGATGATCGGCCGGACGTTCTTCAGTACGGCGAAGTTCAGCGTGTCCTCGGAGTCCTGGGCCACCCCGGAGTACCAGCCGGACACCGACAGCCGGCCGTCGGCGAGCGTGTGGCCGGTGACCTCGATCGGGTCGCCGCCCTCGAGCACGATCAGCTGACCGTTCGGGCGCAGGCCTTTCACCAGGTCGGTCTGGAGCTCGGCGCGGGACACCGTCGCGAGGATCGCGGCCGCGCCACCGAGCGCCTTGAGCGCCTCGCCGGCGTCGCCCTCGGTGCTGTCGATGTACTCGTCCGCCCCGAGCTGCCGCGCGAGCTTCTCCTTGTCCCGCCCGCGGTTGATCGCGACCGTCCGGAAGCCCATCTTGTCGGCGAACTGGATCGCCAGGTGCCCGACGCCGCCGACCCCCTGCACCGCGACCGTGTCCCCCGGCCCGGCGTGCGCGTGCCGGAGCGCGTTGAACGCGGTGATCCCACCGCACATCAACGGCGCCGCGTCCTCGAAGCTCAGCCCGTCCGGGATCCGCGCCACCGCGTCCTGCGGCACCACCAGGTACTCCGCGTACCCGCCGTCGTACGACGTCCCGACGATCGTCCGGTTGACGCAGTTCGTGAAGTCGCCGCGCCGGCAGTACTCGCAGGTGAAGTCGACCCCGCCGGACCAGCCGACGCCGACCCGCTGCCCGGGCTCCCAGAGCGTGACGCCCGCGCCGACCGCGTCCACCACGCCGGCGATCTCGTGCCCGGGGATCCGCGGCAGCGTCGTACCGAAGAGTGCGTTCCGCGGGATCGCGTCACCGCCGCAGATCCCGCAGGCATGCACCTGGACGCGGATCTGCCCCGCGGCCGGCTCCGGGATCGGTACGTCGGTGACGACGAACGGGCCGCCGGCCTGCTGCACCTGGGCCGCTCGCATGGTTCCAGTCATTGTTCTCCTCAGTCTCAGTGCATTTCAGTCTCGGTGCATTCCGGTCAGTGCATTCCGCCGGCGGCGACGATCTGCTGGCCGGTGATCAGCCCTGCCTCGTCGCTCGCGAGGAAGGCCGCGATCCCGGCCACGTCCTCGGTGGTTCCCAGCCGCCCGATCGGCACCATCGCGACCAGGGACCGCTTGTACTCGTCGTTCGCCGGATCGGTGAAGATCCCGGCGCCGTCGATCGGCCCCGGGACGATCGTGTTCACGGTGACGCCGCGCGGCCCGAGCTCCAGCGCGAGGACGCGGGCCAGGTACCCCGTCGCGACCTTGCTGGTGCCGTACAGCCCGACGCCGAGTTGCGGGACGGTCGTGGTGTTGGACGAGATCGTGATGATCCGGCCGTTGTCGGCGATCCGCCGGGCAGCTTCGCGCAGGACGAAGTACGGCCCCTTGGTGTTGACCCGGAACAGCAGGTCGAAGTCCTCCTCGGTGACGTCCGTGACCGGGACGTTCACCTTCTCCATGCCGGCGTTCGCGACCACGACGTCGAGCCGGCCGAACTCCTCGAACGTCGCGTCGTACAGCCGCTGGATACCGTCGACCTCGGACACGTCAGCGGCGACCGCGATCGCCCTGACGCCGAGCGCCTGCGCGGCGTCGAGCACTTCGTCGGCAGCGGACTTGTCCCGCGAATAGTTGACGACGACGTTCGCACCCTGGGCCGCGAGCCGGAGCAGGATCGCTCTGCCCAGGCCCTTTGACGAACCGGTGACGAGCGCGGTTTGTGCCATGTCCCGATCGTCCTGCGCCGAAGGGCCGCGGCGGAAACAGAGATTTGCTGGCGAGGGCACAACGGATCGTTGTGGCACGATGAGACGGTGGACTTGAGCTTGCGGCTGTTGCAGGCGCTCGACGCGGTCGCGGCGGAGGGCAGCATGACCCGCGCGGCCCGGACGCTCAACCTGACCCAGCAGGCAGTCAGCGGTCAGATCCGCCAACTGGAACGCGTGGTCGGTACGCCGCTCGTCGAACGCCGCCCGACCGGGATCGAGCTGACCGCGGCCGGCGAGGTCGTGCTCAAGCAAGGTGCCACGTTGCTGTCGTCGGCGCAGGCGATGGTGACGGAGGCGCGGCTGGCCGCGTCCGGGCGGCCGGATCCGCTGCGGATCGCGTTCAAGGCGCAGAGTACGGCGCACTTCATGCCGGCGGTCGAGGCGGCGCTGCGGGCCGAGGCGCCGGACCTGGAGATCCGGCCGATCGCGTCGCACACGCTGCCGGAGGAGCTCGACGCGCTCGTGGCGGGGCGCGCGGACGCGGCGTTCCTGTGGCTGCCGATCGGGGACGACCCGCGGTTCACCGTGCACCCGCTGCTGCCGGAGGACCGGTGGGTGGCGCTGCCGCCGGGGCATCCGCTGGAATCGCGGACATCGTTGCGGATCGCGGACCTGGCCGGCGTACCGGTGATCGGGCCGCGGGACGGGATGCCCGCGGCGGTCGTGGACTTCTGGTTCATCGACCCGCGCCCGGACGGCTCCCGGGCGGTCTTCGGGCCGCAGGCGAGTACGCCCGAGGAGTGCCTGCACCTGGTCGCGGCCGGTCACGGCTGCTGGATCGCGCCCGCGTCCACGGTCACGTACTTCGCCCACCCGCGGCTGACCTGGCTCCCGCTGGTCGACGCCGAGCCGAACGTGCTCGCCCTGATCTGGCCGCGGCACGCGGCGAACCCGATGCTCCACCTGCTCCTCGAGCAGACCCGCCGTACCCTCACTCCTTTGCCGACGGCAACGACCGGGGAACGGGGCATGAACACGGTGTGACCGGAACGGCACGCCGAAGTGGTGGGCAGGGGGCGGGCAGAGGCCTTACCGTAGGTGATCTGCGGGACATGGCCGCTCCGGGGTGAGAAGGGGTCAGATGAGCACTCTCGAGGACCTGGGTTCGCTGCTGCTGGTGCGCGGCGCCGACGAGCTCGACCATGCGGGCGGCACGCTGTACGTGCACCTGCACCGGGTTGCCAAGCGCCTCGGGTCGCTCGGCGCCTCCGACACGCTGGTGCTGGCCGGGCTGGCGCACGCGGCGTACGGGACCGACGGTTACCCGACGCACCTGTTCGACTGGCAGACCGAGCGCCCGGTGCTGGCATCGGTGATCGGGCCGGAGGCCGAGGCGATCGTCTACCGGTACGGCGCCTGCGAGCGGGAGACGACCTGGCGGGACCTCGCCGAGCACCGCACGGTCACCGACCGCTTCACCGGGACCTCGGAGGAGCTCGGGGCCGCGGACCTGCGGGACTTCGTCGACCTGACGATCGTCAACGAGCTCGACGTCCTCGACAACGACGCGAAGCGGGCCGTGACGCTGCGCCCGTTCCTGCAGGAACAGCTCCCCCGCTGGCAGTCGCTCGCCTCGCCCGCGGTCCTCGCCGAGGCCGGGCGGATCGTGCACCTGTAACACTGGGGCGGTGAAACGGTTCCTGTGGCGGGGGTTCCTGGGACTCCTCGGGCTCTGGCTGATCGTCACTGTCGCGTCGTTCGGCTACAACTTCGCCACCAACGGGACGGCCGCGCCGCCGCCCGGTCTGAAGTACGTCGAGGCCGGCGGCATCAACACCCGGTACGAGACGTGGGGTACGGCGGGCACGCCCGTGGTGCTCGTCCACGGGGCCGCGGAGTCCGTCGACACGTGGTCGCGGCTGGTACCGCTGCTCGCGAAGACCCACCGCGTGTACGCGTACGACATCACCGGCTACGGGTACTCCGAGCGCAAGGCGCCGTACACGATCGAGCATCTCGCGGGGCAGCTGCTCGGGTTCCTGGACGCGATGCACCTCGGCGGGGCCGGGCAGCCGCGGCCGATCCTGGTCGGGCACTCGCTCGGCGCCGGGGTCGCGGCCGAGGCGACGCTGGAGGCACCGGGCAAGGTCGGCGGGATCATGTTCCTGGACGGCGACGGCCTGCCGCTGCCGGGCGGGAAGGCCGGGCCGCCGCGCTGGCTGATCGTCCCGCCGTACCGGACGTCGCTGTTCCGGCTGGTGCTCGACCAGGGCTGGCTGCTCAAGAAGATCTACAACAGCGTCTGCGCGCCGGGCTGCCCGCAGATGGACGTCGACGAGTGGACCCGGCCGTTCCGGCAGCCCGGCGCCGAGCAGGCCGTGTGGCAGATGACCGCGAACGGGATCCCCGCGGTCGCGGCCGACCGGCTGGCGAAGCTGAAGGACCTGAAGCTCCCCAAGTCGGTGGTGTTCGGCGCGAACGACACCAACGGCGGCAATGCGGCCGAGACCGCGGCCCGGATCGGCGCGCCCGCCCCGACACTGATCCCGAACGCGAACCATCTGACGCTGATCTCGGACCCGGAGCAGGTCGCGGCGGCGATCGACGGACTTCGCTGACCGCAGATTCCTGGAAATCCGGCCCGCGCCGACGGATGATCGGGACATGGCCCGATACGAAGTGGTGGCGCGTGCGAAGCCCGATCGGCGACTCTCCAACGTCGACTACGTCAACCTGGCCCTGCACTCCTGGTCGCTGGACAAGGGGATGCGGTTCCAGCGGATCGAGGACCTGCCGGACGGCTCGATCGCGATCGTCCTGCAGCAGAAGCTGTCGCCGCGCAAGCACGACGCGGCCTGCGCGATGGCGAACCGCAGCCTCGCCCAGCTCGGCATCCCGGCCGGCGAGATCCAGCGGATCGACCTGCTGCGGATGACCCGCAAGGGCGGCCGGGAGCTGGTCCGCTCGTGGGCCGGCCCGAACAACCCGCCCGGTCCGGGCACCGCCGGCGACCGCGAGCCGCGCCGTCCGAAGCCGACGCCGCCGCATCTGCAGGAGCACCGGCCGCTTACAGACTGAAGACCTCGAACCGCGCCGCGTACTTCGTGCCGAGCAGCGTGCCGGCCGGACGCGCGGCGCCTTCGAGGAACTCCTCGGGATCGAAGGCCTGGTCGAGCCCGTCGATGTAGGCCCGGTGCGCCTCGAGCGACCGCAGCCCGAGCTCGAACGTCGCGGTCGTGTCCACCGCGTGCCGCGCGTCCGGCGAGCCGGCCGCCCAGACCTGCCGTACGCCGCCCCACTTGTCGCCGGCGTCCGGGAAGATCCACCGGTTCGCGGCGTCCCGGGCCGCGTCCAGGGTGGCGCGGCCGGTGTTGATGTGGTCGGCCTGGTTGAGCACGGAGTCGCCGTCCCAGGTGTCGCGGAAGTTGTTCGTGATCACGATCTCCGGCTGGTGCCGGCGGATCGCCGCCGTGATCACGCGGCGGAGCGCGACGCCGTACTCGATGGTGCCGTCCGGCTGACCGAGGAACTCGACCGCCGACACCCCGACGATCCGGGACGACTCGATCTGCTCGGCCTCCCGGAGCGGGCCGCACTCGACCGGGTCGACGCCGTCGATGCCGGCCTCCCCCGAGGTCAGCAGGCAGTACACGACCCGCTTGCCCTGCCCGGTCCAGCGGGCGATCGCCGCCGCGAACCCCCACTCCAGGTCGTCCGGATGCGCGACGACCGCGAGCGCCTGCTGCCAATCCTCGACCACCGGTGCGAGCTCCATGCCCGCAGGCTAGTCCCCGAAGACCTGGCGGGTGTAGGCGTTCTCGAAGACCCGGTGCGGGTCGAGGCGGTCGCGGACGGCGAGGAAGTCGTCGAAGTGCGGGTACCGGGCGCGCAGGTCGGCGGCGGTGAGCGTGTGCAGCTTGCCCCAGTGCGGGCGGCCGCCGTAGTCGGCGACGATGTTCTCGAAGGCCTTGAAGTACGGGTCGTGCGGCAGCCGGTGGTACTGGTGGATGGCGATGTACGCCGTCGCCCGGCCGGACGCGGTGGACAGCCAGATGTCGTCCGGCGCCGCCACCCGGACCTCGATCGGGAACGGGATCCGCTCGCCGGACGCGTCGATCCAGTCCCGCAGCCGGTGCAGCACCTCGACCACGTTCTCCCGCGGTACGGCGTACTCCGACTCCCGGAACACCACGTTCCGCTCGGAACAGAACACCTTGTACGACGCGTCGATGTACTCCCGGGCGGACAGGGCGCGGGACGCGAGCTGGTTGATCCGCGGCACCATCGCGGGCCGTCGTACCGCGAGCCGGTTGGTCAGCTCGAAGACCTTGTTGGACAGCAGCTCGTCGTCGACCCAGCCGCGGACCCGGCCGACCGGCGCCGCCGCGACGTCCGCGCCGACCCGGTTGTTCCGCTTGGTGAGCGCGATCCCGGTGTGCGGGAACCAGTAGAACTCGAAGTGATCGTTGCCATCGGCAAACTCGTCGAACCCGTCGAGTACATCGGCCAGCGGCAGCGGCATCTCCTGTGCGCGGAGCAGGAACGCGGGCACGCACTGCAGGGTCAGCGCGCTGATCACGCCGAGCGCGCCGACCGAGATCCGGGCTGCGGCGAACACGTCCGGGTGCTCCTCGGCCGAGCAGTGCAGGACCGAGCCGTCCGCGGTGACCAGGTCGAGCCCGACGATCTGGGTGGCCAGGCCGCCGAGCCGCGCGCCGGTCCCGTGGGTGCCGGTGGAGACGGCGCCGGAGACGGTCTGCTTGTCGATGTCGCCGAGGTTCGCCATCGCCAGGTCGAACGTGGCGAGCCCGGCGTTCAGCTTCCGCAGGCCGGTGCCGGCGCCGACCGTGACCCGGCCGGACGCCTGGTCCGCGTGCAGGATCGACGACAGGCCGTCCAGCCGCACCATCACCTGCTGCGGCACCGAGCAGCCGGTGAACGAGTGCCCGGAGCCGATCGCCTTCAGCTTCTTGCCCTGCTCGGCCGCGGTCTTCACCGCCGCGGCGAGCTCGTCGGCCGATCCGGGGCGCAGGGTCTCGAGGCCGGTCGCCGACTCGGTGCCGGACCAGTTCCGCCAGGTGCTCATCCGAAGTTCTTCCCTTCGCCCCGGTACGTCGGCAACTCGTGGATGTCCTCGCCGTCGATGGCGTGCAGTACGTCGAACCGCTCCAGCATCTCGCCTGCCTTCGCGTAGCGCATCCACACCCGGTCACCGATCCGCAGCCGGTCGGCCTCCGCACCCTGCACGGGCGTCTGGACCTCGCCTGCTCCTTCGGTGCCGAGCAGCTTCAGCCCTTCCGGCTGGGTCGGCGCCGGGAGCCGGGACTTCTTGGCCGGACCGGAGGCGACGTACCCGCCGCCGAGGAGGGTGGCGATCCGCGGCGCGGGCCGGCGTACGACGTCCAGCGCGTACGCCATCGCGTGCTCGGGCTGGAAGACGTCGTACTTGTCGAACAGGGTCGGCCCGTAGAGGCCGGAGCCGGCGGTCACCTCGGTGACGACCGGGTCGGCGCTGCTGATCTCCAGGCTGCCGGTGCCGCCGCTGTTCACGATCCGCAGCGGCGCGACCTGCTTGACCGCGTCGACGACCGCGCCGCGGCGGTCCGCGAGTTCGGCGGCCGAGCGGCGCTTCACCCAGCGGACGGCCGGCGAGGTGTCCGGCAGGCCGGCGATCTGCGCCTCGTAGAACATCACGCCGGTCAGCTCGAACCGGTCGTCGGCGGCGACGGTCCGGGCCAGGGTCGCGACCTCGGCCGGGGTCCGCAGCGGGGACCGCCGGACGCCGAGGTGCTGGCCGAAGATCCGCAGCGAGGCGTCGACGTCCAGGCAGACCTGGATCCGGGCGGTGCCGGTCGCGGTCGCCCCGAGACCGGCAGCCTTGATGACGGCGAGGTGCTCGGGCGAGTCGATCATCAGCGTGATCCGGGACGCCGCCTCGGGGTCCTCGGAGAGCTCGCGGATCGCCGTACGGTGCGTGGTCGGGTAGCCGATCAGGATGTCGTCGACACCGTTCCGGGCCAGCCAGAGCGCCTCGGGCAGCGCGTAGCTCATTACGCCGTGGAACCCGGGCCGCTCCAGCGCCGCGGCGACCAGCGGGCGGCAGCGGACCGACTTCGAGGCGATCCGGATCGGCGTGCCGGCGGCTCGGCGGACCAGGTCGTCGGCGTTCCGGCGGAACGCGGCCAGGTCGATCACGGCGTACGGCGCGTCGAGCCGCGCGGTCAGGCGGGCATACCGGTCGAAGTCACCCATAACCGGAGTGTAGGTCACGAAATACTGAAAGGTAATACATCTTTGATCACTGACCAGGGATTCTCACGGGCGCGACCCGCGGCGGCCCCGGGCGAGGGTGAGGACGAACCCACTCGGAAAGGTCTCTGATGAACATCAGCCGTCGCACCCTCCTCAAGACCACCGGCGCTGCCGCCGTGGCGACCCCGCTGCTCGGCAGCGCCATGCCCGGCCACCCGTTCGGACCGGTCCGGCAGATCGACGCCGGCGTGCTCAACGTCGGGTACGTCGAACTCGGCCCGTCGACCGGCACCCCGGTCCTCCTGCTGCACGGCTTCCCGTACGACATCCACAGCTTCGAGGAGGTCGCCCCGCTGCTCGCCCGCCGCGGCTACCGGGTCGTGGTCCCGTACTTCCGCGGCCACGGCAGTACGACGTTCCGCTCCGCCTCGACGCCGCGCACCGTGGACCAGGCGGCGTTCGCGCTCGACATCCTCGCGCTGATGGACGCGCTGCAGATCCGGCGCGCCGTACTCGCCGGCTACGACTGGGGCTCGCGGACCGCGGACATCATCGCGGCGCTGTGGCCGGAGCGGGTGCAGGGGCTGGTGTCGGTCACCGGGTACCTGATCACCAACCTGGAGTTCAACAAGAAGCCGCTGCCGCCGGCGTCCGAGAACGCGTGGTGGTACCAGTACTACTTCGCCACCGAGCGCGGCGTGCAGGGGCTGCACGAGTACAAGCGGGAGATCGGCGAGTTCATCTGGAAGTTCAACTCGCCGACCTGGAAGTACAGCGCGGCGACGTACGCCCGGACCGCGGCGGCGTTCGACAACCCGGACTACGAGGCGATCGTGATCGGGAACTACCGGTGGCGGCAGAGCCTGATCCCTGCCGAACCGGAGTACGCCGAACTGGAGGCCGTGCTGCAGAAGCCGCCGAAGATCGCGGTCCCGACGATCACGATCGACGGGAAGCACGACCCGTTCACGCCGGCCGGGAACGGGTCGTCGTACCGGGACCACTTCGTCGGGCGGTACGAGCACCGGACCTTCGACGTCGGGCACAACGTGCCGCAGGAGGCGCCGCGGGAGTTCGCCCGGGCGGTGGTGGACGCTAGTCGATGACTCCTTCGAACGCTGGTACGACGGTGTGCGCCCAGTCGGACTGTTGGTCCGGGTGGGTGGATGTGGCCGCCAGCAGGGCGACTGTTGCGCCCTTCAGCACGGACACGTCGACGTAGGACTCCGCTCCGGCGTACGAACGTACTGCGGTGGCTGCTGTGGTGGTGGCCCAGAGCTGTTGGACGGAGAGGTCGCCGCCCTTGCCGCACGCTCTCATGCGGGCTTGGTAGCCGTCGTAGTAGGCCGCCGCTTTGGTTGCGTCTTTGAAGCGGAGCACTAGAGCCGTGGCAGGTAGGGCGTCGTTGGTGCGGTAGCTGCCGGTCAGGGCGTAGGCGGGGACCGGTAGGGAGCCGTTGACCGGTTGGCCGGAGCAGCCGGACGGTAGGGCTTCGTAGGAGGCCTGGTGGGGGTCACGGCGGCGCGTCCAGGTGTTGTTGCCGATGAAACCCGCCTCTGCGCCGCCGGGGTCGGTGTAGGTCTTCCAACCGGCGCCAAGCTTGTCCGGGGCTGGAAGGTTGTTGGCGGTGAGTGGGCCCGCGTTAGGCGGTGGTGGAGCGGTCGCTTGCTCCGGGAGCTGTGGCGGGACGGCTGCGTCCGTTGGCTCGTCGGTGGGCAGTGTGTTGGTCGGGACGGGCACCGTGCCGCTGACTGTGCTGGGGATCGCCTTTGACTCCGCCGTACTTGGTGACGGAGTCGACTGCGCAGCAACGGGTTGGGAGCTGCAGCCCGTCAGCAGGAGCGTGAGCGCACACGCAGCTACGAGGGCCTTCATTTCGGCTCGAAGTGCTGGTAGTCGGGCTTGGCCCAGCCGGCGCCCCAGAAGTACCCCTGGCCGATCAACGCCTTCGTGGCCACGCTGCTCGCGAACAGCATGCCCGGCCGCACCACCGCGCGGTTGCGGTACGCCAGCCCGTTCGACGGGTACCAGACGCCGTTCGCGGCCAGGTACGGGTTCTCGACGGTGTTGATATCGATCGCCCAGCCGTACGAGTGCGGCGACAGCGAGTACGGATCACCCGTGACCCGGCGGCAGTTGAACGCCGACGTGTTGTCCGCGGCCATCGACCGGACGTCGTTGCCGCCGAACACGTCCACCCGGCGCATCTGCCGGATCGGGAACTTCGCCGCGAACGTCGAGGTCCAGACCGTGATCATCTTCGCGACCGCGGCATCCCGGAGGATCAGCTCGCCGCGGTGCACGCGGCCGTCGAAGCCCCAGTAGTTCAGCTGCAGCAGGCGGAGCGACGACGGCTTCACGGGACAGCCCGCCCGGTACGTGTTCGGCACCATCGCCGCGGAGACGGCGTACACCTTGGGGTTGAGGGCCGCCTTGATCACGATCTTCGCGAGCGGGGAGTACTCCATCGCGGCCTGGGTGACGCCGCGGGTGACGACGCGGACGGTACGGGTGGACGGCAGGTCGTCCGGGACCCGGAGCCGGAAGTTGCCCTTGGCATCCATTGTCGTGATGTTGAGGAGTTGCCACTTGCCGCTGCCGAGGTACTGCTGGAGCGCGAGTTCCTTGCCCGGCTCGGCCGGGACGAGCTTCCCGGCGACCGAGACGCCGGTGAGCGTCGCGTACCAGGCCGCCGGGGTGTTCAGGACGATCGTGCGGTCCTGGATCGGGACGGTCCGGTAGTCGGAGATCGCGAGCGCGGTCTCGGCCTTGACGCCGATCATCGTCCGGAACGCCCAGCTCCCGGTGGCGGCGGAGACGTAGCTGAACTTGTAGGCGCCGCCGGTCGTCGTGCGGGTCGAGCCGCGGAGCACCCAGGCGCCGGGCACACGCTGCCAGAGCGTGATGTACGAGCCGGTGATCGGCTTGCTGATCTTGCCGGTGAAGACGGTCGGCTTGTCCTCCCAGGACGCGGCCGGCTGGTCCAGCGTGATCGACCAGTCCGGCGTCGGCGTCGGCGTCACGGCCGCGGGAGTTGGCGTTGGTGTTGGAGACGGTGTTGGTGTTGAGGTTGGCGGTGGTGTTGGCGTTGGTGTCGGCGTTGGTGTGACACCGGCCAGCAGTACCGCCACGACTCCGAGCAGATGCAGTCGCATGCGCCCTCCCCTCCCTTGACATCACCTACCCCTGTTAGAGGCGGTCACACCAGGAAGACGTCACACGGAACCGCGAAGTTTTCTATTCGGACAGCCGTTTCACCGCGGCGTCGACCCGTTCGTCGGTCCCGGTGAGCGCCACCCGCACGTGCCGCTCCCCCGCGGTCCCGTAGAACGCGCCCGGCGCGACCAGGATCCCCTTGTCCGCGAGCGCCCCGACCGACCCGTACGCGTCGTACGACGGATGCGACGCCCACAGGTACAACCCGCCGTTCGACAGCGTGATCTCCCAGCCCGCCTCGGTCAGAGCGTCCCGCAGCACCGCCCGGCGGCGCAGATACCGGGCGCGCTGCTCCTCCACGTGCGCGTCGTCCGCGAACGCCGCGGCCATCGCGGCCTGGATCGGGGACGGCACCATCAGCCCGGCGTGCTTCCGGACGGCGAGCAGCTCCGTCACGACCGTCGGGTCACCGGCGACGAAGCCGCCGCGGTACCCGGCCAGATTCGACCGCTTCGAGAGCGAGTGCACCGCCAGCAGGTTGTCGAAGCTCCCGCCCGACACGTCCGGGTGCAGCACCGACACCGGCTTCTCGTCCCAGCCGAACTCGGTGTAGCACTCGTCGCTGACCAGCAGTGCGTCGTTCGCCCGCGCCCACTCGACCGCACGCCGCAGGTCCGCGGCCGGGGTGATCTCGCCGGACGGGTTGCGCGGCGAGTTCAGGTACGCGACCCGCACCGGCCCGTCGTACGCCGCCGGGTCCGCGACCGGGACGCTGGTCGCCCGGGCGAGCGCGGCACCGGCCTCGTACGTCGGGTAGGCCAGGTCCGGGATCAGGACCGTGTCGCCGGCGCCGATGCCGAGCAGCGTCGGCAGCATCATGATCAGCTCTTTGGTGCCGATCACGGGCAGCACGCCGCTCTTCGGGTCGACCCCGGTGACGCCGAGCCGCCGCTCCATCCAGTCCACCGCGGCCTGCCGCGCGGCCGGCGTACCGATCGTGGTCGGGTACGACGGGGCGTCCGCCGCGTCGGCCAGCGCCTGCTTCACCAGGTCCGGCACCGGGTCCACCGGACTGCCCACGGACAGGTCGACGATGCCGTCGGGATGCGCGGCCGCCTTCTGCTGGTAGGGGGCGAGCTTGTCCCACGGAAAGTCCGGCAGGCGGCTGGAGGTCTCGAAGATCACCCGCCCATTCTCTCCCAAACGCCGAGCGGCCGTGATCGGTTGTCCACAACACTACGATCAGTGCCGTGACGTACGACGTGGCCGTGGTGGGCGCCGGAGCGATGGGATCCGCTGCCGCCTGGGCGCTGGCCGCCGCGGGCCGCGAGGTCGTCGTACTGGAGCAGTTCACGCTCGGGCACGACCGGGGCGGGTCGCACGGCGCGACCCGGTTGTATCGGGCCGCCGTTGACGACGCCGAGATCGCTGAGCTCACGGAGCGGGCCAGGCCGTTGTGGCGGCGGCTGGAAACGGAGTCCGGCGAGACCCTGCTCGAGGAGACGGGTGGGATCGACCACGGCGTCAGTGCAGACGTGGTGGAGGTCTTCCGGTCGTTGCATGGGGCAACCGGGACGGTGCTGTCGGCGGCGGAAGCGGCCGAGCGGTGGCCTGGGTTCCGTTTTGAGACGCCCGTGCTCTTCCAGCCCGGTTCAGGACGCTTGTACGCCGAGAGCGCGCTGCACGCGCTACAGGTCGTGGCTGGTCGCGCAGGCGTCGAGTTCCGCGTGCAATCGCCAGTACGGGCGCTACGGACCCGTGACGGTCTGGTCGAACTCGACGTACCAGGTGGTGCTGTGCGGGCGCGGCACGTGGTGGTAACGGCGGGGCCCTGGACACCGAGGCTCGTGTACGGGCTGGTGTCGTTGCCGCCGTTCACGGTGACACAGGAACAGCCACGCTTCTTCGCGCCGGTGTCGGACGGGCTGGTGTGGCCGAGCTTCGTACACCACGGGCCAACCAGTTACGGCCTCTACGAGCCAGGGTCCGGTGTGAAGGTCGGGCTGCACGCAACAGGCCCTGTGGTGGACCCCGACACCCGTGACTTCCAGCCGGAGCCTGTGCGGGACGAACAGCTGCTGCGGTACGTCGAAGAGTGGTACCCCGGGCTGGATCCGACCCGTTCCACCGCGATCAGCTGTCTGTACGACAACACGCCCACGGCGGACTTCGTGATCGACCGCGCCGGGCCGGTCACGGTGGCCGCCGGATTCTCCGGCCAGGGCTTCAAGTTCGTGCCGCTGGTCGGGGAGTTCGTCCGCGACCTGGTGATCGGCGGGCCTGCGACACCCGCGCGATTCAGGTTTCAGAGATAGAGGCCGGTCTGGCCGTCCTCGAGGCGGCCCGCCGCGACCGCGTGCAGGTCGCGCTCGCGCAGCAGCACGTAGTCGTCGCCGCGGACCTCCACCTCGGCCCGGTCCTCCGGGTCGAACAGCACCCGGTCGCCGACCTCCACGGTGCGCACGTTGGCGCCGACCGCGACCACCTTCGCCCAGGCCAGGCGGCGGCCCATCTGGGCGGTGGCGGGGATCAGGATGCCCGCCGACGACTTGCGCTCGCCCTCCTGCTCGAGGGAGACCAGGACCCGGTCGTGCAGCATCCGGATCGGCAGCTTGTCGTCGGAGAGCCGCTTGCGAGGAGTCACCGGCGGCCCACCAGCCGGCGGATCACCAGTAGCACGCCGACCACGCCGACGACCGCACCGGCGACCGCGACGATCTTCTGGGTCCGCAGCTGACCGTCCTCGTCGAAGACCTGCGACTTGGCCTGCTCGACCTGCCGCTCGAGCACGGCCTTCGGGTTCGCCCGGTCGACCAGCTCGTCCACGGTGGAGGCCAGGCGCTCCCGGGTGGCGGCGATGTCCGCCTCGATCTGCTCGGCGGTCCGAGCCTTCGTGTCCGACACGTGTCGGCTCCCTTCCGTCGGCGGGGCATGCCCCGATCTGCCCCTGGTCACACCCATCCTCGCAGGTCAGCTCCGCAAGTCCACGACCACCTTGATGTCTGCCGGTTCCCGGACCAGTGCGTTCGGCCATTCGGACAGCGGTACGGTCCGGGTCACCAGCCGTTCCAGCCAGGACCTGTCAGCTTTCGTCAGCACGTCCACGGCGTCCGCGTAGTGCCTCTTACCAGCGTTGACCGTGCCTACGAGTGCGGCGTTCCGCACCACCAGCTGCCGTACGAGCGCGTCCAGCTGTACGTCGACAGTCGCCGGGCCAGGGTGGATCCCAGCGAGACACATGACGCCGGCGGGTGGCAGTAGCGAGGCACAGTCGTACACGAGCTGCCCGACACCCGTTGCCTCGATCACCACATCCGGTACTACGTCCAGTTGCTGCAGGTCGGTCAGGTACGTCGCACCGAGCTCTCGTACCAGCTCCGGCTTGGGCCCGTCGTTGACCCGGTCCAGCACGTGTACGTCGTACCCACGCTGCCGTGCGATCAAAGCGGCCAGCAGGCCGATCGGCCCGGCGCCCGTGACCAGCACGTGCTGCGGTGCATACCAAGAGCGCTGCCCTACCCGGTCCACTTGCTCCCAGGCCTTGGTGAGGATGCTGGCCGGCTCCACGAGTACGCCGAGGGTCCCCAGCGCAGCAGGAACCGGTACGGCGAAGTACGGGTCGACCCGCCAGCGCTCAGCGCCATACCCGTCCATGCCCTTGATACCGCGCTCTGTGTACTTCCCGTTGCGGCAGAAGTCCCACTCGCCCCGCGCACACGCAGGGCAGGGCTCCGGGTCCGGCCGACGTACCACGCCGGCCACCAGGTCCCCGGTGGCGAAGCCGGATCCCACGGGCGCTTCCAGCACACGTCCGAGCGACTCGTGCCCGATGACGAGCCGGTCCGCCCCCGGCCGGCCGCTGCCGAACGCCCCGGTGACCAGCTCGATGTCCGTCCCGCAGATGCCTGTCAGCAGGCCCTCCACGAGAATCGACCCGTCGACCGCCGGCGGTTCCGGTACGTCGCCCACTGCCGCCGAGTCGCTCTTGCCCGGCGTGACTGTCATGGCCCGCATCGCCTCAGGCTAGCCGCACGTACGATGGCGGCAGTCGATCCGTACCCGTGGGAGGGCCCTCATGTCCGAACGTCTGTCCGTCGGCGACACCGCACCCGACTTCACCCTGCCCGATGCCGACGGCAACGACGTGGCGCTCGCGGACCTGCGCGGCAAGAACGTGATCGTCTACTTCTACCCGGCCGCGATGACACCGGGCTGCACCAAGCAGGCCTGCGACTTCCGCGACTCGCTCGACTCCCTGCAGGCCGCCGGGTACGCGGTGCTCGGCATCTCCCCGGACAAGCCGGCCAAGCTGGCGAAGTTCCGCGAGCGCGACGCGGTGACGTTCCCGCTGCTCAGCGACCCGGACAAGGAGGTGCTGACGGCGTACGGCGCGTTCGGCGAGAAGACCATGTACGGGAAGAAGGTGACCGGGGTGATCCGGTCCACGTTCGTCGTCGACCCGGACGGGAAGATCGCGGTCGCGCAGTACAACGTGAAGGCCACCGGGCACGTCGCCAAACTCCGCCGCGACCTCGGGCTGTGAAAAACTTTCGACCGTTTCACGGCAATGGTCCATGGAACGGTCGTTTGAGCAAACTGCCACTGTGATTTGGATCACAGATGGATCTCAGCGGACCGCAGCAGAGTCGGCACGCAGGGTGAGTTTTACAGCGTTCCTGTGAAAGAGCCGTACTCCGGAGACGGTTCCGGTTCAGCGACGGGTGTGTCACGACCGTTCCCGCCGTCACCGTGACGTGCGGAAATTCGGTAATCTGCGCGCGCAGTCAGCCTCTGGCAGCATCTGGGAGGGAGGGACGTGCCGCGATGGGAAAACACTCCTCTGCGGTGACAGGACGTAACAGCAACCGCCGTACGGTGTACCTCACCGCGGTCGGGCTGCTGGTGTTGTCGCTCGGCGCCGTTTTCGTGGTCCGGTCCTTCGGTGCCGGCTCCGGGACGGACGGCCTGCTCGGCGGCGGGAAAGCCTGCTCCGACCCGACCCAGATCCGGCTCTCCACCACGCCGGAGATGCAAGGCCCGCTCGAGGCCGCCGCCAAGTCGCTGTCCTCTAAGGGCGGCAAGGACGGCAACGCCTGTTACCAGGTCACGATCACCGCCGTACCGTCGTCTACGGTCGCCCGCGACGTCGCGCACGGCAGCGACAGCCGGCCGGACCTGTGGGTGCCGGACTCCTCCCTCTGGGTCTCGCAGGCCGACGACGGCGAGAACGTCCCGAACATCGCGGTCCCCTCGATCGCCACCTCACCACTGGTACTGGTCGGCCGGAACGAGAACTTCGGCGACACCTCCAGCTGGCTGCGGCTGCTCGGCGCCACCGAGCCCGCGTTGCTCGACCCGCTGAGCACCTCGCCGGGCGCTCTCACGCTGCTCGCGGTGCAGTCCGAGCGGCAGAAGACCTCGGCGTCGGACACCGCGGTGGCAGACGTCGTCGTACCGCTGGCACAGAAGCTCGGCTCGATGGCCAAGCCGTACACGGACGTCAACGCGCTGTTCGGCCGGGCGGACCAGGACGGCAGCAAGACCGTCGTACCGGCGTCGGAGCAGAGCTTCGTGAAGTACCAGGAGACGCACCCGGACGCCCAGCTGAAGGCGATCCTGCCGGCCACCGGCACGCTGACGCTGGACTACCCGATCGTCGTCACCGCGAAGTCCGACAGCCAGCAGGCGAGCGACGCCGCGCAGGCGCTGGCCACCGAACTGCTGACCGACTCGGCCGCGCAGTCCCGGGACCAGGCCGGCTTCCGCGACACCACACTCAGCCCGCTGAGCGGCGGCCGCGGCGTCGGCGACGTCACCCAGCTCACCAAGCCGACCAGCTCCGCGATCGAGAGCACGCTGCAGAACTGGACCCGGCTGTCGCTGTCCACGCACTCGCTGGCCGTCATCGACGTCTCCGGCTCGATGGCCGAGAAGGTCGGCAGCAAGACCCGCTGGCAACTCACCGTCGAGGCGGCGTCGAGCGGCCTGAACCTGTTCCCGGACAGCGCTGAGCTCGGCCTCTGGACGTTCTCGACCAAGATCGGCTCGGACAACGCCGACTACAAGCCGCTGGTACCGATCGCGCCGCTGACCAAGACCCAGCGCGCGACCATCGTCGGCCAGCTGACCAGCCAGCACCCGATCATCGGCGGCGGCACCGGCCTGTACGACACCGCGATCGCAGCCGTCCGCCAGGTCCGCCAGACGTACAAGTCGAGCGCCGTCAACACCATCCTGCTGTTCACCGACGGCAAGAACGACGACCCCGGCAGCCCGACCCTGGCCCAGGCCGTCCAGACCCTCCAGGGCCTCCAGGACCCGTCCCGCCCCGTCCGCATCATCGCCCTCGGCATGGGCCCCGAAGCGAACGCGAACGAACTCACCGCCCTGGCCCAGGCCACCGGCGGCCAGGCGTACGTCGCGAAGAACCCCAGCGACCTCAAGAGCGTCTTCATCGACGCCCTCCAGAGCCGCTGACCCGGCAGCCTCCCCTAGGATGGACCCCCAGGGGAGGCACCACGCCTCCTCAGCCAGAGTGGTGGAACGGCAGACACACCGGCTTTAGGTGCCGGCGCCCCCGGGCGTGCGGGTTCAACTCCCGCCTCTGGCACAACCAGCAACTCAACACCCCAGCTCGTCGCGAACCCGCTCGCCGGGCCGGCCAGCACGCTCGGCCTCCTCCCACCCCTCCCAGTCCTCGTACCGTTGTCGTCACCGCAACCCATCCCAACGACCACACCGCTCTCCCCGACCGCTCCCGCCCCGACCAGCCGGGGCACGGCCCGCGTGACACCGATCCCCACCCCCTACCTCCTCCGCCTCGACCAGCCCGGGGCACGGCCTGGATGACGCCGATCCCCACCTCTACCGTCTCCGCCCCGACCAGCCCGGGGCACGGCCTGCGTGACGCCGATCCCCACCCCTTACCGACTTCGACCGCCACGGGGTCGAGCCGGATAGCAGACTCGGAGCCAGCGGCCCGTACTCGAACGTGATGGAACTCGATCCGGGTGCGCGCCGATTCGTGTCTCCGGCGAGCTGGCCTAGCCAGCCTGCCGCCATCTGCGAACGACCGGCGCAGTGGACGCAAACACTGAGTTTGAGGGTGCTGCCGCGATGGTCACAGCCTGAGCCTGACAACTGGGGACACAGGACCGGAACCCGGGCGAACCCGACGTCTGTTCCTCCAACCTCTCCGACGGCGAGAGCACAGCCGAGCCGAGGCCGGCGGCTGCTGGCCCCACACCGCAACCCGTCAAGATCACCACCTCGCGGCCCGCGGCCTGACGACCAGGATCGTCGGAGGCCCGCTGACCATCATCGACACCACCAGCACGCCGTCGGACTGCCGCAAGTGACACCCCTCGCCGCAGGACACGGAGTGGCGAATGGCATGCCCAGCGCCCCAGCTCTCCTCGACGACGCCATTACCCCGCGAAGCCGCCCGGCCCGATGCTGTCCGGCGTGATGGCGTCCTCGCCATCAGCACAAGAATCTCGGCACACCAGTCCGCCGCCATCCGCTCACATGGTTACGAACGATGGCGGACCGGTCACAGGCTCCGCCGGCGCACGCTCACCCCACACCGCGAAACGAGCCGCAGCAGTAAGGGTCGCGTCGTCAGCCCTCCACCGACCGCTTCGTGCAGTGGGCACGGCCGTGCCGCCCCAGGGGTCGCCTGGCGGCTCGTTCGGTTCGGCGGGTCTGGGTCTGCCGTCGGCACGCACAGGCCAGGCAGGCACGCTACCCGGCGGCTCAGGTACACGCGGCGCTCCACCGGACGGCCGATCAGCTCGGACGGCGGCCGCGACCACCGGCTGGGCGGAGTCGGCACCTGCGGGTCGCCCTGGATACGCACCCCCAGGTTCGCCAGAATCCGCCCTTGCAGGCCGCCCGAGGAACGCACCCGTAGATCGGGCAGGCTCCGCCCCTGCAGGTTGCAGCAGACGCGCAGCAACAGGTCGGATGGAGCCGGCGTCTGCTGGTGGCGCGGGAGATGCACCCGAAGGTTGGGCAGGCTCCGCCGCTGCAGGTTGCGCCGGGTCCGCACCCGCAGGTTGGGCTGAGTCTGCCCCTGCAGGTTGGACGAGATCAGTGCCCGGTGGTTGGGCGGGGCGTGCAGGCGTCGGGTCGGCCCAGGCGGGGCGGGCTACGTGGACCTTGCCGTTGGTGATGGTGACGGTCCAGCGGTCATTGTGGAGGTCGACATGGTGCCGTCGGCATAAGAGCGCGAGGTTGTCGACGGCGGTCGGTCCGCCGTCGACCCAGTGCGTCAGATGGTGGGCGTCACACATCACCGGCGGCGCCGCACAGACCACACAGCCCCGGTCCCGGGCGATCAGGGCGTGGCGGATGTGTCTGGTGACGAGGCGTTCGCTGCGGCCGACGTCCAGTGGCTGGGAGTTCGAGCCGAGGACGAGCGGGATGATGTTGGCGTCGCACGCCAGGCGGCGGATGGTGCCGGCGGAGAGGTCGTCGCCGTAGACGGTTTGGCCGGTCGCGTGGGCGGTGGCTGACGTCAGGTCGTCGAGGTCGATGGTGACGGTGATGTTGGCCTTCGCGCCGTGCCCGGCGGTGTCGGTGTCCCAGGCATTCGCGGCCACCGTCAACGCGGTGGTGAGTGCGTCGGCTTGGCGTTTGTCGCGGGGGCGGGGGTCGTGGTCGCCGTCGACGGTCTTGTGGGGGCGGGCACCGGCATGTACGACGGCGCGCAGCAGTTCGGCGTTCTCGTTGGACAGGTAGCCGCGGAACTTCACCCCGTTCTCCGCGGTGCTCAACGTCAACGACTCGCGCTGATACGCCTTGTGTTCTGCGGGTTCGGGGCCGTCGGCGTCGATGCGGTCGCAGAGGTGTTTGGCGGCGGTGCGGAGTTCTTGGGGGGTGTGGGTGGGGACGAGGCCGACCAGTTGCCGTTCGGTGACGTCGAGGGTTTCGGTCGGGACGCGGTCGCGGACGCGTTCGAGTTCGGTGATGATCGCGGCCGCGTGGCCGGTCTGCATCTGGTGGACCGTGCCGTCGGCCGACTCGATGCCGTCGGTCAGGGCGGTGTTCACGGCCTGGTACTTGGGCAGGGCGCGGGCCAGGCGGACGTCGCGCGAGACCTCGGCGCGGTCGCGGCGGTGGCGGAGGGTGAGGAGTTCGACGGTGTCGCGGGCGCCGACTTCCTCGGGCAGGCCGTCGGTCTCGGAGCGGGCGATGAGTTGCAACTCGACGGATCGCAGGCGGGCGATCTGGGTACGGACCTTGTCCAGGGCAGGCAGCACCTCGTGGTTGCCTAGAGCAACCACTGTGCGTCCGCCGAGAATGTCCATGAACAGACTCTAGCTGGTGCCTCCGACAGTTTTCAAAGCCGGGAACCCCTTATTTTCAAGGAGATTCGTTATCCACAGATTTCGAGGTAGTAGTCGGTTCGTGGTCCTCGGTTGGCTGTGGACATCGCTCTTTGAGGGCAGGGTGGCGTTCGGGGATTTTCCAGTTGGCTGGGGATTCAGTTGTGGTGGGCGGCGGTACGATCGGAGCATGGGGAGACAGGTGCTCGCCGGGGTGTACGTGGCGGTGATGGTTGCGGTTGTGGTTGGTGTGGATGTGGGGTTCTTCCGGCACCAGTTCTGGCCGCGGTTGTTCGTGAACGTTGGGATTGTATTGGTCTTTCTCGCGTTCTATCTCAGGTTTCTGAAGCGGAACTGAGGTGTACGGCGCCGGTTGAGCCGTTGAGGCTGATGCCGGAGCCGGTGGGGATGCGGTCGGTTGCGTGCGGGACGGCTACGACGGCGGGGATGCCGTGTTCGCGGGCGACGATCGCGGCGTGGGAGAGGATGCCGCCGGTTTCGGTGACGACGCCGGCGGCGATCGACAGGAGCGGGGTCCAGGCCGGGTCGGTGTGCGGGCAGATGAGGATGTCGCCGGGGCGGACGGATGCGAAGTCGGCGGGGCCGCGGATGACGCGCGCGGGTCCGGTCGCGATGCCGTGACTGGCCGGGGTGCCGGTCAAGGTCGCCGCGGTTCCGCGGTCGGTGGGGCCGACCGGCGTGGCGGAGGCACCCGCGGGATCTCTTATCCCCACGAGCCGCTCGGGCGGCACGGGCGACGCTGGCGGCGCGGGTCGCGCGGGTGAGGCGGGTTGCGCGGGGGGGGTGCGGGTGGCACGGGCCGCCCGGACGGAATGGGCGGCGCGAGGTGGGTGGAGGGGCTCGGCGAGGTGGAGTGCACGGGCGACGCGGGTTCCATTGACGGAGTGGACGGCGACGGGTGCGCGGGCAGCGCGGGTGAGGCGGGCTGCGCAGAGGGTGCGGGTGGCACGGGCCGCCTAGACGGAATGGGCGGCGCGAGGTGAGTGGAGGGGCTCGGCAAGCTGGAGTGCGCGGGCGGCGCGGGTCGCTTGGACGGGGCGCACGGCGTGGACGGATCAGGGCGCCTGGACGGAGCGGGCGGCTCGAGGTGGGCGGCGGGGCTCGGCGGGGTGGGGTGCACGGGCGGCGCGGGGTGCGTTGACGGAGCGGGCGGCTCGAGGTGGGCGGCGGGGCTCGGCGGGGTGGGGTGCACGGGCGGCGCGGGGTGCGTTGACGGAGCGGATGGCGCGGGGCGCGCGGACGAGGCAGACGGCGCACGGTGCATGGGTGGCGTGGACGGCGCAGGGTGCGCGGGTTGCGCGGAGGGGGCGGGTGAGACGGGCTGCGAGGCGGGTTGGGGTGAAGCGGGCTGCGCGGACGCGGCGGGTGAAGCGGGTCGCGTGGAGGGAGCCGGTGACGTGGGTCGCGCGCAGGGAGCCGGTGAGGCGGGTCGCGCGGACGGAACCGGTGACGTGGGTCGCGCGGACGGAACCGGTGACGTGGGTCGCGCGGACGGAACCGGTGACGTGGGTTGTGTGGAGGGTGGGGTGGGGTTGGGGGTTGGGGGGTGGGTGGTTATGGGGCGGGATTGTAGGAGCCAGATGGTGTTGGTGGTGATGGACCATTCGATGTCTTGGGGGGTGCCGAAGGTGGTGGTGGCGTGGGTGGCGAGGGTGGTCAGGTGTAGGGCGGTGGGGGTGGAGAGGGTTGGTGTACGGCGTTGGGTGGTGGGGACCGGGCGGGTGACCAGGCGGGGGCCGTCTCGGTGCAGGGCGGTGGGTTTGTCGGCGATTGTGCTGGTGACGGTGCCGTTGTGGATCTCGTAGCGGTCGGGGGTTACGCGGCCTTCGACGATGCTGGGGCCTAGACCCCAGGAGGATTCGATGAGGGTGGAGCCGTCGGGTGCGGTGAACAGGACGCCGGAGATTTCTGCGTCGATGTGGTGCTGGATGATGACGGCCATCGCTGGTGGTGGGGCGTCTTTGCGGTACGCCGTTGCGCGGTCGGAGTAGAGGGATGCTCGGCAGGCTCGTACGGCGTCGACGATCGCGTCGATTCCGCGTACGCCGAGGAAGGTGTCGTACTGCCCCGCTGCCGAGGACAGCCCGGTGTCCTCGTTGGATGCCGAGGAACGTACGGCGACGACAGGGTCCCCAGCAGTTGCCAGCCACCTCCGCAGTTCCTCGACCGGCAGTTCGCCCGCCCCGTCCGCGGGCGGGAAGGGGATGACTACGCCGTCCGGGACGGGGAGGTTGGCTTGGAGGAGGACTGCCAGGGCCGCGGCTTTCGGGCCGCAGGTGGCGGGGATGGCTTGGATCAGCGGGATCAGCATGGACCAGACCTTCTATCAACGTAACGTTGACAACGTTTCGTTGATGATCCACTGTATCGGCATGCGACGCAACCAGAACTCGGATCAGCTGCAAGCTGAGCGGCAGCGGGCGGCCCGCGAGCAGCTGCTGACCAAGGGGGCCAAAGACGTGCCGGCCCGGCCTTGGCGGCCGGCGCCGGTGCCGTTGTCGGCGGTGGATCTTACGCAGTTCGCGGCTTGGCGGGCGGCGGAGCTGGGCGAGGAGGAGCTGCTGGCGGCGTTGGCGTTGTTGCCGGCGGCGCGGGCCGAGGTGGACGAGGTCGAGGCGGGGTTGTTGTTCATGGCAAGGAGTTCGGGGTTGACCTGGGCGGACATGGCGGAGGCGATGGGGTTCAGTTCGCCGCAGGCTTGTCAGCAGCGCTTCAACCGGCTCGCCGCGCGACAGGACGGGGCGTCGTGATGTTGCTCGTGTTGCATGCGGTGCGGTTGCTGGGGTTCGCTGATGCGCGGGCGATCGCCCGGCGCTTCAGCTTGTCGGTCAGCGAGACGCAGGACGCGCTTGCGGACGCCGAGGCGCGCGGGTGGACGGCGTACAGCAGTTTTGCGGGAAGCTCAGGATGGTCGCTCACCGAGGAAGGGCGGGCGGAGAACGAGCGGCTGCTGAAGGCGGAGGGCCAGACAGCAGCCGTGCAGGAGGTGTACGACGAGTTCCTGCCGCTGAATGCGTTGCTGCAGCAGGCGTGCACCGATTGGCAGTTGAAACCGACCGCCGACGATCCGCTGGCGGCGAACGATCACTCGGATCCCGCGTGGGATGCCGGCGTGCTCCATGAGCTGAAAGCCCTGGAGCGAGCGCTCGTCCCGCTCAACGCGAAGCTGCCGCTCCCCCGATTCCAGGGGTACGACGCCAGGTTCGCACACGCGCTGCAGAACGGCTGGGTCGACCGGAGCGACGTGGACTCCTGTCACCGCGTCTGGTTCGAGTTGCACGAGGACCTGATCGCAACGCTCGGGCTCACTCGCTCCTAGCCGCGTCCAGGTACGCCGCACCCCGCGGCGAGATCCGGTACCCGACCTCCAGGCTGTAGGTCAGCCCAAGGTTCTTCAGCTTCCGTACGTCGAGCTTGAACGGCGCGGTCTCCCGCCCGACCGACGCGGCCAGGTCCCCGGCCCGGACGGCCGGCGTGTTCTCGATCAGCTGCAGCGTCTGCAAGGTCCACGGACCATGGTTGCTGAGGGCATCGAAGCGCGCCAGCCGTTCCCGTAGGTCGGCGAGGTCGGCGTCGGACAGCACCGACTGCGAGGCGAGCTCCTCGCGCGGATCTGGTCCCGAGAGCAGATGGAACCGGATCAGGAACGTCGGCAGCGACTCGTCGCCGCGCAGCCGCCGGCGGACGTCGCGGGCGTTCTGCCGGTCGGCCAGCCGTACGTCGGCGTCCGTGTCGGCGATCAGCTCCGGATTCACCTCGCGGATGCTGTCGATCTCGATCCGCCCCGCGTTCGTCCGGTACACCCGCCCCTCGACGACCCGTGGCTCGGCCCACCGCCGATAGGCGACGGTGATCCGCCCATCCGCAACCCCGTCCCGGTCAGAACCCGCGAACAACATGCCTAGCTCCCCAATGCCTTCGCGACGATCGGGGCGAGTGAGCGCAGCGCCTTGCCCCGGTGGCTGATCGCGTCCTTCTCCTCGATCGACAGCTCCGCCGTCGTCCGGTCGTACCCGTCCGCCTGAAAGAGTACGTCGTACCCGAACCCGCCGGTCCCCCGCAGCGAGCGGATCACCGACCCGCGCATCTCCCCGAGGACGATCTCGTCCGGCCCGTCCGGCCGGACGAAGGCCACCGCCGCCACGAAGGATGCCCCGCGCCGCTCGTCCGGCACGTCCTCCAACTGGCCGAGCAGCAGCACGTTGTTCGCATGGTTGTCCTTCAAAGGACCCGACCAGCGCGCCGACAGTACGCCGGGCATCCCGTTCAGCGCGTCGACGCAGATGCCGCTGTCGTCCGCGATCGACGGCAGGCCGGTCGCCTTCAGCGCCGCGTGTGCCTTCAGTAGCGCGTTCCCCTCGAACGTCGACTCGGTCTCGGCCGGTTCGTCGTACGGCGGGACGTCGCCGAGCCCGAGCACCTCGATGCCGGGCACGATCGGGGTGAGGATCCGCCGCAGTTCCTCGAGCTTCTTCTTGTTGTTCGAGGCAAGCAGGACCTTCGTCACGCGAGCGCCTCCTGCTGCACCTTGGCCAGGTCCGCGCAGCCCGCGACGCCCAGCTCCAGCAGGCTGTCCAGCTCCGAGCGGTCGAACGGCGCGCCCTCCGCGGTGCCCTGCACCTCGATGAACTTCCCGTCGCCGGTGATCACCAGGTTCATGTCGGTCTCGGCCCGGACGTCCTCCTCGTAGCAGAGGTCGAGCATCGGCGTACCGTCGATGATCCCCACCGACACCGCGGAGACGGTGCCCGTCAGCGGCTCGCTCTTCAGCAGCTTCCGCTCGCGCAGCCAGGACACCGCGTCGGCGAGCGCGACGTACGCGCCGGTGATCGCCGCGGTCCGGGTGCCGCCGTCGGCCTGGAGTACGTCGCAGTCCAGCAGGATGGTGTTCTCGCCGAGCGCCTTGTAGTCGATCACGGCCCGCAGCGAGCGGCCGATCAGCCGGGAGATCTCGTGGGTACGGCCACCGATCTTGCCCTTGACGGACTCGCGGTCCGAGCGGGTGTTGGTGGCGCGCGGCAGCATCGCGTACTCCGCGCTCACCCAGCCGAGGCCGGAGCCCTTGCGCCAGCGCGGCACGCCCTCGGTCACACTCGCCGCGCACAGCACCCGGGTCCGCCCGAACTCGACCAGCACCGAGCCCTCGGCGTGGTCGAGCCAGTTCCGGGTGATCGTCACCGGGCGGAGCTGGTCAGCATTACGTCCATCGATACGGGCCATGAATCAGACCCTATGCCTCCAGGCGCCGCACCTCCGAATGCGACGAGGGCGGGAGTGCGACGGACGACGGCGGCAGGACGAGCGGACCGGCCGGACCGGCGAGCGGGCGGACCTGCGGGCGCACGTGCGTGACCGCCATCCGGGCGGCCCAGGGCAGCAGGTCGTTGGCCCGGCGGCCCAGCCAGGGCGCGCCTTCCTTCACCAGCCACACGGCGTCCGCCCAGCGGCTCGGCGGCCGGTACGCGCAGTCCAGGTCCGGCGGTACGTCGATCCGCACGCCGCGGACCGCCAGCTCGTCCGCGAACGCCCGGGCCAGCTTGCGATGCCCGCGCTCGCCCGGGTGCAGCCGGTCGACGCTCCAGAAGTCCCGCCGGTACACCTCGGGGTAGTCGGCCATGTCCAGCCGGATCCCGCCGTACCGGGTGTACAGGTCGTCGAAGGCGTCATTCACCTGCTCGATCCGCTGCCACAGCGGGCGCCGCAGCCAGCGCGGCAGGCCGAACACCTTGCCGTGGTCGTGGAACCGGACGGTGAGCAGTACGGCGCCCCGCGCGGTCAGGTGTTCCGCGCAGTGCGCGAGGTGTTCGCGGATCCGGCCCACGTCGAAGGTCGACCTCAGCGTGTCGTTGACGCCGACGATCAGCGAGGCGATGTCGATCGGACCGTCACCGGTCGAGGGCAGTTGCTCGGTCGCGACGACCGGCACGGTGGCGCCGCTGGTCGCGAAGTTGGAGAACGTCACACGGTGGGAGCTGGCCAGGGAGTCGGCGAGCAGCGAGGCCCAGCCCCGCCACCCCTCGCCCGGGCGCGCACCGGCACCGGACAGGTCGGTCGTACTGCTGCCGTTCATCGGGTCCCCGACCCCTACGGTGGTCGAGTCCCCCAGTGCCACGTAGTGGAGGCTCACATTCCGCCATGGTGACGGTACGGAGCGATACCTCGATGTGCGGCGGGTGACGGGCAGCCCAATTCCAGAGAGAGGATCGGTGATTGATTGACAGAATTGCTCGGAGTTAGGCTGTTGCAAACAACTATGTGCAGGAGTTGCCTGGTATGACTGATCTTCGGTTTGGCGTCGTGGGCCTCGGCGCCCGCAGCCGCATCGCGCAGTACGCGCACCGTCCCGGCGAGGGTTCCGAGGTCGTGGCCCTGGCCGACCCGTCCGCCCCGCAGCGGGACGCGGCCCTCGAGCTGTACCCGGACGCGACCGCGTACGCCGACCACGCCGAACTGCTCGACCAGAAGCTCGACGGGGTGTTCCTGACCACGCCCGACGACCTGCACGAGGGTCCGGCCGTCGACTTCCTGAGCGCCGGCGTGAACGTGTTCGTGGAGAAGCCGCTCGCGATCACCACCGAGGGCTGCGACCGCGTGCTGCAGGCGGCATACGACTCGGGCGCGCGCCTGTACGTCGGCCACAACATGCGCCACATGCCCGTCGTCCTGACGATGCGGAAGCTGATCCAGGGCGGCGCGATCGGCGACGTGAAGGCGATCTGGTGCCGGCACTTCGTCGGGCACGGCGGCGACTTCTACTTCAAGGACTGGCACGCCGACCGCAGCCGGACCACCGGTCTGCTGCTGCAGAAGGGCGCCCACGACATCGACGTGATGCACTGGCTGGCCGGCGGGTACACGACCCGGGTGAACGCGATGGGCGCACTCACGCTGTACGGCGGGATCACCGACCGGCAGGACCGCTCCGGGCAGCGGTTCAAGGACTTCGTGTCCACCGACAACTGGCCGCCGCTGGAGCAGAAGGGGCTGGCGCCGGTGATGGACGTCGAGGACATCTCGCAGGTCAACCTGCTGCTCGACAACGGCGTCCTGATGAACTACGAGCAGTGCCACTACACGCCGGACTACTGGCGCAACTACACCGTGATCGGCACCCACGGCCGGCTGGAGAACTTCGGCGACGGGCCGGGCGGCGTGGTGAAGGTGTGGAACAGCAAGCGCTCCGGGTACCGCGAGGACGCCGACCAGGTGGTCGAGATCGAGGGCGACACCGAGAACCACGGCGGCGCCGACCCGCACCTGGTCGCGGAGTTCGTGAACTTCGTCCGGGACGGCGGCGCCACGCTGACCTCCCCGGTCGCGGCCCGCGCCGCGGTCGCCGCCGGGTACGCCGCGACCCAGTCGCTGCGCGCGGACGGCGTACCGCAGGACGTGCCGCCGCTGGACCCGGCCCTGGTCAGCTACTTCGACAACGGACAGGCGCGCTGAGGGTGCTACGCTCGTCGACGTGACCAGGTACGCCGCGATGCGAATGCTGAGCCCTCGATGCGGGAGGACTTCAGCGGCGTAGGCACATGTGCTTGCAGCGAGAGGCCCCCGATGTCGGGGGCCTCTTTCGTTTTCGAGACCGAGACAGCTGCGAACCACCCTGGAGTGCCACATGATCACGTACATCACCGACTGTCACGACGGCAACGCCCGCGCCAGACTCAGCGCCCGGATCGGCGCGCTCTTCGGCCAGGCCCCGACGATCGTCGCCGCCGACGGGCCCGATCCGGAGTCGTTCGCCGCGCTCACGCTGCTCGACTGCCTGATATCCCTGGACCTCCTCGGCGAGGAGGGCCACCCGACGGTCACGCTGCTCAACATCGCCCCGCGGGACGGCGTCTGGCCGAACGGCGTACCGTTCTGCTACTTCCACCACGGCAAGCACCTGGTCGTCAGCACCTTCAACGCGCACGTGCTGTCGCTGGTACGCCGGGAACTCGGCATCGAGAAGGTCCACGTCACGGACATCCGCGAGGCGGTGACCGCGGCCGGGTTCGGCCAGGCGGACGTCGAAAAGATCGCCGGCACCCAGTTCCGCAGCCTCTGGTACGTGCCGTTGCTGGCGAAATGGGTCGCCGACGGCCGGCCGGTGCCCGCGACCGAGACCGCCGTACCGGACCTCGTCGCCGCCGTACCGGTGGTCGCGCATGTCGACAACTTCGGCAACTGCAAGCTCGACCGCGGCCTCGATCTGGTGATCGGCGGCACGCTACCCGTTGCCCGGCGCAACGATAACGGCAGTACGACGGTGGTCGACGTGACGGTCTACCCGCACCTGACCGCCGTACCGCGGAACGCCCCCGGCATCGTCCCGGGCAGCTCCGGCACCGGCTTCACCGAACTGGTGATCCGCGGCGGCTCGGCGGCGGCCGAGTTCGGGCTCCGCCCGGGCGACGCGGTGCTGGAGCCCGTCAGCGCGCAGGTGGCCTAGGAGACCTGGGCGGCCGGCGCGGCCCAGGTGTTGCAGGCCCCGGGCCGCTTCAGCTGAACGGCCCGGTTGATCCAGTACCGCTGGTTCGCCTCGCTGCCGTGGTTCGGGATCTTGATGATCTGCCAGCCCCAGTCGCTCCGCATCTGGGCGGTGATCGGGTAGGTACGCCGGTTCGCCGTCAGGAAGACGTGCCCGAGGCAGGATGCCTGCAGTTCGAGACGCCGTTCGAGCTGGTCCTTGGCGGCCTGGTCGGGCGCGGCCGCGTACAGGTTCTGGTACGCCGTCATCATGCCGGTCAACTGCTGTACGTAGTGCCCGTACTCGTGCGTCCCGACGTGCGACGCCCACCAGGACGCGCCGATCGGACCGTAGTCGCGGTTGCTGATCAGGATCTCGTCGCCGCGCAGGTAGATGGTCTCGTCCGACGAGCAGTAGAACGAGACGTACGGCGCGCTCTTACCGCAGGGGGTGTTGAAGGTGGCGAACACGACGGCCATGGCGGGCTGGTGGAACTCGTAGCCGGCTGCCGCGATCGCGGCCGGCCAGCCGCGGTTCAGGCACTTCAGGAGGCCGTTGTAGAACTCGTTGACAGCGTTCGGGTTGGTCGGTTGGACCTGAGGCTTAGCACCACGACCGCTAGACCCAACCTGCGCACCATCAAGTCTCCCTAGGATTCGGACGAACCCTAGGACTGCGCGGGGTCTCCCTTCGGTTCCAGCGTCAGGCCGGCCAGTTGGTCGAAGGCGTCGTCCATCGTCTTCAGGTACTCGGGCAGCGGTGCGTCGACGGCCAGGAACTGGTACGTCGCCATCACCACGCCGACGACCGCGCCGGCCCAGGCGCGGACCGTGAAGTCGTCGGCGGAGCGGCCGGTGCGTTCGGCGGCGAGGCCGGCGAGCAGGTCGATGCCGCCGTACAGCTGGTCGAGCATCCGGACCCGCAGCTCGGGGACGCTCATCACGAGTCGCTGACGCTCCGACTCGAGCGCCCACTCGTCGTCGCTCAGCACGTCGAGGCTCTGCCGGATCGCGGCCCGGAGTGCCTCGGTCGGGTGCAGCTCGGCCGGCTGGCCGCGGAACAGCTCGATCATCAGCGGGTCCAGCCGGTCGAAGACGATCGTGTCCTCCTTGGTCGGGAAGTACCGGAAGAACGTGGCCGGCGACACCTCGGCCGCGGCGGCGATCTCCTGGACCGTCGTCTCGGCGTACCCCTGGTCCCGGAACAGCCGCAGCGCATGTTCCTGGATCGAGGCCCTCGTCTTCGCCTTCTTCCGCTCCCGCAACCCACTCATATCTTGATTGTGACTGCTTCCGTCACGACGCCAGTGGTACGGCGGGGCAGAAACGCGAGCGCGAGCACGATCGACACGGCCGCGAGACCGCTGCAGGCCCAGAGCGTCACGTCCATGCCGTTCACAAAAGCCGCCCGGGCGGACCGGGTCAGTTCGGGCGAACCGATCGCGATCGCGGCGGACGCGCTGTCCCGGGCAACGTGGGCCGCTGCCGGCGGGAGGCCCGTCACGTCGAGATGGCTGCGGTACGCCGCGTTCAGCACCGTGCCGAGGATCGCGACGCCGAGCGTGCCGCCGACCTGCCGGGACGCCTGGATCAGCGCGGAGCCCGAACCGCTGCGGTCGAGCGGCAGCGCGGCGAGCGCCAGCCCGTTCATCGGCGGCAGCGTGAACCCGATGCTCAGCCCGACCAGGCTGACCCAGATCGCCGTGAACCCGTACCCGTCACTCTCCTTCGTGAGCGCCCCGATCGCCAGCCCGACCAGCATCAGCCCGAACCCGAACACCACCGACACCCGCGCGCCCGCCTTCTCCAGCAGGCGTTCGGCGAGCTTCGCGCCGACCAGCATCCCGCCGATGATCGGCAGCAACCGCAGCCCGGCCTGGAACGCGTCCGCGCCCTGCACGGCCTGGAACAGCTGCGGCAGCACGAACAGCAGACCCACCAGCGCGAACGACGCCAGCGTCGCGAGCACCGTGCCCCAGGTGAACCCCGCCGACCGGAACAACGACAGCTCGATCAACGGATCCGCCGTACGCCGGGCCCACGCCCAGAACGCGACCAGGAACGCCAGCCCTCCCACGATCCCGCCGACCGCCCACGCCGAGCCCCACCCGTGCTCCCCCGCCGCGATGAACCCGTACGTCAGCGCCACCAGCCCTGCCGCCGTCAGCAGGATCCCCGGTACGTCGATCCGCCGTGACCGGTGGCCGGCCGTCCGCGGGATCAGTACGGCGACCGCGACCAGCCCGACCGCGACCAGCGGCAGGTTGATCAGGAACACCGAGCCCCACCGGTAGTGGTCGAGCAGCCAGCCGCCGAGCAGCGGGCCGAGCGGGATGCCGATCGAGTTCGCCATCAGCCAGATCGTCATCGCGCGCTGGCGTTCCTCGGGCGCGAACAGCAGGTTCAGCAGCGACATCGAGAGCGGGATCAGGAACGCCGACCCGATGCCGAGCGCGGCGCGGCCCGCGATCAGCTGCCCCGGCGTCTGCGCGAACGCACACGCCGCCGACGCCAGCCCGAACACCACGAGCGCCCCGAGCATCAGCCGTTTCGGCCCGAACCGGTCGCCCAGCAGCCCGGCCGGCAGCAGCAGCGACGCAAGCACCAGCGTGTACGCGTTCGCGAACCACTGCAGCTGACTCGTGGACGCCTTCAAATCGGTCGCGAGCGTCGGCAACGCGACGTTCAGCACGGTCAGGTCCAGCCCGATCACGATCAGGCTGACCGACATCGCCCCCAGGGCCCACCACCGGCGCGGATCCAGCATGACGAACACCTTTCTGAGATCAACTCTAATTTGAGAGTAGATCTCAGAATTGCGATCTGTCTAGCGGACCGCGCCGCGGAGCACCTCCCGGACCAGCTCGGGCTGCTCCAGCCACGGTGAGTGACCGGCGTCCGGGATCAGGTGGAACGTGTGATTCGGGACGTGTTCGGCAAGGTCTCGCACGGCCCAGGCCGGGCGTGGATCGCCGTCGCCGTGGACGAACGTGACCGGTGCCTGAATCGTCGCCGCCCGCGCCGTCAGCTCGTCGTCCGGCACCCGCCCCACCGCCCCCAGCGCGCGGTTGGCGGCGAAGTTGATCGGGAGGTCGACCGACGCGCTCGCGTACGCCCACTCCATCGCCCGCTCCCGGTCCGCGTGGTCCGTGAACCAGGACAGCGCCCGGAACTCGATCTCCTCGGCCTGCGACCGCGGCCGTCCGGACAGCTCCTCCAACCGGGCGTCCTGTTCCGGCGTGATCCGGCGCGCGCGTTCCTCGTGGTACGCCGTCCGCCAGTCGCCGACGCCGACCCCGTCGAGGTACACGACGCCGGCCACGTGATCGCCGTACGAGGCGGCGTACGCCATCGCGAGCGAGGCGCCGAACGAGTGGCCGAGGACAACGATCCGTTCATGCCCGAAGTACGCGCGGAGCTCGTCGACGTCCTGCGCGCTCCGGGCCATCGATTGCGTGTCCGACGGCCCCGACCGACCGCAGCCGCGCTGGTCGAACCGATGCACGACGGTCAGGTCGTCGAGCATCTCCGCCAGTACTTCGTGGTCGTCCCAGAGACCCGGACCGCCGTGCAGGATCACGACCGGCGGGCGCGTCGGCTCCGTACTGGCCGTACCGGTCGTTGCGGTCCACAACCGCACGCCGTCAGATGTCGAAAACGGCATCTGGGGCAGCGATCTCGACCGGGCCGGAGAAGGTACGGCGGGCGTGGTCGGCCTGCGTCTCGCGGTCGTACCACGGCGGCACGTGCGTGATCACGAGCCGTTTCACGCCGGCCTTCTTCGCGTGCTCCCCGGCCTCCGACGGGGTGAGGTGCAGGTCGGCCGGGTTGGCCGGGTCGTCGTCCGGGAGCGCGGCCTCGGACAGCAGCACATCGGCGCCCCGGGCAAGCTCCACGAGCGCGTCGTTCGGACCGGTGTCACCGGTGTAGACGAGCGACTTGTTGCCGTACTCGACGCGGATCGCGTACGCCGGTACCGGGTGCACCATCGGCGCGGTGCGGATCGTGAACGGCCCGACCTGCTGGACTTCCTGCCAGGCGTGGAATTCCAGCTCCTCCGCCATCCCCGGATCGAGCGGCAGGTCGTACGCCAGCGCCATCCGTTCCGCCGTACCGGGCGGGCCGAAGACGGGGATCCGCGGGATCGGCGACCCGGGCGCGTAGCGCGCCGCGACGTACAGGCCGCAGAGGTCCATGCAGTGGTCAGGATGCAGGTGGGACAGGCCGATCGCGCCGATCTCCGGGACCCGGAGATGCCGCTGCAGCGAACCGAGCGCGCCACTGCCGAGGTCGAGAACCAGGTGGAACCCGCCGGCGGTGACCAGATAGCTCGAGGCGGCCGAGTCCGGCCCGGGTACGGACCCGGAGCAACCGATCACGGTGAGCTTCATACCTGGAACCCTACCGGCGAGTTGCCGCCGGCGCAGGACGATTCAGGTCACACCTCAACGTACCCAGGCGAATTGGTCGACTACTGCGAGCGCCGGCCCGAGGAAGCGCGAGCCGATCGCGGCGAACTCGGCCGGGTTGCCGGTGGTCACGAACCGGTGCTCCGGCGCGGGCAGGTGGTCGGGACGCAACAGGTTCGTCTTGGTGAGCACGGAGTACACGTCCTTCGCGCACTCCTCCGCACTGCTGACCAGCGTGACGTTGTCGCCCATCACGTACGAGATGACGCCGGTGAGCAACGGATAGTGGGTGCACCCGAGGATCAGCGTGTCCACACCGGCCTCGACCAGCGGGTCCAGGTACTCGTGCGCGGCCTCCAGCAACTCCGGCCCGGACGTCACACCCGACTCGACGAAGTCCACGAACCGCGGGCAGGCGCGGGTGAACAGCTCCACCTGCGGCGCGGCCGCGAACCCGTCCTCGTACGCCAGCGACTGCGCGGTCGCCTTCGTGCAGATCACGCCGACGCGCTGATTGCGGGTCGCGGCAACGGCCCGGCGCGCGGCCGGCAGGATCACCTCGACGACTGGTACGTCGTACCGCTCGCGGGCGTCGCGCAGCATCGCCGCGCTGGCCGAGTTGCAGGCGATCACCAGCATCTTCACGCCGGCGTCGACCAGGTGGTCGAGGCACTCCAGCGCGTACTCGCGGACCTCGGCGATCGGCTTCGGGCCGTACGGCTGCCGGGCGGTGTCGCCGAGATACAGGATCGGTTCGTGCGGCAACTGGTCCAGAACCGCGCGGGCGACAGTGAGTCCCCCGAAGCCAGAGTCGAAGATCCCCACCGGTGCGTCAGCCACAGGAAGAGCTTATACAAGTCCGGTCGCGGGCAGACCGGAAGCCAGCCTTACCTAATCTTTGCGGACGACACGCCGGGGTTGTCCACATCTTTACGTTATGGAATTGCCTTTTCGCGTGATGCACGCCACTCTGGAGCGATGTTTGTTCGACCGCCCCTCGTGATGCCATGAGCTTGCTGCATCACCTCGCGGTGGCCCTGAATACCACCGCCGCACCAACTCCGCAGCCCGGCCACGTCGCTGTCGCAGGACAGGCGGCGAGCCAGAGTGCGGAGTCGAACAACGGCACAGCAGCAGATGTCGCGTCCTCGATCGGACCGATGGGCCTGCTGCTGTTGCTGCTGATGGCGATCGTCGCTGTGTACGTCGTCTCGCTGTCGCTGCACCCGAATGCCAAGTGCACCAGGTGCAAGGGTGCCGGCCGGCACCACGGCAGCATCTTCAGTTACGCCCAGCGCCCCTGCAGCAGCTGCAAGGGCCGCGGGGTCCACCCACGACTCGGCCGCCGGGTCCTGTTCAAAGAACCGTAGGATGACCTAACCCCTGCAAAAGGTGCCCTAGGCAACAATCAGCGCATCGAGTCCGGTCCGGCACTCCGCCCGCCGGTCCGGCTCACGCCCAGAGCTGGCCTTCGAGACGGTCCTCGGCCTCGTCGATCGTGCCCTCGTACGCGCCGGTGGACAGGTACTTCCAGCCGCCGTCCGCGACCACGAAGGCGATGTCCGCCTGCTCGCCGTCCCGCACGCACCTGGCCGCCTGGCCGAGCGCCGCGTGCAGGATCGCGCCGGTGGAGATCCCGGCGAAGATGCCCTCGTTGTCGAGCAGCTCGCGGACCCGGCGTACCGCGTCCCGCGGTCCGACCGAGAAGCGCGCGTCGATCAGCGTCTTGTCGTACAGCTCCGGGACGAAGCCCTCGTCCAGGTTGCGCAGGCCGTAGACGAGTTCGCCGTACCGCGGCTCGGCGGCGACGATCTTCACCTCGGGCTTGTGCTCGCGGAAGAACCGGCCGGCGCCCATCAGCGTGCCGGTGGTGCCGAGGCCGGCGACGAAGTGCGTCACCGACGGCAGGTCCTCGAGGATCTCGCGCGCCGTGCCGTCGTAGTGCGCGAGCGCGTTCGACGGGTTGCCGTACTGGTAGAGCATCACCCAGTCCGGGTGCTCCTCCGCGACCTGCTTCGCGACCCGGACCGCCTCGTTGGAGCCACCCGCGGCCGGCGACGAGATGATCTCGGCGCCCCACATCCGCAGGATCTGCCGGCGCTCCTCGGAGGTGTTCTCCGGCAGCACGCACACCATCCGGTAGCCGCGCAGCTTCGCGGCCATCGCGAGCGAGATGCCGGTGTTGCCCGACGTCGGCTCGAGGATCGTGTTGCCCGGGCGCAGCCGGCCGTCCTTCTCGGCGTCCAGCAGCATCCGCAGCGCCGCCCGGTCCTTGATCGAACCGGTCGGGTTGTGGTCCTCGAGCTTCGCCCAGAGCCGGACCTCGCCGGACGGCGACAGCTTGGGCAGCCCGACCAGCGGCGTACCGCCGACCGAGTCGAGCAGGCTGTCGAAACGCATCAGAAAGAGCCGCCCGCGACTGCCGGGAGGACCACCACGACGTCGCCGTCCTTCACCTCGGTCTTCAGGCCGCCGGTGAACCGGACGTCCTCGTCGTTCACGTAGACGTTCACGAACCGGCGCAACTCCTCCGGGTCGCCCTCCACGATGCGCTCCTTCAGGCCCGGGTGGTTGCCGTTCACGTCGTCGATGAACGCGGCCAGGTCGGTCCCGTCGCCGGTGACCGCCTTCGCCCCGCCGGTGTAGGTGCGCAGGATCGTCGGCACGCGCAGCTCGATCGCCATCTCAGTTCTCTCCTTCAAGGGTTTCTGTATAGGAACCAACCACGCGTACTTCTTCTTCCGTGACCGCGCCGTCGACGATCCGGTACGACCGGAACTCGACCGGCCCGTCGTACGCCGGATCCTGGGCACCGTCCCGGGTGGACACCAGCACGTAGTGCGCCCCCGGCTCCTGGGCGAGGTTGATGTCGGTCCGCGACGGGTACGCCTCGGTGGCGGTGTGCGAGTGGTAGATCACCACCGGCTCCTCGTCGCGCGCGTCCATCTCCTGGTAGAGCCGGAACAGATCACCCGAGTCGAACTCGTAGAACGTCGGCGACATCGCGGCGTTCAGCATCGGCACGAACCGCGTCGCCCGATCCGACCCCTCCGCGCCCGCGACCACCCCGCACGCCTCGTCCGGATGATCCTTCCGGGCATGCGCCACGATCGCGTCGTACGTCGCCTTCTCGATGACCAGCACGCCTCCACGGTACGGCGACGGCGCGGGCCGTCCTGCCAACCACGGAGTCGGTCCACAATGCGGACAGCGGGTTACCAGCGGTCGTGGATCTCGGGGCGGATCAGGGCGTCGTAGACCTCGCGGACCGTGGTGTGCTGGGCGGGGGTGAGGGTGGGGAGGGCGGCGGCGGTGGTGTTGGCGGTGGCTTGTTCGGGGTTGCGGGCTCCGGGAATGACGACCGAGACGGCGGGGTGGTCGAGGATCCAGCGGAGGGCGAACTGGGGCATCGTGGTGCCGGGGGTGCGGGCGGGGTTCAGGCGGCGGACGGCCTCCAGGCCCGTCGTGAACGGGACTCCGGAGAAG
Source organism: Kribbella sp. NPDC059898 (assembly GCF_042730855.1). Classification (NCBI taxonomy): domain Bacteria; kingdom Bacillati; phylum Actinomycetota; class Actinomycetes; order Propionibacteriales; family Kribbellaceae; genus Kribbella; species Kribbella sp. NPDC059898. Next base: position 373,068 of record NZ_JBHWKR010000002.1, read on the forward strand.
GTCTCGCCGACGTCGAAGGCCTCGCCGTGGCGGTTGTAGGTGCGGTGGTCGTCGGCGGCAAAGGTGGTGTGTTCGTCGTACTTGCCCGACAGCAACCCACTGGCCAGCGGGACCCGGGCGATGATGCCGACGCCGGCCGCTTGGGCCGCGGGCAGGACCTCGTCGAGCGGCTTCAGGCGGAACGCGTTCAGGATGATCTGCACCGTCGCCACGTTCGGGCGGGCGATCGCGGTGAGCGCCTCCGCGCACGTCTCGACGCTCACGCCGTACGCCGCGATCCGGCCCTCGTCGACCATCGCGTCGAGCGCGTCGAAGACCGCGTCGTTCGAGTACACCGGCGTCGGCGGGCAGTGCAGCTGCACCAGGTCGATCGTGTCGACGCCGAGGTTCCGCCGGGACCGGTCGTTCCAGGCGCGGAAGTTCGCCGCCGTGTAGTTCTCCGGGACCTGCTCCACCCGGCGGCCCATCTTCGTCGCCACGGTCAGCCCGTCGTACGACGACAGCACCTGCCCGACCAGCCGCTCCGACCGCCCGTCGCCGTACACGTCCGCGGTGTCGACGAACGTCACGCCGGCCTCGATCGCGGCCCGCAGTACGGCGAGCGCGTCGCTCTCGTCGACCGCACCCCAGTCCGCCCCGAGCTGCCACGCCCCGAGCCCGACCACACCCACATCCCGCCCGGTCCGCCCGAGCCGCCGCGTCTCCATACGCGCCACCCTACGGGTCAGCGCATGTTGTGCAGCAGCGCCGACTGCAGGTACCCGAGCCAGTCGTACAGGTCGTACGTGAGCCGCCGCGGGTCGTCCTCGTCGAGCTTCTCCCAGGTGGCGTAGTCGTCCTCGTCCTTGATGTCGAGGCGGGTGCCGATCGCCAGCCGCAGATCGTTCAGCGCGCGCAGCCAGGACAGCTGCTCGTCCGGCTCCAGCGCGATCTCGTCGGCGCCGGACTCCTCCAGCGCGGACAGCACCCGCTTGGCGTCGGTGACCTTCCCCTCGCGCAGCCCGCGCTCGGTGAACCGGCGGAACTCCGCCGACGCCATGTCGTCGCTCTTGTACGCGTCCGGCAGCAGCCGCTGCAGTACGACGTCCTCGGGCGGCGAGGTCGGGCCGTCGTTCTCGCTGAGCATCGCCTCCAGCGGGTCGACCGGCGTGGTGGTGCGCGGCGGCAACCCGTCGTACAGCAGCTCGACCAAGTTCCGCAGGAGGTTCGCCAGGATGTCCGCCTCGTGCTCGGCGAAGCTGACGACCACCGTCTTGCGGCGCTTGCGGAACCGCGTCACGACTTCTCGCAAGTGGCCCACAGGCCGTAGGTGTGCATCGCTTCCACGTCGCGTTCCATCGCTTCCCGGTTCCCGTTCGACACCGCCGACTTGCCCTCCTGGTGCACCTGCAGCATCAGCTTCTCCGCCTTGGACTTGGAGTACCCGAAGTACTGCTGGAACACGAACGTGACGTAGTCCATCAGGTTGACCGGATCGTTCCAGACGATGGTCACCCAGGGTGGGCTGAGCTCGATCGCCTCATCGGTCTCGGCGCTCTCCAGCTCGCTCGGTGCGGTGCTCACCTGACCATTCTCTCCATCATCGGTTCCGGTCTCACAATAGGCTTCTCCTGTGACCCACTCGACGGCACTTCTGACCGACCACTACGAGCTCACCATGCTGCAGGCCGCGCTGGCGGACGGCACGGCGGAGCGGCGCTCGGTGTTCGAGCTGTTCGCCCGGCGGCTGCCCGACGGCCGGCGGTACGGCGTGGTGGCCGGCGTCAACCGGCTGCTGGACGCGCTCGAACAGTTCCGGTTCGACGAGCAGACGATCGCCTTCCTGGCCGACCGCGGAGTCGTCGACCAGGCTACCCGGGACTGGCTGGCGGACTACCGGTTCACCGGCGACATCTCCGGTTACGCCGACGGCGAGATCTTCTTCCCGGGCTCGCCGGTACTGGTGGTGGAGTCCTCGTTCGCCGAGGCAGTACTGCTGGAAACCGTTTTCTTGTCGATCCTCAACCACGACTCCGCGGTCGCGTCGGCCGCGTCCCGGATGACCTGGTGGGCGGGTGGGCGGCCCTGTATCGAGATGGGCTCCCGCCGGACCCACGAGGAGGCGGCGGTCGCCTCGGCGCTGGCGGCGTACGTCGCGGGCTTCGGCGCGACCTCGAACCTGGAGGCGGCCCGCCGCTACGGCATCCCGAGCACCGGGACCGCGGCGCACTCGTTCACGCTGCTGCACGACCGCGAGCGGGACGCGTTCCGGTCCCAGATCGACGCACTCGGGAAGGGTACGACGCTGCTCGTCGACACGTACGACGTCGCCGAAGCGGTCCGCACCGCGATCGAGCTGACCGGACCGGACCTGGGCGCCGTACGACTGGACTCGGGTGACCTGCCGTCGCTGGCCGGGCAGGTCCGCGAGCAGCTGGACGCGCTGGGCGCGACGAAGACCAAGATCATCGTGACCAGCGACCTGGACGAGTACCAGATCGCCGCGCTCGCGCCGGCGCCGGTGGACGGCTACGGGGTCGGTACGTCGCTGGTGACCGGCTCGGGCTACCCGACCTGCGGGTTCGTGTACAAGCTGGTCGCCCGCGAGGACGCGAGCGGCGAACTGGTACCGGTGGCGAAGAAGAGCCCGGACAAGATCTCGATCGGCGGCCGCAAGTGGGCGCTCCGCCGGCGTTCCCCGGCCGGTGTCGCAGAGGTCGAGCTGATCGGCGTCGGCGAGCAGCCGGTCGACGACGGCGACGACCGGGTGCTGCTGAAGTCGCTCGTGGAGTCCGGCAAGATCGTCGGCCGGACCACGCCGGAGGAGTCGCAGGCCCACCACGAGAAGGCCCGCTACGAGCTGCCCCGCTCGGCCAACCAGCTGAGCCGCGGCGAGCCGGCGATCCCGACCGAGTACATCGGCGACTACGACGCGCGGAACCCGTTCCGGTCCCGGAGCCACACGTGAGCGAGGACTGGTCGCCGGACGCGCCCGCCGACGAGGCCGACGTACTGATCGCGTTGCGGTTCGCGGACCGGGCCGCGCGGAAGGCCGTCGCCGAGGAGTTGGCCGGGACCGAGCTGCACACCGGGCAGGAGCTGGTGCTCGCGAAGCTCCTGCACCACGGCTCGCTCCCGGTGGCGCGGCTGGCGAAGGTCCTGGACGTCGAGGTGCCGACCGCGACCCGGACCACCCAGCGGATGGAGGCGGCCGGGCTGGTACGGCGGGTGAAGAGCGCGACCGACGCGCGGCAGGTCGGCATCGAGCTGACCGACCGCGGCGTCGCGCTCGCGCACACCGTCCAGGAGGTCTACGACCGCGCCGGCCGCCGCGCCCTCGCCAACCTGTCCGCCGAGGACCGCCGCGTCATCCGCAACCTCCTCTGGTCGATCACCTCGACCGTCGAGGACCTGACGCAACTCTAAGGACAGGAGGTAGTGCCTGATCCGCGCCCCGGTGAGCTCGCTCCAGGCGCGGACGCCGGCTACCTCCTGTCGTTAGCCCTCGGCAGATACGTGTCCAGATACTCGTTGCGGAACTTGCCGGCCGGGTCGTACTTCGCCGCGAGTGCGATGAAGTCCCGCACCTTCGGGTACCGCTCCGCGAGCGTGGCCGCGTCCGCCTCGAAGACCTTGCCCCAGTGCGGGCGGGTGTCCAGCGGGGCGAGTGCCGCCTCCAGCTCCGCGACGACCGGCCGGACCGCGGCCTCGTCCTGGATCCAGGTGAAGTGCAGCGCCACCGTGTCGCGGCCCTGGCTCGGGCTCAGCCACAGCTCGTCGGCGGCGACCGTCCGTACCTCCGACACCTGCAGCACCGGCGCGAACCGCTCGCCGAGGGACCGCAGTACGTCGACCGCCTCGGCGGCGCGGGCGCGCGGCACGAAGTACTCGGACTGCAGCTCGTCGCCGTTGCTCGGGGTGAACTCGAGCCGGAAGTGCGGCAGCCGCTCGTTCCACGGCCCGGGTACGCCGCCCTGCTGGGTCGCGTAGTCGGCCGGCATCACCTTGATCGGGTGCCGCGCACCGTTCGCGAGCCGTCCGCCCATCCACTCCGGCTCGGGTTCGGTCAGCTCGCGGCGCTTCCGCCAGACCATCACGTCAGGGTCGACCCAGTCGGTGAAGGCGCTGACGCTGTACGCGCTGCCCATCACGTCCGCGAAGTCCGACCGCAAACGGTCGACCGGCACACCGTCGTACACGACCTGACTGATCTGGTACGACGGCTGTACGTCGAGCGTGAGGCTGACCGTGACCCCGAGCGCGCCCAGCGAGATGACCGAGCCCGCGAAGTCCGGGTCGTCCCGGGTGAGCGAGACGAGCTCGCCGTCCGCGTTCACGAACGTGATCGCGTTGACCGCGTCCGCCAGCGGACCGTTGGTGTCGCCGGAGCCGTGAGTACCGGTCGAACAGGCACCCGCGACCGAGATGTGCGGCAACGACCCGAGGTTGTGCAGCGCCAGCCCCTGTGCCTGCAGCGCCGCCGTGATCCCGCCGTACCGCGTCCCCGCCGACACCGTCACGCCGCGCTCACCGACCTCGATGAGTTGCGGCAACTCTTGCACGCTCACGAGGACGCCGGACGTGTCCGCGATCCGGTTGAACGAATGCCCGGTCCCGAGCACCCGCACCTTCTCGGCCCCGGCCACCAGGTGTTGCAGCTCCTCGACGGCCCGAGGTCTGCGCGGCTCACTCGCAAACTCGACGTTCCCGGCCCAGTTCGTCGTCATTCCCGCAGCCTCGCACACCGGGCCTGGATCGGCCTCGTCCCGTCCACACACCGAGCCTCCCCCACCTCGGCGACGGTGCGTGGTTGGATGGCGCCCGATGGTCATCTGCTTCGGTGTCGCCGGGTTCTGGTTCCTGGTCTTCGGCGTCAGTTTCTGGCGGGACCGGCGGCTGTTCAAGAACGGGATCTTCCTGGTCCTGACGCTGATGTTCGCCGGGCTCGGCGTGATCTTCGCGGTCGAGACCGTGAGCAAGCCGGTCGCGGTCGCGATGGTGTGGGCGATCGTGATCGCGATCCCGGTCGCGATCGCCGTACTCGCGGTGTTCCTGGTGATCAACGGCGTCACGATGCTGCGCCGGGAACGCCGCCGGCTGTCGAACCTGCTGTCGCTGATCGTCGGGCTCGGGATCATCGCGTTCGTGCTCTTCAGCGTGCTGGTGCAGAAGATCGGCTGGGAACCGCTGGCCGCCGTACGGTCGGCGCTGCTGGGGATCCTGACCTACATCTCGTTCCTCTTCCTGTGCTTCCTGGTGTACGCGTTCTTCTACAGCCGGGTCCGCTCGTCGCGGAAGGTGGACTTCGTCGTCGTCCTCGGCTCCGGGTTGATCGGCTCCCGCGTCCCGCCGCTGCTTGCGAGCCGGCTGGACCGGGCGCAGCAGGTGTACGAACGCGCCCTCCGCAAGGGGCGCTCGCCCCGGATCATCACCTCCGGCGGCCAGGGTCCCGGCGAGGACCTGCCCGAGTCGCACGCGATGGCGGCGTACCTCGTCGAGCACGGCGTCGCCGCCGACCAGATCATCCGGGAGGACAAGTCGACCACCACCTGGGAGAACCTGACCTTCAGCCGGGACCTGATGGCGGAACTGCGGCCGGAGTACCGGTGCTTGATCGTGACGAACAACTTCCACGCCTTCCGCGCCGCGTTGACGGCCCGCAAAGCGAGGGTGAACGGCCAGGTCGTCGGCTCTCCCACCGCGGCGTACTACTGGCCGACGGCAACAATCCGCGAGTTCATCGCGGTACTGGCCGGCCACCCATACATCAACGGCGCCGTCTGCCTGCTGATCGCAGCCCTCGCGATCGTCCCGCAGTTCTAGGACCGGTCTCTTGATCCCCCGTCTGCGGACGTGTCCGCTCACGAGATCGTCGACGACGATCCCCACCGATAGCGGGTTATCCGGGTCTGGGGAACATTTCCTCCCGAATCGGCACGAAATACTCCCCATCTCACGCTCCTACAGCGCGAACCCCGGGGTTTCAGTTGCCGGTTGAGGCGGCTCAGGACACTAGGACAACATCAGGATCGCGGCGGTGATGCCGGCCAGGACGATGAGGATGCGGAGGTAGGTGGCGGGGAGGCGGCGGCCGATGTGGGCGCCGGCGTAGCCGCCGACGACGGAGCCGGCGGCCAGGAGGGCGGCGGCTTGGAGGTTCAGGTCGGCGATGAACAGGAAGATGGTGCCGGCTACCAGGTTGGCGGCCAGGAGGGCGAGGGTTTTCAGGCCGTTGACGACGCGGAGTTCGAGGTCGAGGCCGAGCCCCAGGACGGCCATCATCATCACGCCGGCACCGGCGCCGAAGTAGCCGCCGTACACGCCGGTCAGCGCGGTGCCGGCGATGGTTGCCGGAGACATCGAACGGCGCAGGTCGTGCGGGTGCTGGGATCGCGAACGCAACCACCGTGAGATCCACGGCTGGACTCCCACGATCAAACACGTGAAGAGGATCAGCCAGGGCGCCGCCGCCGCGAACACCTCCGACGGCAGCGCCAGCAGCAGCGCCGCACCTCCGATTGCGCCGACGGCACACAGGAGCACGACGACAATCACCTGGCGCCGCGGCACCTCCCGTAGTTCACGCCGGTACCCGAACGCGCCACTCAGTGCTCCAGGGAGCAAACCCAACGTATTGGACGCGTTCGCAACCACCGGCGGAATCCCCAGCGCGATGAGCACGGGGAAGCTGAGCAGCGAAGCAACCCCGACGGTCGAGGTGAGAATCCCCGCACCAAACCCCGCCCCAACAACAGCCAACTGCTCGGGCCCGGTCACCACCCGATTATCCCTGAGCACAGGCCTGGCCCATCACCGGCGGGTCAGGACGCGCGCCTCCAGACGCCCTCACCACAGGAGTCACCCACGGGCAGCCGCCTGGCATACCCGCACGCGCTGCTCGCCCGGGCGCGCCCGGGCGACCAGCAGCGCGGGAGTCAACCACGGATCTGGGGTGGGAGCACCCGGGGCACACCACCCGCGCGCTTACACCGCGCGCACCGGTCGCCCCGGAAGTGCACGGAGGCGGGCAGCGCGGGGAGACAGGCACGGGTGGGTGGGAGCGCGCGGAGCCGGGGCGGTGAGGTGCGTAGCGACGAACGGCGGGTGCGGGGGATGCGGGGGGTATCACCTGCGCGCTTGCTGGTGGCGGGGTTGGATGAGGTTGGATTCGTAGGCGGCTATTACCAGTTGGGCTCGGTCGCGGGCGTGGAGTTTGGCGAGGAGGTGGCCGATGTGGGTTTTGACGGTGCCTCGGCCGACGTTCAGGTGGTCGCAGATCTCCTGGTTGGAGAGGCCTCGGGCGATCAGGGTGAGGACTTCGCGTTCGCGGTCGGTGACGCCGTCGAGGCCGGTCAGTGGGGCTTGACCAGGCTCGGCGAGGCGGGCGAACTCGGCGATCAGGCGGCGGGTGATCGACGGTGCGAGCAGGCCTTCGCCGGCGGCGACGACCTCGATCGCCTGGAGCAGGTCGACCGGTGGTACGTCCTTCAGGAGGAAGCCGCTCGCGCCGGCGCGCAGTCCGGCGTACACGGCGTCGTCGAGGTCGAACATGGTGAGGATCAGCACCTTCGTCCCGGCGGTTTCCGGGGCGGAGCAGATCTGGCGGGTGGCTTCGATGCCGTCGAGTTCCGGCATCCGGACGTCCATCAGTACGACGTCGGGCCGCAGACGATGCGCGAGTTCGACCGCCTCGTGGCCGTTGGCTGCCTCGCCGATGGTTGTGAGCCCGGGTGTGGTGTCGATCAGCACGCGGAAGCTCCCGCGCAACAGCGCCTGGTCGTCCGCCACCAGGACCCGGATCTCACTCATGCGGCAGCCGTACGACGACCTCGAACCCGCCGCCCGGCAGCGCCCCGGCGTGGTACGTCCCGCCGTACACGCTGACGCGTTCGCGGATGCCGATCAGCCCGTGCCCCTCGACCGCCGTACCGCCGATGCCGTCGTCGACGACCTCCACCTGTACGGCGTTCGCGCCGCCGGTGACCGTGATCCGGCAACGACGCGCGCGGGCATGCTTGGTGACGTTGGTGAGGCACTCCTGGACGATCCGGTGGACGGTCAGCCCGACGGCCTCCGGGAGCGGCGACGGTACGTCGAGCGTGAGGTCCACGTGGACACCGGTGGACTCGACCCGGGCGACCAACTCCGGCAGCGCCGCCAACCCGGCGGGCGGAGCGAGGTCCGCGGGTTCGTCGTCGCACGTGCGCAGCAGGCCGAGCATGTGCCGCAGCTCGACCAGCGCGTCGCGGCTGGTCGATTCGATCACGGACAACGCGTCGGACACCTCCTCCGGACGGACCTTCAAGACATGGTTCGCGACGCCGGCCTTGACCGCGATCAGACCCATGCTGTGGGCAACGATGTCGTGCAGCTCACGGGCGATCCGCAACCGTTCCGCGGCGACGGCCTGCGCGGCGAGTACCTGCGCCGCCCGGGCTGCCGCCGCGCGCCGGTCCCGGACGACCTGCCCGAGCACCCACGCGCCGTACAGCGCGGCGAACCCGGTCAGCACAACCGCCGCCCGCGACTGCCCCGCAGGCGCCCCGGCCACGACAGCAAGCACGAGTACGACGAACCCGAGACCGCCGGACAGCCCGAGCAGCCGGCGACTCGACACCGGCCGGCTCGAGCGCCGCTCCAACGCAACGACGTACAGCACGTACGCCGCCCCCAGGAACGGATCGCGCAGCCCGTTCCCGAGAACCGCCGCCACCGACACCACCACCGCGAGGGCCAACGCCGGCACCGGCCAGATCCGTCGTACGGCGATCGGCACCGCGAGCCCGACCGCGACAAGCCCAGCCGCAGTGGACGAAGTAACCAGGACGAGTACGGCGTACCCGACCGCAACGGCGCAGTCCACGGCGATCAACTGCCGCCTGCTAAAGCCGTACTCCGTCACGCGTCGAACCTAGCCGACCCGCCGGCGCCCCGCCTCGGACCGTGGTCCGACGGCTCCTGGTCCGATGTGCGAACGGCGAATCCGAGGAACCGTCGGCGGCATGCTGAAACTACTAGCAGTCGGGCTGCTGACGATCAACGTCCTCACCCCGCCCGCCCCAACCCTCACCTGGGGCGAATGCCCCGGCGGCCCGGGCTCGGTCGGGATCGAATGCGCCACGCTGAAGGTCCCGGTCGACTGGGACAGACCTGACGGCCGCCAACTCACGCTGACGATCGGCCGGCTCCGCTCCACCGCCGCGAAGCCGAAGGGGTCCGTGCTGGTCAACTTCGGCGGCCCGGTCGGCATCAGCATCGACCTGATGCGCAAGTACGGCGGCGGCGAGTCGTTCGCCGGGCTGCGCCAGACGATGGACATCGTCACCTGGGACCTCCGCGGCGGCCCGAACGCGCCCGGCCTCAGCACGAACCTCCCCTGCGACTGGACCGGCGCCCGGATCCCGTCGCTCCCCAGGAACCAGGAAGAGTTCGACCGTCTCGCCGCCACCAACCGCGCGGCCGCGGAACGCTGCCAGGCCAAGGATCCGGAGCTGTTCGGCGCGATGGACTCGGCCACCCACGCCCGCGACGCGGACGCGATCCGGCAGGCGCTCGGCGAGCAGCAGACCAGCTTCTACGGCGCGTCGTACGGCGGCTTCATCGGGCAGGCGTACGCGCAACTGTTTCCGCAGCGGGTCCGCGCGATGGTGCTGGACGGGACCTGGAACCACAGCGCCGCGAATTGGAATCGCGAGCTCCCGCTGCTTGCGCGCGACGTTCAGAGCTACGTGGTGCGGTTCTTCGATTGGTGCCGTACGCAAGGAGATTGCGCGAACGCGCCCGCCCTCTGGCAGCAGGTCATGGCCCGCGCACCACTCCTGGCGGGCCAGGTGACGTACAGCGCCGACGACATCCGCTACCAAGCTGTCGCGCTCGCGCGAAATGTCTCATACCCACGACTCGCCGCAGCGCTCAAGAAGGCAGCTGCGACCGGTGACGCGTCCGGCTTCGTCCCCGATCCCCCGAACGCGCCGTACGCCATGACCGCCTCCCCCGGCGTTGTGGAGTGCACCGACTGGCCGCGCCCGGCCGACCAGCGGCAGCTCGAGCAGCAGGTACGCCGGATGCGCGCGGCCGCGCCGTACACGGGTGCGGTGGCGACGATCGCACAGGCGATGCTGTCCTGCGTGGGCTGGCCGATCCCGGTCCGCAATCCGCCGGCGGCGTTGCCGGACGGGCTGCCGCCGCTGCTGATGGCCGGGAACTGGAGCGAGTACCAGGCCGCGTCGCGGGTGGTCGACCAGGTGCCGGGCAGCGGGTCGATCTACCACGACGGACCGGGGCACACGCTGTACCAGTCCAACGCGTGCGCCCGGCAGAAGATCGACGCCTACCTGGCCGATCTCGTCGTACCAGCTCGCGGAACTCGCTGCTAACGGACCCGGACGGTGGCCGCGGCGCTCTTGCTGACGTTGCGGCCGTCGCTGACCTCGACGTGGTACGACAGCGTCTGGCCGCTGGTCAGGCCGGAGTCGGTGACCGAGGTGACGGCCGGCTTGGTCCACGAGTTCGACGTCCGCGACCAGCTGCCGATCCGGGTCGTGCCGCGGTACACCAGGTAGGTGAGCGTCAGGTTGTCGCGGTCGAGCACGGTGCTGAAGGCGATCGTCACCTTGTTCGGCCGCGCGCTCGCCAGCTTCGGCGCGGCCGGACGGGCCGGCGCGGCACCACCCGGTACGCCGTTGAACCGGGTCAGCCCCTCCTGCGGCTTGCCGTTCACCGCGGTGAAGTCGCCGCCCGCCCACAGGTCGTTGCCGCCGGACGCGAACGCGAGCGGGCCGACCAGCGTCGTACCGCCCGCGTCGGTGTTCGGGAACCACGGACCGAGCTTGCCGGTGATCGTGCTGTAGACCAGCAGGTGGTGCATGCCGGTCTTGTCCGGGAACTCGCCGTCCGCGCTGCAGTCGTGGGCGTGCGAGCCCTTGTACAGCCAGTTGCCGATCGCAACGATCGCCTCGGTCGCGCCCAGGCACTTGCTCTGCCAGAGCAGCTTGCCGGTCCCACTGTCGGCGGCGAGTACGCCGTCGTAGCACTCCATGCTGTTGGTGCCGGCGTTCGACGCGAACACCTTGTTTCCCTGGACCTCGAGGTCCTTGACCCGGCTGTCGCACTCCTCCGACTTCGGCGGGATCGCTGCCGCGGCCGGCATCGACAGGACAGCGCCGGTACGGGCGTTCAGCATCGCGAGCGCATGCTGGTCCCGGCCGCCGATCGTGGTGAACCCGCCGCCGACGAAGACCCGCGTGCCGTCGGTCGAGACCTCGATGGCGTGGACGTCGTCATCCGCTCCCGGGTTCCACGGCAGCAGCGCGCCGGTGCTGAGCGCGACCGCGGCCAGCCGCGCGCGGCCGACCTTGTCGACGGCGCCGAACGAGCCGCCCAGGTAGACCGTGCTCGCGGTCACCTTCAGCGCGGCGACCCGGTAGTTCACCACCGGGTCCCAGCCGGCCACGAGCTTGCCGGTGGCAACGTCGAACATCGCCACCCGGGATCGCGGTACGCCGTCCACGACCGTGAAGTCGCCGCCGATCACGACCCGGCGCCCGTCCGGCGACGCGGCGACGCTCCACACCGGCCCGTTGACGCTCGGCGCGAACCGGGTCGGTACGCCGGTGGTCCGGTTGAGCACCACGAAGTACTTCCGCGCCACGTCCCCGACGCCGCGCGCCTTGCCCGGCGGCCGGACCCGGGTGAACAGCCCGCCCGCGAACACCAGGTCCCCGGCGACGGCGAGCGCGTTCACGCTCGCGTTCGTCTGCCAGGACGGCTGCTCCACCGACGACAACGCCGACCCGAACCCGCGCGGCGCGCTGTGGGTCGCGGTCTCGGCCGCCTGCACGGCGGGCCCGGACGGAATCAGTGCGGCAGCGGCAACAGCCGCAGCGGTGACCGCGGCCAGAACGGCCTTCTTCATGAGCGAACCCCCAAGGGCCCGCTCCGGCGGAAGATGCCGACCCCATGACTTGGTGACAATGCGCCGTCAAACGATAACTGTCAGCACATGTCCGGCCACAATCGCCCCACCTGAACCAGCACGTTCCCACGCGCCGTCGCCTCCACCGGCCCGGCCACGACCGGGAGACCGGACAGCTCCGAGGTCAGCCGGCAGAGCAGGTCGTTCTGCGATCCGCCGCCGACGAGGTGAATCGCCCGAGGGTCGGTCCCAGCGAGGCGCGCGAGCTCGCGGGCGCTCTCGGCGTAGGCCGTGGCAAGCGAGTCGAGGATGCACCGGACCGTCGCGGGCGGCCCGCTCAGCGGGCGCTGATCCGTCGCCCGGACGAGCGCGTCGATCCGGTCCGGCATAGCGCCCGGAGCGATCAGGTCGTTGCTGTCGACATCGATGACCGGCCCGCCGGCCGGCAACGCCTCGGCCTCCGCGAGCAGCGGGTACAGGTCGGGGCTTCCCCAGGCGACCAACGATTCCTGGAGCAACCACAGACCGGCGAGGTTGCGGAGGAACAGCGTCTGCCCACCCGCCCCGAGCTCGTTGCTGACCCCGGCACGCAACGACTCGCCACTGACGATCGGGCCGTCGAGCTCCAGCCCGACCAGTGACCAGGTGCCGCTGGAGACGAACACGGCCGGTCCTTCATGACGGTGTAGACCGGCCACCGCCGACGCGGTGTCGTGCGAACCGACCCGGACCACCACGACATCGGACCGCAGGCCCGTCGCCCGGACAACCTCCGGCCGCAATGGTCCGACCACGTCGCCCGCGGCTCGCAACGGCGGCAACAGCTCCGACGGCAGCCCGAGCGCGGCCAGCACCTCCGGCGACCAGTCCCGCGTCCGTACGTCGAGCAACCCGGTCGTCGAGGCGATCGTCAGCTCGGTCCCGAGTACGCCGGTCAGCTCGTGGACGAGGAGATCCGGCAGCATCACCACCGACGCGGCCCCGTCCCACGCATCGGCCGCGAGCTGGTACACGGTGTTGATCGGCAACGGTTGCAGCCCGTTCACGTCGTACAGCTTCTCGACGCCGCCGAACCGCTCGTGCACCACGTCGACCACGCCCGCGGTCCGGTCGTCGCGATACGACACCGGATCCGCCAGCAGTACGCCGGACTCGTCGAGCAGGCCGTAGTCCACTCCCCAGGTGTCGATGCCGATCGACTCGACCTCCGGGTACGCCCGCGCCAGCGCCCGCAGCCCGGTGCGGACCTCGGCCTTGAGGACGGCGTACGGCCAGCGCAGCCGACCGTCGCGGCGGTCCGCGCGGTAGCTGAAACGGTGCACCGTCCGCAGCGTGACCTCGCCCTTGTCGACGATCCCGGCGATCACCCGGCCGCCGGACGCACCGAGGTCGACGGCTCCGCAGACCCTCATCCGGCGAACCGGTGCTGCCCGGGACCGACGTCGTACGACGTCCCGTCCGGCAACTCCACGACCGCCGTCGTCTCTGCCGGTACGACGACCTCCAGGACGAAGGCACCGTCCGCGACAGTCCACGCGCTGCGGAGTTCGCCGTGCCCGGTGCGGTACGACGCGGCCGCCGAGGTCAACCCTCCGCAGGGCCGCGGCCGGATCACCACCCGGTGGAAGCCGATGTCACCGGGCGCCTGTTGCAGTCCCGCGACGTGGCCGAAGAACCAGTCGTCGATCGCGCCGTTCATGAAGTGGTTCTGGCTGAACCCGAACGTTGGCCCGTCCCACGTCTCGGTGAGCGACGTCGCTCCGTGCCGCAGCATGTACCCGTACCCGGGCCGCTCGTCGACCTGCGTCAGCTGGTACAGCGTCTCGTGCCGGTCGTACGCCGCGAGCACCTCGACCAGGGAGGCCATCGCGATCTCCCCCACGTCCAGGTAGTAGCCGTCAGCAACGATCCGGCGCTCCAGCCGATCCACCGCGGCCGCCTCCTCCGCGCCGGTGAGAACGCCCGAATGGATCGCGACCGCGAGCTCCGCCACGGACTCACTCCCCACCTCCACCACCGACTCGCTGCCCACCTCCGCCGTGACGAACCGCCGGCGAACATCCCCCACGACCGTCGCCCGCAGGTCGTTCCACCGCCCGCGGTCCCGCCCGAGCACGTCAGCAATGAGAGCCAGTACGCCGAGCGCCCGGGCGAGCGTCGCCGTCGCGACGAACGGCACATACCGGAAGTCCCGCCCGTTCCAGTCCCCCAGCCCGTAGGTGACGAGCCCGTCGTCCCGCGACGCCAATAGGTAGTCGACGTACCGGACGGCCGTGTCGTAGTTGGCCGCCGATACGTCGAGGTCGCCGTACGTGCGGTAGAGCTGCCAGGGCAGGAAGACGCTCACGAGGCCGAAGTTCACGTCGCCGCGCCACGGGTCGGGGAACGGGTCCCACTCCGGCGCGTACAGCGCGATATGCCCGCTCGGCTCCTGCGCCTCGCGGACGATCCGCAGCGTGTTCGCCAGCAGCTCGCGTACGTCGTAGTTCCAGCGCAGGATGGGGTAGACCAGGTGCAGCTGCTCGAGGTACCCGAGCTTCTCGCGCTGCGGGCAGTCGGTGAACATCGAGTACATGTTGGACGTGATCGCGCGGCGGATGATCCGGTGTAGCTCGGTCATGGTGGCGTCGGACGAGGTGAACGTACCGGCCGGATCGGCGGCCGCCGCCAGGACCAGACCGCGGGCCTCGGGCGCGGCGGGCAGACCCGAGATCTCCAGGTAGCGCAGGCCGTTGTAGCAGAACCTCGGGTGCCAGGTCAGCGGGGCGTCGGCGGTCGTGACGGTGTGGAAGACAGGGCCCCAGCCTTCGGTCACGGGGTTGATCGCGCCCGAGGGTTCGAGCAGTTCGGCGGGACGCAGGCGGACCTCGGCGTTCGGCGGCAGGTCGAGTTCGATCCAGCCGGCGAAGTTCACGCCGAAGTCGACGACGTGGACGCCTGGGCGCACCGTGGTCACGGACCGGGCGGCGAGGCGTTCGACCTCGCGGATCGGCGGGATGGCCTTCGCGGACAGCTTGAGTTCCGCGGGCACCTTCGCGGGGACGGCGGCCGGCCAGGACGCGATCGCCTGCAGGTCGGGCTCATCATGCGCGTCGTAGTCCTCGCCGCCGACCCAGTTCGCCGTCCGGACCGCGCCGGTCGTCGCGTGCCACGGTCCCAGCTCGTTGGAGCCGTCGTCGTCGGTCCAGGAGAGCGTGGCGCAGGCGGCGAGGTCGCCGTACGCGGTCTCGATCTTGGTCCAGCGGTCCTCGGTCTTGCGGGAGCGGTAGCAGCCGGGGCCGAGCTCGATCGTGATCACGTTCGGCCCGGGGACGAGCCGCGCGGTGACGTCGTACGTGCAGAACTCGGCGCGGCGCGCGTAGTCGGTGTAGCCGGGCTCGAGCGGGTCGCTGACGACCTCGCCGTTGACCGCGGCGACGAACACGCCGAGCCCGGCCACCCGCAAGGTCGCGGCCCGGGGCTCACCAGTCACCTCGATCGCGGTGCCGAGCACCGGCAGCGGCCCGTCGGGGTCCTGCTGCCAGGCCGCGCTGGTCATCCATCCGGTCCGCCGGTCCGGCGCGTTCGCGTCGTCGTCCATGGCGCCGAAGTCTAGGCACGATTGGAGCGATTCAACTAGCCTTCGGGGACCAAGAGAAGGAGTCCGCATGGATCAGCTGTGGGAGATGGTGGCGACCGCCGGCGGGATCGCGCCGGCCGAGCGGCGGGTGGTCGTGGACGAGCCGGTCGACCTGCCGGACGGCGAACCGGACCGCTGGCGGCACGGCTACCGGCTGCGCGGTGTGATGACCGACTGCCGCGGGATCGACGACACCGCCGCACCCGGCGCCCTGCGACCAGGCACCCTGCGGCTGCGCGACGCCGACGGCCCGCTCCGGCCCGGCACCGACTACCTCGTCGACGAGCACTGGGCCGCGCTCACCAGGAAGCGCCCACTACGAGAGCCTGTCGCCGAGTACGAGTACTCCCTGCTGCGCGTCGACGTCCTGCTCGCCGACGGCCGCCTCCTCCGCGGCCACAGCCACCTCAGCAACCCGCAGCCCCCAGGTATCCCGGACGACAGCAAGCCCCTGGCCACGATCTTCGTGCCGTACGCCGGCGACGACCCACTACTGATCCCGTGGACGGACGTTGCCCGTACGCCGCTCTCGGCACCGCAACTCGACCGCCTTCCCGCAGTCCGGAAGGCGATCGCCGAAGGGCGGCCGGTCCGCATCACCTGCTGGGGCGACAGCGTCACGGCCGGCGGATCGGCGTCCAGCGAGCGGACGGCGTACCCCTCACAACTCCAGGACCTCCTCCGCACCGCCGGCATCGCGGCCGAGCTCCGCACGGTCGCGATCGGCGGCAGCGAGTCGCCCGAATGGCTGTCCGACGGCGCCGCGCCGAACGGCGCGGACTGGCGGAACGTCGCCGCCACCAAGCCCGACCTGATCACGCTCGAGTTCGTCAACGACGCCGAGCTCGACCCGTCCCGCTGGCCGTCGCTGTACGACGAGATCCACACCCGCTGCCGCGCAACCGGCGCCGATCTGCTGCTGCTCGAACCGCATTTCACCCGCCCGGACTGGATGCACCTCGACCGCATCGACGCCCCGGACCCACGCCCGTACGTCGCCTTCCTGCGCGCCTTCGCCGCCCGGGAATCCGTCGCGATCGCCGCCGTCTCCGACCGCTGGCACCGCCTGTACGCCGAGGGCGTCGCCTACCCCACGCTGCTCCGCAACGGCATCAACCACCCCGACGACCGCGGCCACCGCATCTACGCCGAAGAGGCAGCGGCCGTCCTCGGCGTACGACCCGGCTGACCTCGTCCGGTCCCGGTCAGAGCCGTTGTCGCGGCCGCACCACTGTGCTATATCTCTCCGAATTGGAGCGGTTCAATTCCCGAGGGAGTCCCGAATGACTGTGCTGCGAAAGATGGCCGTCGCGGCCGCGCTGACCGCCGTACTCACGGCCGGCGCCGGCTGCGGGAAGAGCGCCGGCGACAGCTCGGCCGCCGGCGGGAAGGTGAAGATCTCCGTCAACGGCCTGCCCGGCAACGACAACCCGGCCGGACGCAAGGAGTTCCTGGCCCAGGTCACCGCGTTCGAGGCGAAGAACCCGAACATCGACCTCGAGCCGGTCGACTGGACCTGGGACGCCCGGACGTTCACCGCCCAGCTCGCGGGCGGTGACCTGCCGACCAGCTTCCAGGCGCCGTTCACCGAGTCCGGCGGGCTGATCGCGCGGCACCAGATCAAGGATCTGACCAAGTGGGTGGAGGCGAGCCCGAAGCTGAAGTCGATCCTGCCGACGATGCTCGACGCGGTGAAGGGCACCGACGGCCACTACTACGCGGTCCCGACGTTCGCCACCCAGAACGGCATCCTGATCCACCGCGGCCTGTTCACCAAGGCAGGCCTGGACCCGGACAAGCCGTTCAGCTCCTGGGACGAGCTGGCCCAGGCCGCGCAGAAGATCACCCAGGCGACCGGCAAGGCCGGCTACTGCCAGCTCACCAAGCAGAACCAGGGCGGCTGGATCCTCACCTCGATCATCGCTGCCATGGGCAACGAACTGGAGACCCGGGACGGTGACAAGTTCACCGCGAACGTCGACAGCCCCGGCGCGCACGCCGCGCTGGAGTTCCTCCGCAAGGTCCGCTGGGACTACAACGCGGCCGGGTCGAACTTCCTCATCGACTTCACCGCGCTGGCGCCGGAGTTCGCGGCCGGCCGCTGCGGGATCATGGTCGGCCCGGACGGCTGGCTCGGCGAGTTCGTCACGAAGAACAAGATGAACCCGAGGGACTTCGGGATGTTCCCGATGCCGCAGACCGCGAACGGGCTCGGTGGTCTCGGCGGCGGCACGCTGTCGGTCCTGCGGGCGGACGCCACCGACGCCCAGGTGGACGCGGCCGTCAAGTGGCTCGAGTTCCGGTTCCTCGACCAGTACTACGACACCAAGACCGCGGCCGACCTCGCGAAGGCGCAGGCGGCCGACGGCAATCCGGTCCCGGGCACGTTCTACGCGATCGTCAACCAGCAGGCGTACCAGCCGTACCTCGAGGCGATCAAGCCGTACATCAACGTCCCGGTCGCGAACGTGCAGACCTACGTCGACGCCACCCGGAAGCTGCCGGTCGTCTCCGAGCCGCCGATCGAGGCGCAGCAGCTCTACGCGTTGCTCGACACCGTCATCCAGGCGGTGCTGACCCGCAAGGACGCCGACATCGACGCGCTGCTGAAGCAGGCCCAGTCGCAGGCCACCACGATCCTCGCCACGGCCCAACGGTGAGCCGTACCGCTGTCCGCCCGAGCGGGCTGCGCCACCAGGCGCCGCCCGCTCCGGCACGCCCGCGCCGGATCCGTCTCGACGCGCTGCTCTTCGGACTGCCGACGATCCTGGTGTTCGCGATCTTCTCCTGGTGGCCACTGCTCCGCGGTCTCGCGCTGAGCTTCCAGCGCACCAACTTCCTGCAGACCACCTGGGTCGGCCTGGAGAACTTCCATCGGGTACTGACCGACCCACTCCTCGGCCAAGCCGTCGCGAACACGGCGTACTTCGCCCTGCTGGCAGCCCTCTTCGGTTTCCCGGTCCCGCTGCTCGCAGCGACCCTGATCGCCGAAATGCGCCGTTCCCGCCAGCTCGCGACGGTGCTGGTCTTCATCCCGGTCATCCTGCCGCCGGTGGTCAGCATCCTGCTCTGGCGCGAGTTCTACGACCCGGGCAAGGACGGCCTGTTCAATTCGCTGCTCGGCGCCGTCGGCATCGGCCCGGTCGCCTGGCTCCAGGACGCGGTCACCGCGATGCCTTCGCTGGTCCTGATGGCCACCTGGTCCGCGTTCGGCCAGGGCACGGTCATCTTCGTGGCCGCGCTGATGTCGATCCGGAGCGAGCTGTACGAGGCCGCGGAGATCGACGGCGCGTCGCTGCCGAGGCGCTTCTGGCACATCACCTTGCCGCAGCTGCGCACCGTCGTACTCGTCCTGCTGCTCCTGCAGATCATCGGAACCCTGCAGGTCTTCACCGAACCGTTCCTACTCACCGGCGGCGGTCCGGAGAACAAGACCGTCACCGTCCTGCTGCTGATCTACAACTACGCCTTCGTGTACGGCGACTTCGGCGCCGCCACCGCCTTGAGCCTGCTACTCGCGGTCGTGCTCGCCGCGGTGTCGGCCGTGTACCTGTTCGCGACCCGGAAATGGAGCCAGACATGAGCAGTCGGGACGCCGAGGAACGCAGCATCATCTCCGCGGCCGACCTGCGCCGTACTCCGGTCAGGATCGGACTCGCCCTGGCGATCCTGACCGGACTGGTGCTGGCAGCGATCGTCGGACTCGGACCGCTGCTCTGGCTGGCGAAAGCGGCAGTGTCGACAACCGAAGACACCGTCACGCGGCCGCTCGCCCTGTGGCCGTCCGGCGTGCAGTGGCACAACATCGCCGACGCCTGGACCAGCATCGGCATCGGCCGCTCGACTCTGAACACGATCCTGCTCGCGGCCGGCACGATGATCACCTCGATCATCGTCTCCACCACCGGCGGCTACGTCCTCGCCGTACTGCGACCGCGCTGGGCGCCCGTCCTGCAGGGGCTGATCCTCGCGACGCTGTTCGTTCCCGGGACGATCACGCTGGTCCCGCTCTACCTCACAGTCAAACAGCTCGGGTTCACCGGCAACTACTTCGGCGTCTGGCTGCCCGCGGCGGCGAGCGCGTTCAACCTGCTGATCGTGAAGCAGTTCTTCGACCGGATCCCCGCCGAGCTGTACGAGGCGGCCCGGATCGACGGCGCCGGGTCGTTCGGCGTGTTCGTCTGGATCCTGCTGCCGATGGCCCGGCCGATCCTCGGGGTCGTCCTGATGCTGACGTTCATCGCGTCCTGGAAAGACTTCCTCTGGCCGCTGCTCGTACTCACCAAGCCGGAGACGCAGCCGCTCAGCGTGGCACTGTTCAAGGTCTCACTGACCGCCGAGAAGTCGTTGCTGCTGGCCGGAATGTTCTGCACCGTGGTCATCCCGCTCGTACTGTTCCTGATCTTCCAACGCCAATTCCTCCGCAGCGCAGGCGCCGCCGGCGCCGTCAAGGGCTGACAGCCGGCGGCCTCTAGCGTGCGGCGCCTGAAGCCCGCACCCCTAAGTCCGGGCTCCCGTCCACACACCCCAACACCCGCCGGACCGCCCGCCCAAACCAGCTCGGGGAGCCCCGCCGCCCGATCGGGCTCTGACGGTCCCCAGTCGGGCCGGGTCGGTCTGCAGGTGCTCGTCTTTGGGAAGCCACCGACCATGATCGGGCCGCGAGAATGGTTGGTGGCTTCTCAAAGTACCTCAGCGGGGCCTGCGGCTTAGGGTGCGAGCTTCCGATGTAGGTGCTGGCGGCAACCGATCTCACCAGCCGGCTGGTACGCCGATCCGGTCCGCGGCGAGTTTGCGGGGGAGGTCCGAGTCCAGGTACGCCCGCAGCGGGTCGACCGGTCCACCGAGCAATTCCCGCGCCTGCCACAGCAACGGCCGTACGTCGGTCTGGAACGCACTGTCCACCACCGTGTTCGCGCCGACCACGTCGCCCGCGTCCTGCGCCTTCCGCAGCTCGTCCCGGTCGATCAGCAACGACTTCGCGTAGGCGATCTGACAGGCCTCGATGCTGCGCAGCATCGCCGGAAGCTTCTCCTCCACCATCGCGCACTGGTCGATCTTGAACAGCACACCGGCCGCCCCGGCCGCGATCGCCGGATTCGGATCGGCCAGCGCGCTGGTGATCTCGGCCATGATCAGGAACAGCTCGTACGGGTTCGTGGACCCGACCATCAGGTCGTCGTCGGCGTACCGCTTGCCGTTCAGGTCGAAACCGCCGAGGCGCCGCTGCCCGAGCAGCGTGGCGACGATGTGCTCGATGTTCACGCCGAGCGCGTGGTGGCCGAGGTCGACCAGCACGTTCGCCCGGTCCCCCAGCTCCTGGCAGAGCAACAGCGACTGACCCCAGTCGGCGATGTCGGTGTGGTAGAACGCCGGCTCGAAGAGCTTGTACTCCAGGATCATCGACATGTCCGGGTCGAGCGCGTCGTACACCTGCCGCAGCGACTCCCGCAGCCACTCGCGGCGCCGGCGGAAGTCGCCCTGGCCCGGGTAGTTGGTGCCGTCGGCAACCCACATCGACAGCTGCTTCGAGCCGGTGGTCCGCATGATGTCGACGCATTCGACCGACGTCGCGACCGCCTTGGCCCGGATCGCCGGGTCCGGGTTGGTGAACGAGCCGTGGTGGTAGTCGTCGTCCTGGAAGATGTTCGGGCTGATCGACCCGATCCGGACGCCCTGCTGCTCGGCGTACCGGCGGAGTTCAGCGTAGTCGGTGCGGTCCCACGGGATGTGCAGCGCGACCGTCGGCGTCACGCCGGTCAGCCGGTGCACGAGCGCGGCGTCGTCGACCTTCTCGTGCACGGTCCGCGGCGTACCGGGGGTGTTGAACACCTTGAACCGGGTGCCGGTGCTCACGTAGCCCCAGCTCTGGGTCTCGATCGTGAAGCCGGCGATGCGTTCGACGAGCTCGTTCGGGCTGGCCGTCATGTCCCCACTCCTCCTGGTAGCTGCAAGATTGAACCGCTCCAATTCTAGAGTGCGGAAGGCGGCCGGGGGTCTGGCGCGGCAGGAATCGGTCAGGACGCGGTCGAGCCGCGGACGACCAGCTCGGGCGCGAACCGGCGGGCCTCGTGCACGTGGCCGGTGTCGGTCACCTCGCTGAGCAGCAGCTCGAACGCGGTCCGCCCCATCGCGGCCATCGGCTGCCGGACGGTGGTCAGCGGGATGGCCAGATACTGCGCGAGATCGATGTCGTCGTACCCGCAGATCGCGACCTGACCCGGGACGTCGACGCCCAGCTCCTGCAGGCCGAACATCAGGCCCATCGCGATCAGGTCGTTGCCGCAGAGCACCGCCAGCGGGCTGGTGAGATCACTCTTCGCGACGGTGGTCGCGATCTCCCGCCCGCTGGCCACGTCGTCCGCGGCGACCAGGATCTCCTGGACGTGCACGCCCCGGCCGCGGCCGTCCCCGGCGAGCGCCTGCCGCAGGCCGGCCAGCCGGTCGCCGTGCTGGGTGGTCCGCGCGGGCCGGCCGGCGAAGGCGATCTGCCGGTACCCGCACTCGAGGAAGTGCGCGCCGACCAGCCGGCCGCCGTCGACGTCGTCCACCGACACCGAGCACTCCTCGGGACCGCCGGGCGTGTCCAGCAGCACCACCCGGGTGCCGATCCCGCGCAGGCTCGCCACCGAGGTGGCCCGCATCGCCGTCGTGGTCAGCAGGACGCCCTGCGCGCGCTGCCGCATCAGCAGCCGCAGCGCGTTGTCCTCCCGCCCGGGCTCGGCGCCGGTGCTGGTCAGCGTCACCACGTAGTCGCGCTCCAGCGCGATGTCCTCCACAGCCCGGGCCATCTCGCCGAAGAACGGGTTGCTGGCGTCGTGGACGACCATGCCGACGAATCGGCCCATTCCGCCGGCCAGCACCCGTGCGGACTCGTTCGGAACGTACCCGAGCATGTCCATCGCGTTCTTCACCCGCAGCCGGGTGGCCTCGGCGACGATCTCCGGGCGGTTGATCACGTTGCTCACGGTGGACCGGGCGACGCCGGCCAGCCGGGCGACGTCCTCGATGTTCGCTATCACACGGGACCCATCTGTCGGACCGATGCGGAGGGCATCGTCTGGAGCGCGTCAATCGTACCGATCAGGCCTTGATCGCGAACACCCGGTCGATCCAGAGCGCCGGCACCTTGGACAGGTTCTGGACGTACAGCACGTGCTGCGAGTCCCGGCTGTACGTCCCGGGCAACTCGATCTCGTGGTACTCGCCGTCGGCAAGGTCGCCCGCGGTCTTCACCACGGTGTTCCCGAACGGCGGGTACACGCCGAGCTCGGCGACCGACGTACCGGCGGCCAGGGTCCCGACGTCGGCGCGCAGCGAGAGGAACAGCCGCCAGTTCCCGTCGCCGAGCTGATCGAGCCAGAACTGCACGCCCCACTGCGAGTCGTTCGGGTCCATCCGCAGCGCCCGGTGGTTGGACGCCTTCAGGTCGGTCGCGAGGCTTGTCATCCACGGCGCCGCGATCAGGATCCGGCTCTCCTGGAAGTCGGCCCACTGGTCCGCGGGCAACCCCTTGACCGCTGCCGGTGGCGTGATGTCGCCGGGCGGCACCGGGTTCACGTCGTACTCGTCGACGATCTTGCCGACATCGCCGCCACCCTCCGCGTACCGGCTCATCCCGGTCAGCTGCAGGGACCGCTTCGCGCGTGCCTTCCGGTTGCCGAGGTCCAGGTCCCAGGTCTGGCCGGCCTTCGCCAGATCCTCGAGGTACGCCGGGGCACGCATGAAGATCACGTAGTCCAGCTGGAACCGCGCGACCGCGAGCCGGTCGAGCAGCTCCTGGTCCCCGTGCACCGCGGCCTCGGCGGCGGCGAAGTGCCCGTCGGCGGCGCGCACCACGTCGAGCGCGTAGATCCGGGACATGTACTGCGACGCCTCGGACAGCGGACCGTTCGCCTCCTTCGACTCCCACAACGTCCGCAGGTACGCCTCGACGTGTTCGGCCGCGGCACCGTAGTACCCGTCGAGGTAGTCGCGGACGGTACGCCGTACGTCGAGCGACGGGTCCCACGCGAGCCGCGACAGTACCCACGTCCGCATCGAGGCCATGTCGCCGCCGCGGGTGTTCCAGACACCCTGGATGAACAGGCCCTGCACCTGCGGAAGCTTCGCGACCTGGCGGAGCGACTCGAACCCGTCGTACCACTGCGGGAACGGCATCAGGTAGCTGGAGAACATCGTCTGGTAGTCCCAGAGCACGATGTTCTTCGCGATCTTGGTCCAGCCGAGCAGGTACGCCCGCTGGTCCGCGTTCGCGTCGTCCAGGATCGGCTTGCCGCGGTTGGCGTAGATCGGGCAGAACGTGATCACCACGTTGTCCTCGACCGTCATCCCGGTCGGCGGCTGGATCGACCACTGGTACGCCTCGGTCTCCAGGCGGGCGGCCGGGATCACCTTGCGGACCCGGCGGGCCACGTCGTTGACGAAGTCCAGCATCGCGGCGCAGCCCGCGCCGCCGTGCGCGTCGATGAACGCCTGGCTGGCCGGGTCCGGGTGCCACGGGTTCGCGTCCCACTGGATGGTGCCGAGCGACGCGTTCTCGCCGCGGGCGATCCGTTCGTTGATCAGCCGGATCACGGTCGCGGTCGCCTGGCTGCGCGCGTCCGGGTTCATGAACTGGACGTTGCCGTCCTGGATCAGCGTCTTGTCCGTCACCAGGTCGCGGAAGAACGTCGGCCGGTCCTCGGGCCAGTACCCGGACCACACGTTCAGGTCGGCCGGCTGCGGTACGTCGTACATGTCGCGGCGGCCGTTCAGCCGCAGGTGATGCCGGTTCTCGGCGCTGAAGGCCTCGCCGTAGTGCAGCTGCCGGAACCGGAACCGCGGCACGTAGTCGCGGTTCAGCGGATCGGTGTCGAGGTCGATCGTGCTCCGCGACGGGACGGTCTCGGTGTTCTCGGCGTACCAGTGCACGCCGAGCTGGGTCTCGGCGAACCAGTACGCGCCGTGCAGCGTGCCGAGCGGGCCGGGGCCGGTGATCAGCACGTCCTTGCCGCTGACCCGGACGGCGAACCCGTCGTCGGCGAGAGCGCTCCGATCGATCCGCCCGAACCTGCCGGCCGCCGGATTGTTGGTGCCCACAACGATCAGGTCGTGGTACCCGGACCGCACGGTGTTCTCGTCCACCAACGGGATCGCCGCACCGGTCACCCGGCTCAGGTAGTCGACCAGCTCCCGGGCGGCCCGCCGTACCATCGGCGCATCCTTGCTGCCGGCAAGTACGGCGTACGTCGAGCGTCCGCGCTGGGCGAGCTGCAGTTGGTCCCGGCCGGCGTGCGCGACACCGGCCGGGAGGACGCCGGCGAACGCGGCGGCCATACCGCCGACCGCCCCGGTGCGGAGGACGGTACGGCGGGAGACGTGTTCGGACATGCGAGGGCTCCTGTCTCGTGGGTCTGGTGGTGCTCAGCGCAGGTTCATGACGGCGTTGCCGACGCGTTCCTGGATCGCGAACAGATTCGGGACGTTCTCCTGGGTCTGGACGTGGCTGCCGCCGGCGCCGGTGTTCACCCAGAGGCCGAAGTTCAGCAGGGCGGTCAGTTTCGGATGGCGGTTCGCGGTCGCCAGGTACTCGTACTGCTTGCCGATCACCTGCTGCTCGGTGGTGAAGCCGTTCCAGGTGTCGGGAACGTTCGGCGGGAACATGTAGGTCCGGTCGGTGGGGTCGAGGGTCATCTCGTCCAGCCGGGTCGCGGCCGCCTCGATCGTCGCGGCGTCCATCGAGTACGCGTCCATGCCGAGCCAGTCGACCGCGGCCGGGACGTGCGCCCAGGTGTTGATGTCGTACAACGTGTCGGTCATCAGGATCGGCCCGGCCGGGATGCTGCCCGCGGTGATGCTCGCCTTGACGGCGTTGGCGTGCACGTCCATCTGCGCGCCGGTGATGCCGTAGATGTACGGCTCGTCCTGGAGGTAGTAGCCGAAGATCTTGTCCTTGTACGGCTGCAGCATCGCGACGTACGAGTTCCAGCGGGACCGGTCCGGATACATCGCGTGGCTGCCCGGGTCGAAGAACTCGCTGCCGACGTACACGATGCAAGAGTGTGGCGGACAGGACGCGAAAACGTCGGTCCGGTACGTCACCGGCTGGGCGGGGTCGGTTGGTGACACGTTGATCCAGTGCAGGTTGGCGATCCCGGCCATGTCCGGGACATGGTTGCCCGCGGCATCGTCGTTCCGGGTGCCGTACGTCCCGTAGTACTTGAGGAACGGGAACGGCGACACCTTGCCCACGGTCAGATCGTCGACCGTGCTGACTTCCTTGTACGGCGCGGTCGCGCTGCCGTTGCTGAGGTACGCGCCCAGGTAGACGTACGATTTGCCGACGGAGGCGCCGAGGGCGAACGAGGTCTGCGCGCCGTTCACGGTGACGGTGACCGTCGGGTTCGCCGTACTCGCGGCCGTGATCCGGACCGTGACGGCGTACCCGGCCGCGCTGCGCGTTGCGGTGAGGGTCGGGCCGAAGACCGCGCCGTCCTTGTAGAACGTGACGACGCCGTTGCGGGCGATCGTCATCCCGAGCCGGTTCGCCGCGTCCGTGACGTAGCCCGTCGACGTACTCGAACTGGACAGCATCAGCGAAACCCAGTCGCCGGGCGTGCCGAACAGGCCCGGGTCCGGGTCCACCGTCGCGGCGAGGTCGATCGCGTCGTCACCGTCCGGGATCGCCGGCACGTTGGTCTTAACCGCCGACGGCGCGACCCAGAACGAGAGCTTGCCGGGGTACGCGTTGTTGTTGACCTGGGAGTAGTTCGACGGCGGCGGCGCGGTGCTCGACCAGTTGCCGGAGACGCGCGTGTAGCCGGCGTTCGTCTGCGGGGTCTGCCGTCCGGCCAGGTTGTCGTTGAGGCCGTACCCCGGGTCGGTGTCGGCGGCGCCGTCGAACGAGTCGGCGTACTGCGTGATCTTGCTGATCTGCAGATTGTCGACGGCGCTCACTTCGCCGTACGGCGGGGTGCTGCTGCCGCTGGTGAGGTACGCGCCGAGGTACACGTAGGCGCGTGGTAGCGGTGCGACCAGGGCGGCGGTCTTCGTTGCGCCGTTGACCGTCACGCTCACCGCGGGTGCGGCTGTCGATGCTCCGGTGACGGTGACGGCGACCCCGAATCCGGTCGACTGCCTCGTCGTGGTGAGGCTCGTGGGCCATTGCGCGACACCGTTGCGGTAGAGCATGACCTCGCCGGTTCGCCGTACGGTCAGGCCGATCGCGATGTCGGAGGCGGTGACGTAGCCGGTCGAGGTACTGGTGCCGGAGAGCATCAGCGAGGACCAGTCGGTGTCGGGGCCGGCCGAGTTCGCGTTCGGATCGACGGTGGCGGAGACCGTGAACGCGTCGGTGGCGTCGGCGGCCGCCGGTGCGTCGAGGCGGACGGCGGAGTTGCCGATCCAGAAGGACAGCCGGCCCGGGTACGAGTTGTTGCCGACCTGCGAGTAGTAGCTCGGCGGCGTGGAGGCGGGCGACGTCCAGTTGCCGTGGACGCGGGTGAAGGTGACGCCCTTGCCGGCGCCGGACTGGCGGGTGCCGAGGGAGTCGTTCAGGCCGTACGTCGGGGACGCGTCGCGCGCGCCGTCGAACGAGTCGAGCAGGCCGGGCGAGGCGACGGCGACGGCGGGTGCGGCGGGGAGCAGGCCGACCAGTAGTAGTGCGGCCGCTGCGGCAGCTGCGAGCTTCATCGAGTTCCTCCCGGGTCCGGGGCGGCGAGTGGGGGGTGGTGCGGAGCTCGTCGGAGACGCATCATTGGAGCGCTCCAATTGCTCAGAAGTTACGCCGCACCGGCGCACACGTCAACGGCCACGGATGGCCGGAACCGGAGGACCCGTGAATCAGCTCACCGCCCTGTCCCGCTGGCTCGGGGAGGAGCACCGCGAGCTCGCTCTCCTCGGCGAGGGCAACCTCTCCGCCCGCCTCGGCCCCGACCGCATGCTGGTGAAGGCCAGCGGTACGTCGCTCTCCCAGGCGAGCTTCGTCGAGGTCCGGATCCGGCCACTGCTCGACCTGCTCGACGCACCCGATGCGGACGACTCCGACGTACAACAAGCCTTGCTGGACAGCCGGATCGACCCATCCGCGCCGCAACCCTCGGTTGAATCGCTCCTCCACGCGGTCGCACTCACCGATACGGGCGCGTCCGTGGTCGCACATTGCCATCCGCAGTCCGTCAACGCGATCGTCTGCTCGGACCGGGCGTCGACACTGGTCGACGGCGCACTGTTCCCGGACCAGATCGTCGTACTCGGCCGGGAACAGCTGCTGCTGCCGTACGTCGACCCCGGCCTCGAACTCGGCCGGCGGTCGCGGGCGGCAATCCTCGAGTACATCCAGCGACTGGGCGAGCGGCCGCGGGTGATCTACCTCGGGAACCACGGCATGGTCGCGCTCGGCGACTCCTGCGACGAGGCCCGGCGGATCACCCAGATGGCCGACAAGACCGCCCGGATCCTGCGCGACTGCCTCGCGATCGGCACCCCGCAATACCTCCCCCAGCACCTCGCCGACCGCATCCACACCCGCCCTGACGAGCAGCTCCGCCGCTCGGCCCTCGCCGGTGGGTTGCCTTCAGATTGTTAGTCGGCTAAATTTTCTGCTTAGCCGACTAACGATAAGCAGGAGGACGGGTCATGGACCTGGGTTTCAAGGACGCGGCAGTGCTGGTGACCGGTGGGTCGTCCGGAATCGGGCGGGCCACGGCGGTCGCGTACGGGCGGGAAGGCGCGCGGGTCGCGATCACCTACAACAGCCGGAAGGACGCTGCCGAGGCGGTCGCCGAGGAGATCGAGGCGGCGGGCGGTACGGCGTACGTCGTACCGATGGACCTCGGTACGCCGGAGACGATCGCGGCCGCGGTTGCCTCGGTGGTCGAGCACTGGGGCGGGCTGGACGCGGTCGTCGCGAACGCGGTCAGCTGGGGGACGCTCGGGTACGACGAGCGGCCGTCGAAGGTCGAGGAGTCGCGGCCGGAGTGGTGGACCGAGATCATCCGGGCGAACCTCGAGGGAAACTTCCACCTGGTGCAGCAGGTCGCGCCGGCGCTGCGGGGGTCGGAGCACGGGCGGCTCGTGCTGCTGTCGACCGACCTCGCGGAGCGCGGGATGGCCGGTTCCTGGGCGTACAGCGCGGCGAAGGCGGGGCTGCACGGCCTGGCGGCGAGTCTGCAGCACGATCTGGGCGCCGACGGCGTACTCGTGAACGTCGTACTGCCCGGAATCACGCTCGAGAACGGCGTGCACCGGGTCATCCCGCAGCCCGCGCTGGAGCGGATCGCGGCCGGGTTCACCGCGCGGCACCTGCCGGACGTCTCCGAGATCGCCGACGCGATCCTGTTCCTGACCTCGCCCCGGACCCGGGCGATCCAGGGCCAGCTGCTGCACGTCACCGGCGGCGATCTGATTCCCGCGTAATCCGGCGTTGCCGGGCTCGGCGCTTGTACGGTGGGCTCAGGAGTTCTCGGCAAAGGAGCGGCGCGATGACCCGGGCACTGATCGTGGTTGATGTGCAGAACGACTTCTGCGAGGGCGGGAGCCTGGCCGTCGCCGGCGGCGCCGACGTCGCGTTCCGGATCGGCGAACTGCTCCACGAGTGGCACGAGGCGGAGCCGGACGAGCGGCAGTACGCGTACGTCGTGGCCACCCGGGACCACCACATCGACCCGGGTGACCACTTCTCCAAGACCCCCGACTTCGTGAACTCCTGGCCCCCGCACTGCGTGGCCGGCACCGACGGCGTCAGCTTCCACCCGAACCTCGACCCGCAGCCGTTCGACGCGATCTTCGACAAGGGCGAGTACGCCGCGGCGTACTCCGGCTTCGAGGGCAAGTCCCACGAGGGCGGCCACCCACTCGCCGACTGGCTCCGCGGCAAGGGCGTCACGGACGTCGACGTCTGCGGCATCGCCACCGACTACTGCGTCCGCGCCACCGCCCTGGACGCCAAGTCCCAAGGCTTCGACACCACCGTCCTCACCACCCTCACCGCCGGCGTCGCCGAACCCACCACCCACCAGGCCCTCACCGACCTCCGCAACGCCGGCATCACCCTCACCTGACCGTTGGAGCGCCGGCCAAGAGCTGACGTGGCGAGCGAGCGGATGTGGTTCGCCCCCACCCACCCACCGGCTTAATGCCGGCCCTTCTGCCCGCTGCCGCGGGCGAGTTGCGAGCTGCCGCTCGCGGGCGACGGCTAGGCGGGCGCACTCGGCAAAGGTGAAGGTGGTGACTGGCGCGGGTTGTGCGGCGGAGGTAGCGGCCGGGAAGTGAAGGTGGTGGCGCGGGTTGTGCGGTGGATGTGGTGAACAAGCGCACGTGGTGAACGAGCGGACGTGAGTTACCCGCCGCGTGCTCCGACCCATACACCGACCTGCGTCGGCACCTCCCGGCTGGCGCCGGGGACTTGCGAGCCGCCGCTCGCGGGTGACAGCTAGGTGGGTGCACGCGGCACAGGCGAAGAGCGTCAGCGGAGTCACTGCCCACACCTACGTCACCACGATCGCGACCGCGCCGGGCGATCAAGCCGCCCGCCACGCACGACGGATTCCCACCCACCTTTGCGTCGGCGCGAACTGCACGTTCGTCCGCCACGGGCGTCGTGAGCACTCGCGCTTCGGCTTGTCCAGCGGGTCGCCGGGGCGACGGCGACCGACCCAGCCGTATTCAGGTGGCGATCAGCACCTGAACCGGGGTCAGGTGCTGATCGCCTATCTATCCATACGAGGAACAGTCGTCCAGGGTTGCCGCAAGCCACGGACAGCTCGGCTCGCCGACCACCTGACGGCGGGCAGGCAGGCCGACGCCGCGTCCGCAACCGGGGCGGGTGGGCGGTGCGTCGGTTGCGGACCCTCGCGGCGTCCGTCCGTTTCGCCAGTACCGGTCGGCGGATGTGGTCACATGCGGCGGCAGCCGGCAAGTCCGGCGTCAGCCGGGGGCGGGTGGGGCGGCGCGTAGCACGGCGACGAAGGAGCCGCGCGTAGCACCGCGTGGGGCAGACCACACCCGCCCCGCGTCGGTGCTAGGCCGTGACGGTGATCGGGGTGCCGTTCGAGACCAGCGACCAGTCGACCGTGTGGAAGGTCTTCGGGTCGACGGTGCCGGTTGCGGTCACGTAGTCGATCATCAGTTGGCGGATCTCGACCTGCCGGTTGTAGACCACCGGTGCGGTTTTGACGTGCGGGAAGTTGCCGCCGCCGGACTGGCGGTAGTTGTTGACCGCGACAACGAACTGCTGGTCGGCGGCGACCGGCGTACCGTCGTACGCCAGGCCGGTGATCCGCGCGCCGGGGGCCTTGGCGATGTCGATCGTGTAGGTCAGCGGCTTGGTCAGGCCGCCGACGATGTCGTAGTTGTAGTCCGGCGTACCGTTCGGCGCCGTCGAGGTCGGCGCGTTCGTGACCTGGGACGAGGGGAACGGGCCGGTGCCGGTGACCTGCTTGAAGTAGTACGCCGAGAACTCCAGGTAGTCCTTGACCTGGGCGCCCGTCATCGTCACCGCGAGCAGGGTGTTGTCGAAGACGTACAGCCCCGCGACGTCGCGGATCGACACGTCACCGGCCGGGATCGACGCGTCGCGGTTGAACGGGGCCGCGATCGCGAGCACCGGCAGCGAGGCCTGCGGCGTACCGGCGAGCGCCTTCGACACCGCGTCCGCCTGGACGAAGTTCACGAAGTCGAGGGCCGCGGTGTCCTCCCACGGCGCGGTCGCCGCGGACATCGCCTCGGTGCAGGTGCCGACCTTCGAGTTCACGTACTGGACGACCTTGTCGTGGTCCTTCTCCAGCAGCGCGACCACGTCCGGGTCGGCGGCGACAGTGTTCGCGTTCAGCACCTGGCTGTGCCGGGCGACCACCTTCCACTGGCCGCGGACCTTCTGCAGGTCCAGGTCGAACAGCGACAGCCGCATGCCCCACTTCAGCGGCTCGCTCAGCACGACCTGCTCGCCGCTCGTCTTGTTCGTGACCAGCCGCTCCGGGATCTCCAGGTGCGCGTGGCCGACCAGGACGGCGTCGATGCCAGGGACGGTCTCGGCCATCAGCACGGACGCGTTCTCCGGGTACGGCAGCGCGTCGCCGTACGACGAGGACAGGTCCATGCCGGAGTGCACCGAGGCGATCACGAGGTCGGCGCCGGCGGCCCGGACCTTCGGGACCCACTGCCGGGCGAGCTCGACGATGCCGCCGAACTTCAGCTTGTTCTCGACGTTCGCCTTGTCCCAGATCGCGATGCCCGGGTTGGTCAGGCCGAGGATGCCGACCGTGATCGGCTTCTCCCCCGGCACGTGCACCCGCTTCAGCACGTACGGCGGGAAGGCGGGCAGGCCGGTCGTCCAGTCCTGGGCGTTCGCGCCGAGCAGCGGGAAGCGCAGCTGGCGCTGGAACTTGCGGAGGATGTCGAGGCCGTAGTTGAACTCGTGGTTGCCGAGCGCCGCGGCGTCGTACCCGATCCGGTTCATCGCGGCCGCCATCGGGTGCGTGTGGCCGCCGGTGATGGGCTCGATCTTCGCGTAGTAGTACGCCAGCGGGGTGCCCTGGATGGTGTCGCCTGCGTCCAGCAGCAGCGGGCGCGGCGCGTGCCGGTCCTCGGCGAGGCGGTCCCGGACGGCGCTGACCAGCGTGGAGATCTTCGCCAGGCCGATGTCGTTGTGCGCGGAGTCGTCGTACTCGGTGTTCTTGAAGTAGTCCCAGTTGAACACGTTGCCGTGCAGGTCGGTGGTGCCCATCACGGTCAGCCGAACCGTCTTCCCCTGACCACCCGCGAACGCTGGCGCCGTCTGGAACCCGGCCGCGGCCAGCGCCGCCGCACCGCCGATCCCAGCACCGATCACTGTGCGTCGCGTCATCGTGTTCCGCTCACCGCTGTCGCTCATCGCCCCGCCTCACAAGGTCGCTCCGCCGGGATCTCCGGCACGAATGCACACGATAAGCGAGACCCGGTGGACAACTGCCCCCACCCACACGAGAAGATGCGCCCCATGACCAAGCCGCCCGGCAAACTTCTGCCGTTGGTCGCCGCTCTGCTCTGCGGTGCCGTCCTCGCCCAAGCCGCCTCGCCCTCCGGTCCGTCCGTCACGTCCGCCGCGCCCGTGGTGAGCACGACGCCGGACCACGGACTCTTCAGTACGCCCGGTACGTCGAAGCGCGGCGAGCCGTCGTCGTCGAAGCCGAGTACGCCGCCGGTCACGCCGACCCCGCCGAAGCCGCCCGCCGACGACTGGAACCTGACCGGCCACGGGAAGGTCCTCTACCTGACCTTCGACGACGGACCGCAGCACGAGTGGACGCCGAAGGTTCTTCAGGTACTGCGCAAGCACCACGCGCAGGCCACGTTCTTCGTGCTCGGGATCCAGGTCGCGCAGTACCCGGAACTGGTCGCCGCCGAGCGCGCCGCCGGGCACCGGATCGGCAACCACACCGTCGACCACAAGACGCTGACCCTGCTGCCGGAGGCCAAGATCCGGCAGGAGATCGCGATGGGCGTCAAGTCGAAGTGCCTGCGGCCGCCGAGCGGTGCGACGAACGCCAAGATCCAGGCGATCGCCGCGGCGTACCACCAGCGTCAGGTGCTGTGGGACGTCGACACTAAGGACTGGGAGAAGCCCGGCACCGCCCACATCGAACACGCGATCATGTCCGGCGCCCGCCCCGGCGCGATCATCCTGATGCACGACGGCGGCGGCAACCGCTCCGAAACCGTCGCCGCCCTCGACCAGGCCCTCACCAAACTGACCGCCCAGGGCTACACGTACCGCGCGCTGCCCTGTTAGCGCTGGACGCCGGCGGTTCCGTTCGAGAAGTGGCGGATGGCCTCGTCGATGACGTGGACGGGCTGGTCGAGGGCCTTGATCAGGAACATGCCGGTGGGGCGGAGCAGCGGGTTGGGCTTGACGACGCTACGGACCGACGGCTGGTCGAGGCCGCGGACGCCGGCGGTGGTCGCGCCGACGCCGCGCTCGAGCGCCAGGTCGAGCATGTACTGACCGAGCAGCTTGTGCTGGGTGAAGCCGCGGACGGTCGCCCACGGGAGTACGACGGGGAACGCCGCGCCGTCGCACGCCAACTCGAGGCCCTTGCCCGAGATCCGCATCGCCACCGGCGGCAGCTCGTTCGCGTCGTACCAGTGCTGCCGGTCGGCCTGCACGCGGTACACCAGCAGCGTGCTGATCACCAGCGGCAGCATCGCCGCGATCAGCAGCAGCGCGAACGGCCACATCCCGGAGCCGCGGAACGCGAAGAGCGCGTACACCGCGGCGATGATGCCGATCCCGCCGAGGATCGCGGTCACCCAGGCGCCGCGCCGCTCCACGGTCCGCACGACCTCGCGCCGGCGCAGCACCGCGTCGCGGTCGACACCGACCACGAACGCCTGTCCCGGATCACCTGGTGGCATCGCTACCTCCGGCGTGTCGTCTGCCGCGTCCAGCTCTGCGACCTGTGAAGTTGCGTCCCCGTCCTCACTCACGGAGAAAGAATCCCACAGTCTGCTAGTTCTTGCGGCGGCCAGCCCAGGTCCAGGCGTAGACGCCGTCGTCGACGGCCTGGCCGCCCTCGCCGAGTTCGAGGGGGCGGAAGGTGTCGACCATCACCGCGAGCTCCTCGAACCGCTCCGCGCCGAGGGAGGCCTCGATCGCGGACGGTTGCGGGCCGTGCGCGTAGCCTCCGGGGTGCAGCGAGATCGAGCCGAGGCCGATGCCGGAGCCCTTCCGCGCCTCGTAGTCGCCGCCGCAGTAGAACATCACCTCGTCGGAGTCGACGTTCGAGTGGTAGTACGGCACCGGCACCGACAGCGGGTGGTAGTCGACCTTCCGCGGCACGAAGTTGCAGACCACGAAGTTGTACCCCTCGAACACCTGGTGCACGGGCGGCGGCTGGTGCACCCGCCCGGTGATCGGCTCGAAGTCGCTCACATTGAACGTGTACGGGTACAGGCACCCGTCCCAGCCGACCACGTCGAACGGGTGCGTCGCGTACGTCATCCGGGTGCCGACGATGCCGCCCGGCCCGTTGCCGCGGTGCTTCACCAGCACCTCGACGTCGGTCCCCTCCTGGACGAGCGGCTCGGTGGTGGGGTGCAGGTCGCGTTCGCAGTACGGCGAGTGCTCGAGGAACTGGCCGTACCGGGACAGGTAGCGCTTCGGCGGGGCGATGTGCGAGTTGCCCTCGATGCAGTACGCCGAGACGCCGTCCGGGCCGGGGAGCCAGCGGTGCGTGGTGGCGCGCGGGATGATCACGTAGTCGCCCTCGACCGCGTTCAGCACGCCGAAGACGGTCTCCACGGTGGCCGACCCCTTCTCGACGTACACGCACTCGTCGCCGATCGCGTTCCGGTAGTACGGCGAGGGCTGCTCGGCGACGGCGTACGAGATCCGGACGTCCCCGTTACCGAGGACCAGCCGGCGGTCCTCCACGGCGTTCGACTTGGACGTGTCGGTGAACAGGTCGTGAAGCTTCAGGTGGCGGGGTGTCAGCGGGTGGTTCGCGACGGTGGCGAGGTCCGGCAGGTCCCACACCTGGGAGTCGACGAGCGCGGACGGTACGCCGGCGTGGTACAGCAGCGAGGAATCCGACGAGAAGCCCTCCTCGCCCATCAGCTCCTCGTAGTACAACCCGCCGTCCGGTTTCCGGAACTGGGTGTGCCGCTTGGGTGGTACTTCCCCGACCTGCCGGTAGAACGCCATGCTCACTCCGTTGAACGATAATCGAACGCGTGCGTCCGCTTACCGAAAGCATCCGTTAGGCTCTGGAACATGTCAACCGTGCCCGCGCTGTACCACCACCTGGTCGACGACGCCTCGATGTTCCCGCCCGGCAACCTCCCCCTCGAGGAGGCCGTCGCCGCCCACCGGTCCCACCTCCACTCGGCCTACGCCGACCTCGTCGGCACCTTCGTCTGCACGGACGACGACCTGATGAAGGTCGCCGAGGCCGCGTCCACGCCGCTGCGGGTGTCCGTGGTGATCTCCGGCGGGGCCGGTGGGATCGAGCCCGTCGTGCGGTGGGGGGATCGGTCGAAGGATGTGGTGGTGGCGGGGGTCGAGGTGCGGTTGCGGGACGAGGACGACCTTTCGCGGAACGCGCTGCGGGTGGTGCGGGCGTGCGACGACTGCCTCGACGAGGAGGCGGCGTACGTCGAGATCGGGACGGAAGGCGCGTGGGAGCGGGCGCTCGACGTGGTCGCGGACGCCGGGTACCACGCCAAGCTCCGCACCGGCGGGCTCGACGCGCACCTGTTCCCTTCGTCCCAGCAGGTGGCGGCGTTCATCACCGCCTGCCTGGGCCGTGAAGTGCCGTTCAAATGCACCGCCGGTCTGCACAACGCGGTCCGTCACACCGCGGAGGGCTTCGAGCACCAGGGCTTTCTGAACGTCCTGCTCGCCACCCGCGCATCGCTCGACGGCGCCAACAGCGACGAACTCGTGGAACTGCTGGACAACCGCGACGGCGAGGCGCTGGCCGCGCGGGCGCGCGGGCTGTCCGACGACCAGGCGGCGAGCACCCGCCGCTGGTTCACCTCCTTCGGCTCGTGCAGCATCGAGGAGCCGGTGACGGACCTGAAGAGCTTGGGGTTGATGTGATGAGCTGGATCGACATGCCGGACGGCTCGCCGTTCGGGCCGGACAACCTGCCGCTCGGGGTGTTCCGGCTCGGCGACGAGGAGCCGCGGGTGGGCGCCGCGATCGGCGACCAGATCATCGACCTCGCCCCGGTCGCGTCCGCACAGATGCTGGACGGCGCCCAACTGTTCGCGCAACCGACCCTGAACGCGTTCCTGGCCCTCGGCCGGCCCGCCTGGCGCGCGACCCGCAACTGGCTCCTCGACCTGGTCCGCAACGCGAACGACCGCGACGCCGTCGAGCCGCACCTGATCCCACAGTCCGCGGTCAGCATGCAGCTCCCGTTCGAGGTCGCCGACTACGTCGACTTCTACGCCTCCGAGCAGCATGCCACGAACCTCGGCCGGCTGTTCCGCCCCGACTCCGACCCGCTGCTCCCGAACTGGAAGCACCTCCCGGTCGGCTACCACGGCCGGGCCGGCACGATCGTTGCCAGCGGCACGGAGATCGTCCGCCCGTCCGGCCAGCGCAAACCCCCGGACGCGAGCGCCCCGACGTACGGCCCGTCCCAGCGCCTCGACATCGAGGTCGAGCTCGGGTACGTCGTCGGTACGCCGTCGACGCTCGGAAAGCCGGTCTCCGTCGACGACTTCGAGGACCATGTGTACGGCGTGGTGATCGTCAACGACTGGTCCGCCCGCGACCTCCAGGCCTGGGAATACGTCCCGCTCGGCCCCTTCCTGGGCAAGTCCTTCGCCACCTCCGTCTCCCCCTGGGTGGTGTCCCTCGACGCCCTCACCCACGCCAAAGTCCCGCTGCCGACTCAGATCCCACCCGTCCTCCCATATCTGGGCGGACAGAACCTCACGAACTACGACATCACCTTCGAAGTCAGGTTGAACGGCCACCTGGTCAGCACCCCGCCGTACCGCGACATCTACTGGTCCCCCGCGCAGATGCTCGCCCATATGACCGTGAACGGCGCCAGCGTCCGCACCGGCGACCTGTACGCCTCCGGCACGGTCAGCGGCGCGGAGAAGAACCAGCGCGGCTCGTTCATCGAACTGACCTGGGGCGGCCGCGAACCGCTCGTACTGGACGGTCGAGAGCACACATTCCTGCAGGACGGCGACCAGGTCACGATCAGCGCCTGGGCCACCACCTCGACCGGCACCCGCCTCGGCCTGGGCGAGGTTACGGGGACGGTCGTTCCAGCCTCGGCGGCCGCCAAACGCGGAGCTCAACATGCTCGGCCGCATGATGGAAGTCCCGATCGGTGGTGAGAACCGTGTGGTCACCGGTTATCGCCAACTGCGCGATCAGCGCATCCACGGAGCTCAGCTGAACCCCCGATCGCCGGCAGGCATGACCCACGGCCGCGGCACCGAGGTAGTCGTCTCGGTCCGGCTCAATGAACTCCAGGACGTCGAATGCAGCTCTGATCGTCTGCTGCGCCTTGGGCGGCGCGAATCCACGCAGCAACTCCAGGAGGATCATCCCGGTCGTGACGACACTGTCCCCACCGGTCAGGGCGCGGCGCAGCGCCTCGACCTCCGGGACATCAGGCGGCACGTCGCGGCGGTACGCCAGCGACCAGACACTCGTGTCGACCAGCAGGGCCATCAGTCAGCAGTCGCGAGCTTGCCGTCACGGGACCGGCGATCTTCTGCGTAATCGTAGGAATCATCCCAGTCGAGCGTGCCGAACGAGTCGACCAGTTTCGTCTGCGCGCGCCGCGCGATGAACTCCTGCAGCGCGATCGTAACGGCCTCCTTCTTGGTCCGCACTCCGCTGATGGCGAGCGCTTGCTCAAGAAGCCGGGGATCTATCGCGAGGTTGGTAGCCATGTGCGCCTCCTTACACATAAGACTACACACCAGGATCCACGCCTGATCAGTTTGTTCATTAGTGTTCGTTTCTCTTGACGAGTTAGCGGTTACGTGCGAACTTCGTCGGCATGAAACGTTCAGTGGGGTGTGGAGTACTGGCTGTAGCCATGGCCGCCGCTGTGCTGATCGCGCCGGCCGGCGCACAGGCCCAACCAGCACAACAGGCGGACGGCGACCCGCAACTGCGGTCGCCGGAGCTGACGGTCACCGTCGCGGCGGACTTCCCGCGGGTGATCAGGTACGTCGACAACGCCTCCGGGCAGGCGCTCGGCGGACAACCGGACGCGATCTCGACGGTCACGATCGACGGGGTCGCCCGCACCGCGCACCTGGTCGCGCCGGCCGCGATCGGCGACGGCAAGGCGTCGTACACGCTCGGCTTCGACGCGCTGCCCGGCGTCGAGCTCGACACCAGCCTGAGCGTCGCGGGCCGGGTGACGACGTTCGCGATCGACGCGGTCCGCGACACCGACAGCAGTCGGGTGCACACGATCGACATCCCGAACCAGGACCTGGTGTCGGTGGCGAGTACGGACGCCGGCGCGACGACCGCGTTCACGACGCTCGACCCGGACTCGACGCGGACCGCGGACAAGATCACGCCGGTCACCGCGGACACCCCGGCGGAAACGTCCGCGACCGGTGCGGCGTACGCGTTCGTCAACACCAGCGGGCTGGCCGCGGGCATCGAGTCGAACTCGACGTACGACAAGCCGTCCGGGCCGTCGGTGGACGACGGCGCCCGGTTCTGGCACCGGGCCCGCAAGGGCAGCGACGGCAGTACGCGGGTCGGCGTCTGGAGCGGTCAGTGGACGTACCGCGCCGACACCTCGCCGTACACCGAGCCGCTCCCCTGGGCGAAGGTCGTGGTCACCCCCGACGCCAACAACGACAAGACCGTGGACTGGGAGGACGGCGCGGTCGCGTTCCGCTCGATCATGACCGAGCCGAACGGCGGCGACCAGGTCAAGGACCGGGTGATCACGCACATCCCGTTCAACTTCGCCAGCCAGGCCACGCATCCGTTCCTGCGGACGCTCGACGACGTCAAGCGGATCTCGCTGTCCACCGACGGGCTCGGCCAGATGGCGCTGCTCAAGGGCTACGCGTCCGAGGGGCACGACTCGGGACACCCTGACTACGGCGGCAACTACAATGTCCGCGCGGGCGGCCTGACCGACCTGAACACGCTGCTGAAGCAGGGCAAGTCGTGGAACGCGGCGTTCGGCGTGCACGTGAACGCGACCGAGTCGTACCCGGAGGCGAACGCGTTCAGCGAGGACCTGGTCGACAAGAACGCCAAGGGCTGGAACTGGCTGAACCAGAGCTACTACATCAAGCAGCGCCCGGATCTTGCCTCGGGCAACATCGTGAAGCGGTTCCAGCAGCTGCGCGACGAGACCGACAAGAACCTGCAGGAGCTGTACATCGACGTGTACTACCAGTCCGGCTGGCTCGCCGACGGCCTCACCCGGCAGCTGTCCGCGCAGGGCTGGCAGATCGCCACCGAGTGGGCCGACCGGCACGAGCGGACGTCGCTGTGGTCGCACTGGGCCAACGACCTCGACTACGGCGGCGCGACCAACAAGGGCCTGAACTCGAAGATCATCCGGTTCGTCCGCAACCACGAGAAGGACGTCTGGAACAACGACCCGATCCTCGGCCAGTCGGCGATCGTCGAGTTCGAGGGCTGGACCGGCGAGACCGACTGGAACGCCTTCTACGCGAACATCTGGCAGCGCAACCTGCCGGCGAAGTTCCTGCAGCAGCAGAAGATCCTGGACTGGAACGCGGACGACATCACGTTCACCGGCGGCGTCCGCGGCGCGGTCGAGAACGGGAAGCGGACCGTGTACGTCGGGAACGCGAAGGTGCTGGACGGCGACAAGTACCTGCTGCCGTGGGACAACAACAAGAAGCTGTACCACTACAACCCGGCCGGCGGCCGTACGACGTGGCAACTGCCGGCAGCGTTCGCGGGGGTGCAGACATTCACCGCGTACCAGCTAACCGACACCGGCCGCACCAAGCC
The DNA here is from genome assembly GCF_042730855.1 of Kribbella sp. NPDC059898. Classification (NCBI taxonomy): domain Bacteria; kingdom Bacillati; phylum Actinomycetota; class Actinomycetes; order Propionibacteriales; family Kribbellaceae; genus Kribbella; species Kribbella sp. NPDC059898. The sequence goes on from NZ_JBHWKR010000002.1 coordinate 413,037, forward strand.
GACCACCATCCGTGCGAACCACGGGTCCATCACCCTCGATGCAGTTCCGGGCAAACCGTACGTGATCTACCCGGTAGCCGCTCCGCAGCCTCGCGCGGTGAACTGGGGTGAAGGCACGCACTTGAAGGACCCCGGCTTCAACGCGGGCAACCTGGATGCCTGGAACGCCACCGGTGGAGCGACGATCGCGACGCTCGAGAACGGTCAGCACGTGGCCGAGCTCGGGAAGAAGGCTTCGTCCTTGACGCAGCGCATCACCGGGCTGACGAAGGGGCGTACGTACAGCGCGTCCGCCTGGGCGGAGGCGTACCGTCCGACCACCATCTCCGTCGACGGGGTGAGGAACGTCGTCAATCGGTCGACCGTCGAGAACATGGTGGCGGCGGACGACAAGCACGGGATGTACTACCAGCGGGCGCGAATCCTTTTCACAGCAAAGGGAAGCACCGCTGACCTGGCAATCGGAGCCGCGGCTGGGGCTGGGCAGGTGCGGGTGGATGATGTGCGGGTGGTCGAGACTGCGGCGGCTCAGGCGGCCGAAGGTTTCGAGGATGTGGATCAGGGGTGGGGGCCCTTTATCAAGGGCGATGCCGGTGGCGTGACCGATCCGCGGACGGTGCTCGCGAAGAAGCATGCGCCGTACACCCAGGCCGGGTGGAACGGGAAGCTCGTCGACGACGTCCTGGACGGGAACTGGTCGCTCAAGTCTCATGAGGAGAACGAGGGGCTGGTCTACCGGACCGCGCCGTGGACGGTGAACTTCCAGGCGGGGCACAAGTACAAGGTGAGCTTCGACTACGAGAGCGGACGGGCCGGGCAGTACGCGTGGGTCCAGGGCGTCGATCGTCCCAGCTCGGTCGAGGTGAAGGCGACGCCGATCGGTGAGCAGCGGACGAAGGCGACGTTCGGCCAGGAGTTCGTCGCCGGGTGTGGCGGGGACTACTGGGTCGGGTTGCGGAAGCTCACCGACGGCGGCGACCAGACCGACTTCGTGATGGACAACTTCGCCGTCACCGATCTCGGTACGACGTCGGAGCCGGCGGACTGCACCTCCGTCGCGGTCACCGGGCTGACCGGACTCGTGTCGGGCGAGGCGAATGTCGTCACCACGACGTTCACCAACAACGATGTGGTTGCTGCCAGCAACATCACGCTCGGCCTCACGGTGCCGGACGGGTGGACCGTGGCGGCGACCAGTCCCGCGACGTACGCGACGGTTGCCGCCGGTGCGACTGTTTCGACCACATGGGATGTCACTCCGCCGGCCGGTACGCCGGAGGGGAAGTACGTGCTGTCGGCAACGGGTGGGCGGGCGACGATCACCGGGGAGGCGACGGTGCTGCCGCCGGGGATCGTTCCGCAGTCGCGGATCAAGGTGGTGGCTGTGGACAGCGAGGACGTTGCCACGGGTGGTGCGGCGACGATGGCGCTGGACGGGAATCCCAGTACGATCTGGCATTCCGCCTGGTCGCAGGTGAGTACGCCGGCCGGGTTCCCGCACTTCATGACGCTCGACCTCGGGTCGACGTACCAGGTGAACGGGTTCAGCTACCTGCCCCGGCAGAGCGGGACGAACGGGATGTTCAAGGGGTACGAGCTGTACGTCAGCGCGGACGGCCAGGACTGGGGCACGCCGGTCGCGACGGGACAGTTCCCGAACTCCACCGCCGTACAACGGCTGGACTTCCCCGCCAAGCCCGGCCGCTACGTGAAGTTCGTCGGCACCAGCTCGTTGAACGGAGCAGTCTTCGGCTCAGCCGCCGAGCTCAACGTCTACGGCACACACTAGACAACGCGGCGGCGCCACTTCCCGCCCCCCCGGGGGGGGGGGCCCCCGCCCCGGGGACAGTGAGGTGCGGGTGGGTT